>NC_012529.1 GCF_000020685.1 Deinococcus deserti VCD115 | reverse complement strand
AGCGACCTCTTCTCCTCCCCACACCAGTTGGGCCGTGCGTGTTGAGACAACCTTGGAACCACCATGCCTGACGCATGAATACGGTTTCTATATTATGAGCCCTGGATTCGTCACCCTATGACGTCATGTCCGGAGGCTTGTGCAGGTGCTGACTGTTCAAGCTGCTGAGTGTCTCATTTCTCAGCACTGGACATTCTTGATTCAGAGGGATTGGCCGCATCACGTGAATTCCTGCTGGACACGTGAGGCAACCTCCAGGCGGATACATTGCGGCTATGAATCTCCTCGACCGCCTTTTGGGGCACGACGCCTGGACGACTGCGTGCCTGCTGCAGCAGAGTCGTGCCCTGACGGAGAAGCAACTTGATCAGGAGTTCGACCTTGGCTGGCGGACAGTGCGCGCTACGCTGGAGCACATCATCGACAACATGGAAACCTGGGTGGACCTGATGAATGGTGGCCTCTTCCGCGAGCACCCTGAGCCAGCCGGTTACTGGCGTACACTTGACGGCCTTTCAGACCGCCTGACGCAGGCCAGCCATGATCTCGCCATCCTTGCGCAGCGTATCCAGGCTGAAGGGCGTTTCGACGACACATGGGTAGACGTTCTCGACGAGCCACATCGCCAGAAGACATTTGGTGGGGCAATTGCGCACGTCATTACGCATTCCATGCATCACCGCGCACAACTCATCCATATACTCCGTAGGCATGGCGTGAAGGATGTCATCGAGGGGGATTTGCTCAGCTGGGAACAACAGTACGCTCTCGCTTGATGCGGCGGCCAAATACTCCACGAAAATCACAACTTTACCTGAATGCGCTTTGAGGTACTGGTCAAAGATAAGGGAGGTCCAGGTCTGAACTTGGGCAGACGTCATCAACCTCCTGCCGTAACGGAAAACATTGACCGCTCGGCGCCCACGATTTTCTACGCCCATTGGCTGTAGCGTGTTTTTCTATATCTCCATCCGAAAAGAGGAGACGACAGCTAGGCAGAGTAGGCCGAACGGGTTCATGGCGGTACGTTGTGGTGATGTGGCTTTACTCTGAACCCAGGCTCTATGACATCGACGCGGAGAAGCAGCGTTTTTCCCAGATGCGGCGTGGTGGTATATCTCGTGCGTGCCAAATCATGTGATAGGTGTTCTGCGAAGTCATCTCCATGATCGGTATGATCACATGCATTTCGTTCCCCTCCGGACGACCTCTCTCCAGGATCCTGGCCATACAATCTGTTTGTACAGGCCATAAGGTGACTTTCACCTGCAGGTTGGTCTTTGTGGTGTCCAACCGGCAGCGATAAAGCGCTGAATGTTGTGTTTCGTCAGGAACGTGAGCCAGTCGCTGTCCTGCAATCGCTGGTCAACAGCCAGGACTGTGAGATTGTTGGTCGGCAAGTTGCGCAGGCTATACACCTGTTGCTTCAGTGTGGCTGTATTGCTCTTTCGACCATCCGACAAAAATGTCCTAGACACCCAGGGTGACGCGTACTGGTAAAGATTATGTTGAGCGTAACCACGGACGTACAGTGCGGCACGCACATGCGGGTTCGTTCCGCGTCACTCAGGCAGGCCAGCAACCGGGGGTAGGGGTTAGCGCGTCATGTGGTCCGCCCGCTGGCGCAGCGTCGGCAAGGGTCACGGGGACAGATCATACTCAGATGGTTCGACGCATTCACAGAGTCAACACGTCAAGGGTCAAGGCGTATGACCTCGCCGATGCATGTGACCTCCTGGTTCTGAACGACCACGCCTGACCCGTCCGGACAGGCATATACGGGCAGCGCGTGCTGAGCTGCAAAGCGCGAGAGTTCGTGCAAAAGACCTGGTGTACCATCGAAGTGCGGCTGAAACGCGAAGTTCACGAGGTTTAACCCGGTGGGGTCGTCGTTGACCGGATTATCGGCGTATGCGCCGAGGTGCGTGGTGCCTATGTGCGGCGTGCTGAGGATCGCGCCGGCACTGATCCCGACGTAGACGCCTCCGTTGGCAACCCACGCACGCAGGTCATTTTGCAGGGAGTGACGCCGCAGCCACGCGACGAAGTAATACGTGTTTCCCCCGGAAAAGTGGATAGCGTCGCACGAGAGCAGCGCGCGCCACGCTGCACGGTCGAGCGCACGGTCGATACGGGTGTACGGGTCGAGGGTCAGGCCGAGCCGTGCATAGTACGCTTGTTTCGCACGGAACCAGGAGCGGTCCGGGTCGCCTGACGATGGAACGAATTTGACGCGCGCGCCAGGAGGAACAAGTGACAGCAGGACCTGATCGACGCGGGCATCCTCCGGTGTTTCTTGCGCGCTGTACAGGACGAGAGTGTGTGGCGTCATACGGCGCGACGATAGCAGGGCCTATGACGCGTCGCATCCGCCGAGATACGTATGACTGGAAGACATGGGAAGAAGATCAAATGGCTGCTGAAATGCATCTCATCGTGCCCCATCTTGCTGCCGAAACGTGGCAGGAGCGTTGCGAGAGGAAGCCACAACGTTGACTGACGCGGCTGCAGATCCTGCAAGGCATCTGAGCCAAAGCCAACCACGCTCGAGCCTGCTCAGGTCTCGTCTTCACGTGAAGACGTGACCTGATTACTGTTCCGATGACAGGGTAGGGCTGAAGTAGGGGTGCGGTCTACGTGAGGGCATCAGTAGCCTGCCTCAGGAAATTCTGCCAGATCAGCTGCCATGTTCACGGGTGAGAGGGCAAAGGCACAGCGCGCAAAAGGCGGACCTCTATTAGTGGAGGTCCGCCTGCTAAATTCTCCGCTCAGCCGTTGACGACCTCTCCACCGTTGGGATGCAGTACCTGCCCGCTGATATAGCTACTGTCGTCCGAAGCAAGGAATACAAAGGACGGGGCAACTTCAGCTGGCTGCCCAGGACGCTTCAGCGGCGTACTCTGACCATGGGCAGCAACCCGCTCAGCGTCGAAGGTGGCTGGAATCAATGGTGTCCAGATGGGACCGGGTGCTACCGCGTTCACACGAATGCCCTGCTCAGCAAGGTTCTGGCTGAGACTGCGTGTGAACGCGACTATGGCTCCTTTGGTGCTTGAGTAGTCGAGCAATTGGGGGCTGCCTTTGTAGGCAGTCACAGACGTCGTGTTGATAATCGTAGAGCCGGGTTTCAGGTGTGGCATCGCGGCCTGTGTCAGGTAGAACATGGCAAAAATGTTGGTCCGGAAAGTCCGCTCCAACTGTTCAGGGGTGATATCGCTGATGCTGTCCTGGGGATGCTGCTCTGCGGCGTTGTTCACGAGAATATCAAGCCCACCAAGTTCCTTGACCGTCTGCTGGACAGCCTGTTTGCAGAATTCGACGTCACCAATATCTCCAGCGATCAGTACACCGCGGCGCCCTTCCTCCTGCACCATAGCCAGTGTCTCCTGGGCGTCCTGTTCCTCATTCAAGTAGAGGATGGCTACGTCGGCTCCCTCACGGGCAAAGTGCACTGCTACTGCCCGGCCGATGCCACTGTCACCTCCGGTGATAAGGGCGACCTTCCCCTTCAGTTTGTCGCTGCCACGGTAGTCATCCCGGATGACGACGGGCGTCAAGCTCATTTCGGATTCGATCCCCGGCTGAACGGACTGCGTCTCTCCGGGTGCCTCCTCAGGCATGTTTTCGGTCGAGGCGGTTTCGGCATGGACGTTCTGCAGTTTTTCATCGTTTGACATAAGTTCTCCTCTCCGCGTGAGTGTGGCGAAGCAACTTGGTACCCGGGCTTGACCCAGATCAAGACATCTTGAGCGGTTCCAGTCAGGACCACAAATGTTCACAAACAGCCGGTGAAGCTAAGATGCCGGATTAATGTAAGGGAAGACTCATTTGGCAGATAATTTTGGCCTGTCAGAGATTGAGTTGATATCTTCACACCGCTGGGTACAGTTGTGTGTGAGAAGACCCAGAGCGCGGTCTACAAGTCGCGGCGGCATACTCGTGACCTGCTGCCTGACATTTCCTCGGTGTGGTGCCCCGCACCCGCATGGGCTGATGACACCATCACGTGCCTGCCTGAGGATACTCAACTGAAACACCTTGCTCAAAGGTAGCGAGAAGCCATTCGTGCTTGTCTGCACACCCTGTCCAATGATCTGAGGCCAAATGTTGAAAGCCTGCCAAATTTCGTTGGGCGGCAGGTCTTTTCATGGGCCATCCACGGGGCAGAAGGGATAGGGGTTGGCTCTGGAACCTGTCAGCTTATGCCTTTGACCGACTCCCGTCACGGGATACATCGCCGCTTTCTCATCACGATGCTGTGGCATCCGGTCACTCGACAAAGTCAGATTGAACCTGATCAGGAGCCCGAAAGTACCCTGACTCGACTTCGCGCACGACTCGTTGACCTTCTGACCCTGACGGATGTGCCCGTGCTTCACAACCTTTTGGCAGTGGAGGACGTTGCTGAACAATCACTCGGCAGATGTCCTCTCCTGCGTCCAACAGGGTGCGGAAGAGGTGACTGAAAACCTTTCTGAGAGGGAAGGCAACCTGATACATGTCGGATCTCCAGAACGCGGATAGATAACCGGAGCGTATATCATCCGCTGAGCCTCACGCCTGGCAGACAGGGGGCTCCACAATTGCCTTGGATTCCGCCAGCAGCTGTTGATGTCTCGAATGGGCCGGAGGACCGGGGTTATGTGCTGCAGGATGGTCTGCCGGAATGGCGGGATGGGCAGTGCTCCTTTGAACTCTGGACCACAAGTGTTCCTCTTTAAAACTCGTCAAGCTGGATGTGAGATTTGCAGGTTCGACAAACACGCCTGCGATCTCAGACAAGGTGACAGATCATAGTTGACGGCCCATTATTTAGCCTCTGGTTTTCAACAAGATCGTTCCTCTCAGCACTGACTGCACCTGTTGGAAAGCTGTTTGAGAATGCATAGAGTGCATTTTCCTCTGCCGTGTAGGAACACGCGCTTCTTGAAAAGCAGCTCTATTAGCCTGGGAGGTAGCGCAACCAGCCGCATTATTACCAGTGATGCCTTCATCTTTATTTCGAAGCGTCATAACCAATCAGAGCAGCACTCACAGGCCAAAAGCGGGCTGCAGGCCTCTAAAGACCGGCAGCCCTACAAGCCATCCCAAAAACGGGGTGATGACCGACTACCGTTTGCGACACGTCCCTCAATACCCGTAGATTTGAGCCGGGTTGATGATGATGAGGATACCAGCAGGCGCCAATTGATCCTGAAGATCGTCTGAGATCGCCGGGGCCTGAATAATGCACCACCGTTCACCCGTCAGCGTGCCTCTCTCGTCCAGAGCTGCGGTTACCGAACCCCCCTGGGCCAGAACCTCCGGTGCCAGTGTCCAGGCGTACCGCCCCAACCAACAATCCAGAATGACATTTGCCTCGATGGCCTCCAGCGTGGAGAGCAGGGCGGCAAAACGATCAAACCAGGTGTGCCAATCATCCTCCACTTGCTTGAAGGTGCCTCCAAAAATGATCGAAGGCGCTTTGTAGCGGGGTGCGCTCTCGATGTGGAAGATGTTCGGGAACGGGTAGAGCTCGTCATATGGAAATGCCTGGAGGGCCTGCCTGTTGGCTTCGTGAGCCTGATTGTCCAGGGTATGGATGTGGCCAAAGACGACAGATCGGAAGCCCATTGCCCCTCATCCTGCCATGCTCGCTCTTCCTGTGCTCATGCGGGTTCAGCAGCATGACGCCGTGGAGTTGACCGATCAACAGTGGGATCTCGTTGCCCCCTTCTTCTCCGATCCGCCGCGCCGCACCGATGGTAAAGGTCGTCCCCGCACGTCAAGTCGACCGATCCTCAACGGGATTTTGTGGATTCTTCGGACTGGTGCGCCTTGGAAGGACTTACCTGCACGCTACCCATCGCGCTCCACCTGTCACCGCCGCTTCCAGGAATGGATTTCCTCCGGTGTGCTTGACCGTGTCCTCCAGGCCTTGTACGAGCAGCTTGCCGACCAAGGGCAATTCAACCTTAGCGACTGTTACATCGACGCGACGTTTGTCAGCGCGAAAAAGGGGGCCTCGAGGTCGGCAAGACCAAGCGCGGTAAAGGCACCAAAATCATGGCGATCACCGACGCGAACGGCCTTCCGATTGCCGTCCACACCGCCAGCGCCAGTCCACACGAAGTCACGCTGGTCCATGACACGCTGGACGCCTCCTTCGGTTTCGATCTCCCACAACGATTGATCGGCGACCGCGCCTATGACAGTGATCAGCTGGACGTCGAGCTTGCGGCTCAGGGTATCGAAATGATTGCGCCCAACCGCCGTAATCGGGCTAAGACGCAGGATGGCCGGGCCCTCCGAAGATATAAGCGGCGCTGGCGGATCGAACGGCTCTTCGCATGGCTTCAGAATTTCCGCCGCCTCGTGGTCCGTTGGAAACAGCATGACGGGAACTTTTTCGGGATGGTGCAACTCGGCATGATGGTCGTGCTCTTGCGGCGCCTTCAACGTTGCCTCTGATCCAGTCCGCTATTTCCGCCGGGCCAGAAGCTTCCGTACCTCAACCCGCTTAGGACGAGTTCGATCCAGGCGCATTTCGCGTTGTGAGAGCAGTTCTGGCAGCTCTCGTAGGTGCTGAGGATACTCGTAGCTCGAACTATGGGGGAAGGTGAAACCTGCCGCGCGAATGGCCTGTACTTTTGCCCACTCCTTATCGTTGTGCCGCCGAGGTACTCGGAATCCTCGACCCATGTATGCCATTGCCTGGCCGCATTTTCTGCATTTTGGGGCGCTTTGATCGTCCTCCTGGCGGGTGGTGAGCCTGTCCTGGAAGCACACCCACGTGGAGTTCGACATACCTAATTATCTGAAACGAATGGGCCAGAAGACATGCGCCAACTGATCTACAGCTTCCCATCGTGCCCGATTTTGGGATGACTTCTAACGAGAATTCTCGGGAACACTTTCTTTAGGGCACAACCCTTCGGGCCTGACCAGACCACGTTCCAATGATTTCATCTGCTACGGATACAGCTGTACCAGACCGGACAAGCGCGACAACCGCCCCGCCGAATCCAGCTCCTGTCATGCGGGCACCGTACACATCTGTATGCGCCTGAAGAAGCTCGACCAGGGAATCGACGTCAGGATGGCTCACGGCATAGTCGTCGCGCAGACTGGCGTGAGACGCATTCATGAGCGCACCAAACTCAGCGGCACCTATTCCGGGCTGCACCGCCTGCTGAACCCGCTGATTCTCACTGACCACGTGGCGTGCCCGCTCCCGCAGTGGGCTGGGCAGGGTCTCTACGTCGGCAACGTTTTGAACGTCGCGCAATTCCTTGACGCCCAGCAGGCGTGAGGCTTCTTCGACTTGTGCCCGGCGTTCGTTGTACCCACTTTCTGCCAGGCGCCGGGGAACCCCAGAGTCCAGAACCAGAACCTCCGATCCTGCCGGCAGAGGCCGCAGTTCGCGGTCCAGGCTGCGGGTGTCCAGGTAGAGCAAAGAACGGGAGTCGGCCAGACTGCTGGCCATCTGGTCCATGATCCCGCATTGCACGCCCACGAATTCGTGTTCAACACGTTGGGCAGTCAGTGCGATCTGCACGTCATCCGACACCAGCAGGCCCAGATCCCGCAGGCCCCGCAGAGTAGCAACCTCCAGGGCTGCACTGCTGCTGAGCCCGGCGCCCATGGGAATGGTGGACGTAATATGCAGGTTCAGGCCTTCTCTGACCCCGCTCAGGGCCAGCGCACCCGCCACGTACCGGGCAAACTCCTCGGGAGCATTCTGGCCCACATCGAAGGTGGAATACTCGTCCAGGTCAGCGGCGTACACCCGGTGCTGCTGGGTACCGTTGCGGCTCAGCTGCACGGTGGTGGTGCGTGTGATGGCCGTCGGCAGGACGAACCCGCCCTGATAATCAGTGTGCTCGCCCAGCAGATTGACCCGGCCGGGGGCGACAGCCGTAATGTCAGACGGCTGACCGTAGACGTCTTCAAAGGTTTTCAACTTGTACCTCCCTGAGCTCCTGAGCCGCCACTTCCGGGAATTTGTCGTTGGCGAATTCTCCGGCGCCCTGCTCGGTGCCTGCCAGGAATTTCAGCCGCCCAGGCGCGCGTAGATACGGGTAGATCTCTATGTGTAGCGGAAAATCCGGGACCGCTGCGTCGCCAACCGGTGCCTGATGAACGGTCATCAGATACGGCATGCGGGCCCCAAACAGGCCGTCAAGACGCTGTAGGGCGTCTTTGAGGACCCGGGCGAAGGCCATTCTTTCGGCGTCATCAAGATCACTGAGCAGCCCTACCGGCCGGGCGGGGACCACCCAGGTCTCATAGGTATAGCGGGCAAAAGGTGGCACGACACTGAGGCTTAGGCCCTCGTCCCGGATAACCCGGACCGCGCTGTCGCGCTCTGCCTTCACAAAGGTTTCCAGCCAGGGCTCGCCGGATTCAGCCCGATGTTTCTGGGCCTGCGCAAGAATGGTCGCCTGGACCGGCGGCACGTGATCATAGGCGTAAATCTGTCCGTGCGGATGGTGCAGTGTGACACCCACCTCCACGCCACGGTTCTCGAAGGCCAGCACGGAGCGAATCTTGCCGGTCGCGGCGAGCACGCTGGTGCGGTCTGCCCATACCCCGAGCAGCAGGGCCATCTGGTCGTCGCTCAGGTCCGCCAGGCGGCCGCTGGCATTCTGACTGAAGACGACCACCTCACACTTGCCGGTCGCAGCCCGCTGCTCCGTATTCAGGGAATGTGCAGGAGTGGGCGGTGACGGCGCTTCCAGCGTCAGACTCGGAAAGCGGTTGTCAAACACGGCGATGTCATAGGTGCCGCGCGGCAGTTCTGTGGGATGCGCCGGGTCAGAGGTGGGCGCCAGAGGATTGTATTCAGGAGGCGGAAGGAAGGTTCGTCCCAGCCGGTGCGCTGCGTACATGACCCATTCACCGCGCAGGGGGTGCCAGCGCATGACTGGCCGGGCGTCTACTGGATCTGGACTTGGGCTTGGTACCTCAGAGTCGAGGTGTACAGGTTGCAGCCCATACAGGGTCAGGCCGCGCCCATCAGGCTTCTGAAGGTGCTCGACGTAAAAGGGGAGGGGAGAGGTGGTCATGGCTGAACGGCTCTTTTCATGGCTGGACTCCCGGGGCACAGAGGAAACATAGAGCGCCCTGCATCGGCTTAAAGCCCAGGTACGGGCTCAGGAACAACGTGGACGGGGATACGACTTGCCGGAGCTGACGCCCCAGTGGCGACCATTCAGCCCAGAGGCTCTGCGTCGTAGAACGTAAAGGCATAGCAGGTGTGCGATGTGTAGGTCTCGCCCGGACGAAGTACGGTGGATGGAAAGTGAGGCTGATTTGGAGAATCCGGGAAATGCTGGGTTTCCAGGCAGATCCCCCAGTGCTGGTTGTACACCTGACCCCCTTTGCCCCGGATCCCGTCCAGATAATTGCCGGTATACACCTGCAGTCCCGGTTCCGTTGTGGTGACGACCAGGCACCGGCCCGAGTGCGGTTCGCGCAACTGGGCAGCCAGGTGCATTCCCGGGCCCTCACGCAGCACAAAGTTATGGTCGTATCCTTTGGCCTGCCGGAGCTGCTGCTCGTGCCCATGCTCACGCAGGACGTCGCCCAGGCGCCGCCACTCACGGAAATCGAAGGGCGTGCCCTCCACAGGCTGCACGACGCCTGTGGGAATAAGTTGCTCGCTGACCGGCGTCATGGCATCAGCCTCGATCTGCAGCTCATGCTCCAGAATGTCCCGCCTGGCATTGCCCGCCAGATTCCAGTAACTGTGCTGAGTCAGGTTAACGATGGTGGGGGCGTCGCACTGGGCGTGATAGGCAATTTCCAGCTGCCCGGGGAGGCCCAGCGTGTACGTGACGCGGACGTCCAGGCGGCCCGGGTAACCTTCCTCTCCTGCGGGGCTGCTGTAAGTGAGGTCAAGCGCTGGCCCACTGTCTGCGAGCCGCATTTCTCCGTGCCAGTGACGGTGGTCGAAACCCCCCTCGCCGCCATGCAGTGCGTTTGGGCCGTCGTTGCATCCCAGACTGTAGGTCTCGCCGTCCAGCGTGAAGCGTCCCTGAGCAATCCGGTTGCCGTACCGGCCGATCAGGGCCCCGAAATAGGGCGACTGATCCCGGCTGAAATACGGGGCTGCCTGATCATGGCCAAGCACTACATCTTCAAGGCGGCCCGATCTGTCAGGGAGCAGCAGGCGGACCAGCACACCTCCGTAGTCCATGATGGCTGCTTCGGTCTGGTCCGGTGTGCGCAGGGTAAACAGCGTGATCTCGCGGCCTTCGGGGGACAGGCCCCAGGATTCAGCGCTGATGGAACCTACGGGACCCGAGAGGTGCTTTCCCGGCGCGTGGTTAGGAGTCATTGGGTGCCTCGCTTTCAAGGGGCCAGCATCTCTTCAACGGCCCGGCGGCGGCTTTTGCCGGGACAGAACGAAAAGCGGGAGAAAACAGAACTATGGTCATGGAGCCTCCTGGCACAACGGTGATACAGGATGCGGAGCAGTCTCAGCTGGCTGGGCCGCATAGATCTGGTCTCACCTTACAAGCCCTGACCCCCACGCCATGATGAGCCCAGGCTAGGGCATCCTCAACACAGAAGGCCCTGCCTCGTCCGGCAGGGCCCTGGGTCATGTGCCTTCTTACTTCAGTACGACGACTTTGTCGACTTCAGCCGTGCCTGAGTAGGTCGTCGCAGCATTCAGATAACCCCTCAGCTCCACGGTCCAGGTTCCAGCCACCGGGTTGGACACGGTGACGGCCTCACCCGTACTGACGCCCTGGGCACTGGAAGCCATCAGCTGACCTGCCGGATCATAGACATACAGATCAAGGTCATACACGGCGTTGCCCCACTCGGTGGCCACCCTCAGCGCGCTGCTTCCCGCGGGAACACTGACGGCGTGTTTGTCGCTGGCATTCACCGCACAGTTCGCCCCAGGGACGCATGCGGCCGGGCTGACGCTGCTGCTCCAGCCTGGCAAAACGGTGGTCTCGACCGTGGTGCGCTTGGGGTTCAGCCGTGCGGCTTCGCGGACCGCAGCGTGAGCGTCGACGTAACCGTAGCCGACTTCCCATTGCTCGCGCCGCGTGGTGGTGCCGGAACTGGCGCTGTACATCTCACGGCTGGTCTTTTTGAACACATTCAGCACCGTGTCGAGATTCAGGCCTGGATTGGCCTCCAGCATCAGGGCGATGACGCCACTGATATGCGGGGTGGCCATGCTGGTACCACTGATCGTGGAGTACTGGGCGTTGTCCAGGTCAGGCAAGGTGGTGGCCGCGACGCCGGTGGTCGCCCGCGCAGCACTGATCTTCACGCCCGGTGCGGTCACGTCGGGGTGAACGTTGGCGTCCCCTGCAACTCCCCGGCTGCTGAAGCTTGCCAGTGCGCCCTTCTTGTCGCCCGCTGCCACGCTGATCACGCAGGGACTGGCTGAATAGGGATTCAGGGTATCGGCGTTCGGGCCTTCGTTGCCCGCTGCGAAGACCACAATCATTCCAGCGTCGTAGGCGCGCTTCGAGGCCAGATTGATGGGGTTGTACGGAGCGAACTTGCCGCTTGTTCCCCAGGAATTGCTGATGATCCGCACGTTATGGTTCTGGCGGACTTCGGGGCGCATCACGTAATCAAAGCCCTGCAGGGCGTACAGGATGCTCAGCCCGTCTCCAGCACCGACGCCCACCAGGGTGGCCCCCGGCGCCACGCCACGGCGGATGTGGGTACTGCCAGCCGACGCCTCGCCGCTGCCGCCTATGGTGCTGGCGACGTGGGTCCCGTGCCCACTGCTGGTGTCGGTATTGACCAGATCAACGTGCACCGCACCACCGACGGGGGAGTTGGTCACGGAGCCGACCAGTTTGACGTTTTTCGCCACGTGGTCAAGGTCGGCGTGCGTGCCGTCCACACCGGAATCAATAATGGCCACACCGACGCCCTTGCCGCTGACGCTGTAAGTGCTCTGGGCCGTATCTGCACCAATGAACGAGACGCTTTCGGCCAGGCTGTAGCGCAGGGGTGCGTCCTGATAGATCGACAGCAGACCAGGAAGATTCTGTTCCAGGTCCTGGATCAGTTCAGGGGTCACCATGGTCCGTACGGCCACCATGGGCAGGTGGGTCAGCGCCCCCAATCCATTGCCCGGATCCACTGCCAGGTTCGAATCCATCCAGGTAATGGCCCGGCCCTTGCTGGCGTCGTCCACGAAGGACAGGATCAACGTGGCGACTTCGCCAAAACGCATGGCGTTGTCTACCTGGACCCGATTTGGGGCGGCGGCATACATCGCCTGGCAGGCACTCAGGCTATTGCCCTGGGCCGAGAGTGAACCGGAAAGGCTGGCTGCTGGGGTCGTGCCTGGTACCGAGGTCTGGGGCGTACCCTGACCGCAGGATGCAAGCAGAAGGGTGATGCAGAGGGTGTACGGGGTGAGCTGTTTCATCGTGCGGCTCCTCAGGGCAACAAGGCAGGGGAAGGGACAATACGGTTGAGCTATTTGACCGCCTTGCCCTCAAAAAAAGCTCAAATAAGCTTCAGGCATACCTCCAACAGCGGGGGTACTGCACTACACTTAAGAAAGAGTCAAGCCGCACCCATATTGCGGGCCGCAATGAAAATACCGTTGCACACAGGGTTATATTGGAACGATGGACACCCTGCCTGCCCGGCTGCGAGGGCGTCTTCATGAGGGTCTGCACGGCGTAGTGGCTCCGGTTGAAGTAGGTGCCGGCCAGCCCGCTTTACGCAAGTGGGCACGCGCGGCCAGCTGGACTGTACTGGATGCGCTCCCCGGACCGGGAGCGAGACGCTGGCTGTGGTGCCCTGCGACACACACGGACCTGCGCAGCCTGTCAGGGGAACATTACGCTGCCCTGATCCTGAGCATGAGTGACCTCAGTCCTGACGAGGATGACTGGAATGCTGCCCTGTCAGGAGCGAGCCCTGACTGGCGGCAGCAGACCTTCGCTGCCTTCGGCCGCTGGCCGGCGGCCATGGAACTGCTGGCCCGGCTGCTTGCTCAGCAGGGAACCGAGAATCTCCCGCCTGTCGAGGAACTGCACCGCCATCCGCTGATGAGCGTGCTGGTCGCTCCTTACCAGCCTTCTGGCTCTCTCAGGGCTGCTGCCGTTCAGCTGGCAGCTGCCGCGCTGGTGACACCCGCCGTGGCTGATGGTCTGGACGTTGAACGCCATCATCTGGAAACCCTGAGCGACGAAGGATGGTTGTGGCCGTCACCAGGCGGCTGGGCATTTCCTGAACTGCTCCGGCGGACCCTGGCCCCGGTCCCGGACCCACGAAGGGCAATCCGAGCCGCTCAGGCGCTTCAGGCCGCAGGACATATGCCGGAGGCTCTGCTCACCCTGGCAACGGCGCAGGCCTGGAGCGAATATCTGGAACTGCTGGCGCAGAATGCCCGCGCGGGGCAGGGTGAAGCGACGCTGCGGGAGCAACTGGCCAGCGTGCCGGAGCACTGGCGTCAGGCACCGGCTGCACAGTATCTGGCCGGGCTGCTGGCACGCAGCGCCGGAGATCTGAACGAAGCTGAGGCGCTGTACTCACAGGCACTGAGCGGCCTGCCGGAGCCCCTGGTGGCCACGGTACACAACGCCCGGGGAGTGGTGCGGGCGATGCGGGGCTCAACCGAAGGTGCCCTGGCCGACTTCGAAGTTGCCGAAGCAGGCAGTGGGGTCACCGCGGGGGAAGCCAGTCAGAACCGCGCTCTTCTGCTTATTCAGACCGGGCGGCATGCCGAAGCCGAACTCAGCCTCGGCCGGGCGGTGGCTGCGTTTCGTGCCGCGGGCGATTCCCAACGCGAGGCCCGCAGCCTCGAAACTCTGGGCGGATTGCAGTTTGGCCGTGGCCTGCTTCGTGAAGCCCTGCCGCCCTATGCCAAGGCGCTGACCTTGTATGCCGGGTATCCCCGGGATGCGGCGATGACTCACCTCAATCTGGCTGAAGTGCACGCTGCGCTGGGTGATGTCGTCAGTGCCGAATCCGAGTTGCATCTGGCCCAGGCGTTGATGCGTGCCCGGGAAACCGACGGCGACGTAGCTGGGTGGGCGTTACGGGTCCAGGCGCTGCTGGCCCTGCACGGCGGTCAGCCCTCACAGGCCCTGCACTGGCTGGGTCAGGTGCAGACCGCAGACCGCACGCTCCATGCTGAAACATCGTTGCTTCTGGCCCGGGCCTACCGTGAAGCCGGTGATCCCGAACGCGCGGCCGTTTCCCTGGAGGGGGCGCGGCAGCTGGGCCTGCGTGCCGACCTGGAAGCGGCCTTGCAGGGCCAGGGAGATCTGGACAGGGTGATTGCTGAGGCTCGTGGCGAAGAGGCCCGGCTGGAATTGGCCACGGCCCTGCTGGAACGGGGCAACGGGGATGATCTCACCGAGACCCTGGAGCTGATCCGGACGCATGGATACCTGCCTTTGTTGAGCAGCCGCGCGGCCGGCACCCTGGTCAGCATGGCCCAGGACGCGGAGACACGCGCTTTGTTCCCTCTGCGGGTGCAGGCGCTGGGTCCGTTGCGGGTCCAGCATGCTGGGCGGACACTGCAGCTGGTTGACTTTCCAACCCGCAAGAGCGCGGCGTTGCTCGTGGCTCTGGCTCTGTCACAGCGGCCCCAGAACCGCGAAACGCTGGCCGAGCGCTTCTGGCCTGGGGCCAAGAACCCGGTGGCAAGCCTGCAAACGGCCCTTTATCATCTGCGCAGTGTCTTTGGCACACCGCTGGTCACGACCGAGAGGGGACAGGTGTCGATGCTCTTTCCGGTTCATAGTGATCTGGATGAGCTGCGCAGCGCACTCAACGGGCCGGATCTGGCGCGCCTGGCAGAACTGCTGCGGCCCATGACGGCGCCGCTGAGCGTGTTTTCAGACCTGCCGACCGAATTGCCCGAGGAACGTGAACAGGCCGAGCGCCTTGTGCACGACGCCTTGAGAATTCATGTCCATGCTCAGCCTGCCGGTGATGCCCGAAGGCGTGACGCCCTGAGGGTACTGATCACCGCAGATCCCCTGGACCTGGACAGCCGTATGGATCTGATCCGGTGGCATGAACTGCACGGCGAACAGGAAGCTGCGGAACAGGAGCGGCGGCACCTGGAGCAAGCCCGGCAGGATCTTGAAGCCCCGTAACTGCTCAGCTGAACTCACGTATGGATTCCGTTGTCTGACTGGACGGCTGAGCCTGAAGTGCAGGCAGCAAAATGTCGGGCTGATGTCGTTCTAAGAAACCCGGTACGCCCGGAGGACGGACCACAATCCGGTATTCACGCCCATAGCGGAGAGTTAAAAGGTTCAGCCGGTGGTGCGGCGCCGGTCGTGCCGTGCCCCCAGAACAACAAACAGCAGAATACCGCCCAAGCCCAGCAGCACCGTCGCGGTCATCCAGCTTGCCTGTGGGGCCAGCAGACTCATGAAGACCACGGCCGTCCCATAGGTAAGCCAGGCGCGCCCAAGACGCCGGAGCGTACTGGCAGAAAGCGGCGGGCCGCTTAAGCTGCTGGGCTCAGATTGAGCTAGCGCAGGACCCATCAGTATGAACAGGACACCCAGGCCCATCATGGTGGCGCGGAAACTGTCCCAACCAAAGGCTTGCGCGGTGGTGTGGGCCAGAGCCAGGAGGCCCAACCCGAGGACACTCACGCGGAGCAGGGGTGCTGAGGTAGGTCGGGCGGGAGACGCGGCCAGAACCAGCAGACTCGTAAACAGCAGAACACCCGGCAACATGAACAGCCCCTCCAGCGGACTCCCCCAGCGGTCGGGTTGACCGCTGGGGCCCCAGTGAATGGGTATACGAGAGGATTGCTGAGGTAAGGCCCAGACGCCCACGGCAAAGCTCAGGCCGAAAGGGAGAAACAGCAGCCAGGCCGGAAGTGTGCGCATTACACCATGGTACCTGGCCTGCAAAGTACTTGCGGAAAGAAATCCGCTATTCACGCTATAAACAACGTGTTTGTGTCAGTCGTTGTGTGAGCCGGAAGCTACCCCGGTTGAGGCAAAAAAGTGTACCGCCTGTTTTCCATTCTGCTTCACGTGGTACATGGCCCGGTCCGCGTGACGCAGCAGGGTGGGGGCGTCCATACCGTCCTCGGGGAACATGCTGACCCCAACGCTCGCACTGATCTGTACGGGGTGTCCCGCAATGATCAGCGGCTGCTCCAGCGATTCCAGAAATCTCATCGCTACCAGCCTGGCTTCAGGTTCCCTGCTGTCCAGAAGCACGGCCGCAAACTCATCTCCGCTAACGCGCACCACCACATCCCGGGCCCGGCACGCGTCCCGGAGGCGACTGGCGACTTCCCGGAGAACCAGGTCGCCCCCCTCATGGCCCAGCGTGTCGTTGATACTTTTAAAGCCGTCCAGGTCAATGCTCAGAAGGCTGAAGCCTGTGGTGTTGGAGATATGCGTCGCCTCCTCCAGGGTCCGCTCGAGCTGCCGCCGGTTGGGAAGACCGGTCAGAGCGTCCACATACACCAGATGTTCAAGGTTCTGAGCATGGGCGACCGTCCGCACATGCTGATTGGCAAAACGGTAAACAATACCGGACAGAACGAACAGCGTGCAATTCGCAAGGTTAAGCTGAACCAAGGCGTTCAGAACCGATGGATCCGAGTCAGGTGACTTGATGATTCCGTACCCGGCAGAAATCGCCACGAGCAGCAGGACAAACAGACGGCCAGTCAATCGGGCGCGGTCCAGGCGTGTGGTGAAGAAGGCAAGCAGATATATCCCAGGAATCCAGAAAAAGGATTCGGTGAATTCAGCCAGCACGTTCAGGCCAGGGCTGGGGAAGAACAGCAGGGCAACCAGCTTGCTGAGAAAAAAGACGCTACTTCCAAGAAGCATTGCCCCAGTGACGTAAGGGTACGAGCGCGGCATGAGAAGAAGCACAGTTTCCAGCGCAAGCAGCGCAGTAAACATCAGCGGATGGGCCACACGGTCAAAAGGATTTTCCTGGCCCGACCGTACATCAGACACGATGGCAATAAGAAACGCGAAGGCGACAATCGGCAGAGTAATGGAAACTGTCCTGTACAGGTCAGCAGAAATAAGTGGCGAAGCCTTGGCATTGAGGGTACTGTTCTGGGTGTCCACGGTCTCCCTTTCCGCCACATCCTGAGGGTAAGCGACTTTGACGCTCTGCCTTTCATTCTAAAGGTAATGAACTGATGTGCAGGTTAAATACCCTGCCTGCACTCAGGTCACGTCATAAATGGACACAGCGTTTGCAGCTGACCAGCGACAACCAAATCGCGGTCCACTTAACTGTCAGAAGTGTCAGGTGACATTCAAGAGAAATCCATTATATAGGGGCATAACGGGCGCAACTTTGGCAGATTTCAGCCAAGCCTGCAGGCCACGAATGTTGACGCGCTCATTTCTTTGCAGCGCGTATCACAGCGCATAAATCCAGTTCTTGCCTGGAGTATGAAACGCCAGGCCTAAAACAGACTCAGGCCGACAGTCGCTGGGGCATGCACTCATTGACCAGTGTGGACAGGCCGCTGATGTATTCGCCCAGGGTCTCGCCCTTTTCGACGACAGGCAGGCTCAGCCCGGTCAATACCTGCCGGTGGCCGGAATGAGCCTGAAGTTCATGTCGGCGGCCCCACAGGACCACGGGCAGTGACCGCCACACCGGATGCAGATCCAGATGATGGAGGAAAGTTTCACTCTCCATATCAGGAAGAGTCACTGAAGCAATAATCATGGACGGCAGAGGAGAGGTTTCCAGATACCGCAAAGCTTCTTCCGCAGAAGCACAGATCATTGCATCAAATGCATACCCACACTTGCTGAGGGCTTTTTGAAGCAGGAGCCGGTCAGTCCTGTTTCCCTCGACAAGAAGTAGCGGGTATGTAAGGTTCATGTTGGCATCCTCCACTAAGGTGCGTTTTGTGACATGGCAGGCAGCTAAAGAGGCTTTGATATTGAAGTTTCGACAAAGTTCAGTTCAACGAAAGCTCAATGTTGGCTATAGATACCAGGCTGGCTATCAGCGTGGATTGTGTTGTCTGGTCCTGACATTGAACCCCTAAATAAGCTGGCAAAAAGTGTACGAAGCCGTGAATAACAGTTGCTCCAGAGCGACCTTTTGAGGGTCTCCAGGGGTTCCTGCGTCCTCCTGCTCAATCAAAAACCGTGTGCTTTGGGGAGAGGATTTGCCTCTGCCCCTGGCGTACCTATGAGAATTTCATGCGCTGAGTAGCGGTTTTCCACAAAATGGCCAGTGCTCGGCACACAATCCAACGTGCGGGAGATGACCGGGCCTCCGGCTGACTTAGTCGTGGGTAGCTGAACCTTTTTCCCCGCCAGGGCGGTCCACGCCGCGCAGGATGCCCACTATGCTGGAGCCATTATTCGGTGGTTCCAGCAGGTGCTTGAGCACCCCACCTGGTTCTACACCGGATACAGGAGGAACCGTTGTGGCTCTTACAGGCCGGGACACGATGTATCAGGAAGCTTTCGAAGCCATACCCTCGACGCTGGCTATCCTTGATCAGAATGGTGTGATTCTTGACGTCAACGACGCATGGATAAAATTCGGTGCCGAGAATGGACTGGAGATGGCTGATGCTGCGGTGGGCACAAATTACCTGAAGGTGTGTGATGCCAGTTCCCTGCCGGAAGCCCATGAAGTGGCCCGTGGTATTCGAAGCGTTTTAGACGGACAGCGCAGCATATATACCCACGTTTACCCCTGCCACAGTCCAGAAGTGCGCCGATGGTTTCAGATGCAGGTAACAGCTTTCGATGAGGGCCGCCGGGCAGTGCTGATCCATGAGGACGTCAGCACCTACAAGCTGGCGGAAGACTACATGCGCGAGCAGGCAGAGTTTACCCAGGCCCTTTTGACCAACAGTCCCGATTCCATACAGGTTCTGAGCCTGGAGGGCACTGTGTTGTGGATCAACGAACGAGGCCGCTTGGCGCTGGAAACACATCAGATTGGACCAATGGAGGCGGTTTCCGGCTCAGGCCTCTGGTCAGAGGAATCGCAACCCAAAATCCAACAGGCCCTGGAAGGTGTCCGGCGGGGAGAGGTAGCCCACGTTGAGGCGGCCAGCCTCACCCTGCAAGGTGCGTTCAGGTTCTGGGACATTGTCATGACGCCCCTGCGGGATGCCACGGGCACGCCAGCGCAGATCCTGGTGACTGCCAGGAACCTGACGGATCTGCAGAACGCCCGGCAGGAGGCCGCACAAAAAGCAGCGCAGATGACTGCAATTCTTTCCAGGATCGAGGAGGCCTTCTTGGCCATAGATACCGAATGGCGCCTGACTTACCTCAATCCGTCGGCCGAGCAGATTGTCCAGCGGTCAGCCGCTGATCTGCTCGGCCACGTGATCTGGGAACTGTTCCCAGACGCTCTGGACAGTGAGTTTCATCAGCAGGCCTCAGCAGCCATTCAGTCGCAGGGAAAAGGCGAGTTCGAAACGTTTTATGCCCCCCTGAACGTCTGGCTGAGACTGAAAATCTACGCTCACTCCACTGGGCTGACGGTTCTGATGCAAAACATCACGGGCAAGAAGGCCGAAGAGCAGGCTCAGGGAGACCGCAACGCCATCCTGGAAATGACAGTCCAGGGCAAGCCGCTCTCCGAGATCCTTCACCGGGTAGCCACGATGGTCGAGGCACAGGTGCCGGACTACGTGTGCGCTGTGCTCCTGCGGCAACGCGGCAGACTGGCGGTGTACGCTGCACCCAGCCTGCCACCGGAGGTGCGCCTGGCACTCAACGGTGCCCCTGATCATGACGGGATCTGCGGGCCTGCAGTTCTGAACGGAGAAGTTCTTATGGTAGAGGATCTCACGACAGATCCTGCCTACGCTGACTGGCAGATGGTTCTGCTGCCGCATCAGCTGCGGGCCTGCGTGTCACTTCCGGTCAAGGACGGGGGCCAGTCGGTGCTTGGGGCCATGACTCTCTTTGCAAAGTCGCCAGGGGTGCTGCCCCCGGAAGTGCTGAGGGTACTGGATAAGGCGCGGCATCTCACGGCCGTAGCTGTCGAACATCATCACCTGACTGAGCAGCTTAAGTATCAGGCGCTACACGATGCGCTGACTGGGCTGGCCAACCGGCAGCTGTTTGAAGAAAGTCTCCAGCGGGCCCTGGACGCTGCGCAGCACGTGGGTGGTGAGCTTGCTGTTCTCTTTATCGATGTAGACAATTTCAAAAGTGTGAACGACAGCCTTGGCCATGAGGCGGGAGATCAGGTCCTGCGGGAAATAGCCAGCCGCCTGAAGGGCTGTGTTCAGCACGGCGATACGGTGGCCCGGATCAGTGGAGACGAATTTACTGTCATTCTTCCGTTTGCTTCAGAATCTGACGCTCTGGAGGTGGCCCGGCAGATTACTGAGGTGCTGTCGGACCCCATGCACGTGGTTGACCGCCAGATTAAGGTGAGTGCGTCGATCGGAATCACCCTGACGCCTGAGGGGGGTAGCGACCCTGAAATGCTGCACCGTACCGCTGACCTGGCGATGTATCACGCCAAGAGCCGCAAGATGAGCTTCGCGGTTTTCCGCAGTGAGATGAACCGCCGTGCGTACGAGCGCTTTCAGCTCACTTCGTTTTTGCGCCAGGCCGCCGAGCACAACGATTTCGAGTTGCACTATCAGCCGCTGATCCGCCTGTTCGATGGTCAGCTGACCGGGGTCGAAGCGCTGGTCCGGTGGCAGCATGAGGAACTGGGCGCCGTCTCGCCAGAACGCTTTATTCCGCTGGCCGAGGAAACTGGCCTGATCGAGTCCATCGGAGCGTGGGTGCTCAAGGAGGCATGTCGTCAAGGCGTGCTGTGGCAGGCCCAGGGGCATTCGCAACTCCGGGTCGCCGTTAATGTTTCCGCACTTCAGTTTGAGCGCAGAAATTTCGTGGAAACGGTTGCCCGTTGTCTGGAAGAAACTGGGTTTCCCGCAGAACAACTGGAACTGGAGCTGACAGAACGAGTCATCATGCGTCAAGTAGAAGAATCAGTCTGGCGGATGCGTCAGCTCCGGGACCTGGGTGTCTGGATTTCCGTGGATGATTTCGGGACCGGCTACTCGAGTCTCAGTTATCTGCCACGTCTTCCTATCAATATTCTGAAAATCGACCGTTCCTTCGTTACTGGTCTGAGCGAAACGTCTCCTACCTTTCCCGTCGTCCAGGCAATTCTGAGTCTCGCCCGCAGTCTGCACCTGGAGGCTATAGCCGAAGGCATTGAAACCAACGAGGAACTGAGTGTCTTGAAGCACCTGGGATGTGACCTGGGCCAGGGTCATTTCTTTGGACGTGCCAAACCTGCCAGCAGGACGAGACTTCTGTAACGCATCCGGAGAACCGGTCCGTAGTGCGAACTGTTGTCTTGTCGGCAGCAGCAAGCGACCAGTCACACTGGACCACTGAACGCAAAAAGCAGGGCCGGTCATGGCCCTGCCTGCGGCTGTTTTTGTCTACCGGGTTGGAACCCGGGCCAAAAGAACTGTAGTTACCCCGTAGGCCTGCCAGACCGAGAGTCGGATGCGTTCACCGTTGCGCTCCAGAATCATGACCTGACGCTCTCTGCCGCTTGGTTGGGCAGAGGCTGCCGTGTCGTCTGCCGCTTCCGTGTCGCTTGCCGTGTCTGTTGCTGCCGTGTCCGTGCCGCCAGTGGTGGTGCCGCCGGCTGCAGCCGTCCCTGTGCCTCCCGCAGCGCTCCCGGTGGTACCCGTACCCGTGGCTGTGCCACCTGTGGCTCCTCCCGTCGCAGTGCCGCCCGCCGTACCTGTGGCCCCCGCTGGCGCCGCGGCGCCTGCTGCTCCAGTCGCGGCGCCCGAAGCACCCGTCGCTGGAGCTGAGCTTCCTTCCGAATCCTCCGAGGCGTCGGCGGCTGTTGCGGGGGTCGCGAAAGGAATGGTTTCGCTCGACACTTCTGTGAAGCCAGCCGCCGTCAGGGCCTCGGCATAACGCTCAAAAGCGTCGGCAACCGCACCTCGATAAAGGACAGCGACGCCCGAGACGGTTTCCACACTGCGAACGGGGGTGGCTCCCGTGAGGTAAGGCAGGGTGATGGGTCCGGAGGCAAGCGTAAATGTGGTTTGTGCAGGCAGTTCGGTGTCAGCCGTGCCGGGGGTTGTGGTGTCTGTTGTCTCCGTCTCAGGAGTTGCTGGCGGCTCTGCCTCCGTCGGTGGGGTCGGGGTGGCCGGAGGTGTGGTGGGCGGCGCTGGCGTCGTAGGCGGTGCAGGCGTCGTCGGTGGAGCCGGGGTCGTCTGCGCACTCACGGTTCCGAGGGCAAAGCAAAGAGCAGTAGTCAGCAGCGTGGAACGGAAAAAGGTTGGCTTCATCTGATCTCCTGAAAAAGAGAATAAAAAGGCCCACATGCTGGCCCTACGCCAGCATGTTCAGCGTAAGAGCCCCAGATGTGGGATGTCGTTCAATATCGCAAGGTTCACTTGGCCCAGGCTTGAGAGTCTTCATCACACACCCGAATGACCGTCAATGCATAGTGGTTCCGGACGCATGGGGCGCAGACCGAGGCTCAGAACTCTTCGGCGCGCTGTTGGGTGCAAAGAAGTGATCTTCCAGGTCCTTAGTGCTGGCCCTCCCCCCGGTGCCAGTAGGCTGGTGTCTCTCCGGCATCAAGCAGGCGCAGCGTATCGGTCCCGGCACGTTCCGAGAGCGCCTGGGCTTCGCGAGCGGCGCGCTCTGCGCCCAGCCACGCCCCCCAGTAGTGGCGCAGCGTAGCCGTGACCAGTGCGGTTTCTACACTGGAGGCGCCGTTCAGCGGTTGATACAGCAGGTCGAGGTCGGTCAGAGGGCCCCCATCAGGACCACCGACAGGTTGCCAGTACGGCACATCCACGGTGCGGTAGCCAAGAGCATGCAGTGCCCGGCGCCTCGCAACTGGGTCAGTCCCGGCCCGTGTCTCGGCTGCACGGTCTGCTGCCGACTGCCGTCCCGCATAGACGCTGTCGGCGAAGAGCCCGGACAGACCAGCGTCGCGGACTTCGCCCAGCCGGGCGGCATGTAGGGCCCGGCTGATCCCCTGTCCTCTGACTTCAGGTGCGACGGCCAGGAAGGAACTGAAGGCGGCCTCTGGCAACAGGTGGTATACCGTGCCTCCAAGCACCTTCCCTGCGCCGCTTTCGGCCACCAGAATGCGGTCCCGGCGCTCGCCCCGGCGCCCGCTGGAGACCAGCCGGGGAAACGCCGCAGGAGGAATAAGCATCTCGGGTGCGTAATAGCTGCGCTGCTGGATCTGTCCGAAGGCCAGCAGCGCTGGATCTGAAGACTCCGTAACGCGGCGAACATGAACATCCGGAGGCGCAGGCATGTCTTTACGGTAGCGCCGGGCCCTGGAAGGCGGATGATGGTCTGCGGTCCCCGCTCAGGGATCCTTCACAGGTGATCGCCGGCGCATATGGGGCGGTAACGCGAATTCCCAGCTCCGCGCCTACACTGCCCGCAGGGTAAAAAAGAACGTGGTGCCCTGTCCGAAAGTCGACTCCAGCCAGATCCGTCCACCATGACGCTCGACAATCTTTTTGCACACCGCCAGACCGATTCCGGTGCCCTGATATTGCTCCTGTCCATGCAGCCGCTGGAAGATCTCGAAAATGCGGCTGTGGTACTGCGGTTCGATACCAATCCCGTTGTCCTGCACGGCAAACCGCCACATGTTTCCGTCGCGCCGGGCAGAAACATGAACGTGAGCGACCACATCCTCGCGGCGATATTTCAGGGCGTTAGACATCAGGTTCTGCAGCAACTGGTCAAGCTGCGGCGCATCTGCGAGGACCAGCGGCAGAGGGTCGCTCGTTATCTGGTGTGCATGCATTTCGCCGTCTTCCGACAGCCTTCCAGCCACCTCCTTGAAGACCGCCTGAGTATCGGTGGGTTCGAGACTGTGCTGCGTGGTGTGTATGCGTGAAAAGGCCAGCAGATCGTCCACCAGGCGTTTCATATGCAGACCGCTGGTTACGATCTGACTCAGGTACTTCTGCCCGCGTTGATCAAGCTGACTGCCGTACCTGCTCTCGAGCAGGCCGGCGAAACTGGTGACCGCCCGAATCGGCGCCTGCAGGTCGTGCGACGCGATATAGGCAAACTGCTCGAGTTCCTGATTGCTCCGCTGCAATTCTGTGGCCTGAGCCTTGAGCTGCTCGGTACGCTCTTCAACGCGCCCTTCAAGCTCACTGTGGCTGTCCTGAAGTTGCTGGTACAGCCGGGCATTGTCGAGGGCCACGGCGGTTTGTGCCGCCAGCCCCAGGGTGACGTTTTCGGCGCGTTCAGTAAATATTCCCGCCTCCTCGTGGCCGAAGAACAGTCCTCCCAGCACTTCACCCGAGCGGGCTATGACGGGCACCGCCAGATAGCTGCGCACCGCCAGATGCCCTTGTGGCATGCCGTGATGCGGCGCGTTTTGTCCGTAGCGCGCATCCTGGGTCACGTCATCGACGCGAATGACCCCCTCACCGCGGAACGTCGGGCCGAAGATGGCTGTCGTGCGGGGCAACGGATAGCCTGCGAACGCCTCCCGGGGAACGCCGGATAATGCATACAGGGTGTGCGTTTCCTTGTTCCGATCGGTGGTGTTATAGAAAAAAGCGCCAAACTGTGCGCCAGTCAGTTCCACTCCTGCATCGGTCACGGCCTGCACTAGGGCGCTCAGTTCCAGCTCGGCAGACAGGGTCTGGCCAATCCGGTTCACGGTCGCGAGGATTTCGGCCTGGGCCCGCAGTTCTTCTTCCACCTGTTTACGCCCGGTAATATCCTGCACCAGCCCCAGCATGTGACCCTGACTCTGATCCTGAACCGTCAGGGAAAGGCCGTGTCCCCAGATCCAGCGGACCTCGCCGTCCGCACGGCGCACACGGCACTCAAAATCCCAGGGGAGGCCGCGTGCCAGCGCCGACTCATAGGTCTGGACAATCCTCTCCCGGTCCTCGGGGAGGACATGCTCAATGAACGAAGTGTAGGTCCAGTCCGGGTGCCCGTCCGGGTAACCGAAAATCGCGTCATGGCGGGCAGAACGCCAGGTGTTCTGAGTCCGTGAGTCCAGTTCCCAGTGACCGATCCCAGCCGCTTCCAGCATGACCCGCAGCTGCGCCTGACTTGTGCGGCGACCTGCCTCTGCCTCGGTTCGCCCAACCGCCTGTGAACACTGCTCTACCAGACTCAGCAAAAATTCCTGTTCAGCAGGATAAAAACGCCGCGCTTCCTCGAAGCTGAGGGCCAGCACGCCCCAGAGTTTTCCTTCGACCGTAAGAGGCAGGGCGGCGAGGCTGCGCGTCTGCTGGGCACGTACCCCCATAGACCCGGGGTAAAGCCGGTCGAATTCATCTCCGCTGACGAAGATGGCGCGTCCCCGCCGGACGGCGTCGCAAGGTGGAATGTCGAGATCCACGGAGAAACGTGCGAAGCGCTGGCGGAGTTCAGGTGTGTAGCCGACATCTTCCTGAAGTTCGAGCGAGGTGCCGTCGGCGCTGGGCGCAGCCAGCGCGCCCATATACGCACCGGCGGACGCCACTGCCTGTTCCAGCAGGACCCTGCCGACCTGCCTGGGTGTAGAGGCCTGGTTCAACCTGGCGGTCAGCTGCTGCAATGACTCGGTCCGTCTGACAAACGTGACGTCCCGCAGCTGCACCGCCAGCCCCTCAGGGGTTGGCACAATATGCACCCGCACCCAGGTGCTCATTGAAGGGCTGAACGCGTCGTACTCGACTGGACGCTGCAGTTCCAGGGCCCGCCGGCTTTCGCCTGGCCAGCGCCGGCTGAAGGCGTCCGGAAAATCCCGCTCCAGGTGCTTGCCGAGGACTTCGGCGGGCGTCAGATTGATCATGGCTGCCGCCGTACTGTTGGCATAGGTGAAATAGCCGGCGGCGTCCAGGGTAAAGATTGCGTCGCCTACGGCGTCCAGAAGATGGACCAGTGGAGGAGTCAGGACAGGGAAGAAGGTCATAGTTCAGATGCAAAACGGCCCTGGATATCCGTGCCAGACATGTTTTGGACGCTCAGCATAAAGCATCTGCGCCGGCGTTCTCGCTGGCATGCCTGCGGACGAACTCTGGACGAGTCAACGTACTGCAACAGAACTCCTCGGTTCGTGGTTTGTTGAAGCTGGAATCAGCCACCCTGATCATCTCGGGAAAAGTATTAAGCAGTGTGGTGTGACACTGAAAGCAAAGGAGTTCACGGTCCGAATGAGCCTGCAGGCTCTTTATCGGTTGAGTTCGTGCACGCCGCCTGTTGCGGTCCTGGCTCCTTTGCTTTCATGTCTGAACACCACAGCGCGCGGTATATACGCCGCATACCTTCACGTCCCGCTGCAATGGCACGAGCTAACGGAACTCCGTGCCGCAACGCCAGCTCAGGAACGTCAGGCCACTCAGGATCCAGACCCACCTTGGCGCGCGTGACGTCGCGCATCAGGCCAGTATCAGTGACCTGATCAGTCAGGACCTCCAGGATTTCATGGTCCGGTTCGCCTAATAAAGCCAGGTGACGCCGGACCATCAGCACCTGCACTGCACTAGGACCTGACCCTTCGTCAGGCCCCTTTTGAATTGTGGGCATGGCTGGAGGCTACTCCTCACTCGTTAGGATTTCGATAAAAGCGTTCAGTATATCGGGACAAAAAAACAAATATGGAGCATGTACTCGGTCAAACGTGGAATGCTTCATGGTTACCCTAAATATATATGTAATGAATACGTCCGCAACTGCATGGTTATGCGTCCGGAGGCTCAGGCTAGATTCCCGGTTTTTGGTGATCAAAAGCCAGCAGATCAGAAGGAACGAGGTGGCTGGACTCTGCAAGACGTGCGGTCTGACACAGCCAGCAGTTTCCCAGAGCTGTAGTTGGCAGGAGGGTCTGCTTCGCGTCCCAGCAGGTTTGAGGTCAGTTATGCGGGGAAAATTACGTCAGGTGCGCTGCACCGGACACGGTTGGTGACAGGCTCATGGTCCGCAGGGGAGGCTGCATATTGCACGCAGCCTCAGGAGGCGCTCCCGGCATTACTCTCAGGTTCTGGTGCTGCAGCTAAGTATCGGGGAAGGAGATTCATGGTGAAGTCTTTGTTTTGTACCGTTCTTGTGGCTCTGGCGTTGGGTGGGGCCCGGGCTGAAACGGCTCAGGTCGCTGCCGCTTCCGATCTGAAGTTTGTTCTGGATGAATTGATCAGCCGCTACCGTCAGCTGTACCCCACAGCTGATCCAGTACAGGTCAGTTATGGCAGCAGTGGCAACTTCGCGGCCCAGATCCGTAACGGCGCACCCTTCACGATGTTCCTGAGTGCAGACAGCAGCTACGCCCGGAAACTGGAAGAGGCGGGCCTGACAGTGCGCGGCACGCGCCGGGACTACGCGATTGGTCGACTGGTGATCTGGGTTCCCAAAGGCAGTCCAGTCGACGTGGCCAGGCTTGGTCCAGCGGCTTTGAATGACCCCCGTGTGCGCAAAATTGCGATTGCCAACCCGGCGCACGCTCCGTATGGTCAGGCGGCTTTGTCGCTGCTGAGGTCGTACAAGCTGGAGAGCACCCTGAAAGGGAAGTTCGTGCTGGCGGAAAACATTGCTCAGGCTGCGCAGTTTGCCTCTACGGCGGCTGACGGCGGCATTCTTGCCTACAGCCTGGTCAAAGCTCCTAGTTTTGCTGCGCTTGGAGGAGAGTACTGGCTTGCTCCACTGGGTCAGCACCAGCGACTGCAACAGCAGATGGTCATCATCAAAAATGGAGAAAATACCCGGCGCCTCTGGAGCTTTCTCCTCAGCCCTAGGGCCCGGGAGGTCTTCAGGCAGTACGGCTTCGTCCTTCCCAGGGAGCAATAATTGGACGCCCCTCTCCGTGAAGCCCTGCTGCTGACCCTCAACCTCGCGACCGTAACCAGCCTGCTGCTGCTGCTCGCCGGGTATCCGCTGGCCTTGTGGCTGGCACGCACCGCGGGCTGGTGGTCCACGCTGCTGCGGGCGCTGATCAACCTTCCACTGGTGTTGCCGCCGACCGTGCTGGGGTACTACTTGCTGGTCGGTATGGGGCGTGAAGGCCTGATTACTGACCTGACTGGCGTTCAACTCGCGTTCAGCTACCCCGGCCTGTTGATCGGGTCGCTGCTGTACAGCCTGCCGTTCGCTGTCGGGCCATACATCAGTGCTTTAGAGGGCCTGGACCCCAAATACGAGGATGCGGGGCGCGCACTGGCGCTGAACCGCTGGCAGCGGCTGCGCTTTGTGGTGATTCCGCTCACGCTGTCCGGCGTGGTCACCGGCACTGCCATGAGCTTTGCACACACCCTGGGGGAGTTCGGAGTGGTCCTGCTGGTGGGGGGCAATATTCCTGGGCAGACCCGCACAGCGGCGATTTATCTGTTCGATCTAGTTCAGGCCCTCGAATACGAACGGGCTGGTCAGCTGGCGTTCGGACTGCTGGTGACTTCAGCTGTCCTGCTGGTCCTGATTCAGCTGCTCGGCCGGCGGCTCATCGTGCGCGTATAAACGGAGTTCCGTGCGCATGGTCAGGCTCCAGGGAAGGACTTCAGCCAGACGGTCGCTGCGCCCGGAGAAGATCTGGCGGCATCAGCCTGAACAAGACCCACCCAGATGCGTGGCTCAGTCCCTGGAAGCGTTCGACTGCGCCTCGTCGGGCGGCACGTCGACGGGACTGATGGCTGGCACATCACCGCCGGTAAAGCGTTTGGTCAGCCAGCGGTCGAAACGGGCCAGGTTTTCTGCCTGCCGGTCGTAGGCATCGTGCAGCATCCGCAGCCGAGCATGAAGGGCGCGCAACCGGGCGTCATCCAGAGGCACGTCCTCTCGCCGCCAGTCACGCCGGTAGGTGCCGTCGACGTTATGTGTAGCGCGGCGCAGAATCACCATGTCACGCGCTTCCTCCAGGGGCAGGCCCAGAGCACGCAGGTCAATCAGGTCGCGCAGCAGCCTCAGCGAGTAGGGTGCGTACAGCGACCGGCCTGACACCGTGATCTGGTCCGGCGTGAGCAGTTGCAGTTCGGCATAGTGCATGACGGTCCGGCGTGTGACGCCTGCGGCGCGGGCCAGCTCGGCCGTGGTGTAGTACGTCACGGGGGTCGCCTGGGAGTGCTCGGGCCCGGAGGTCACGGCGTCAGCACGACCTTTCCGGTAACGCGGCGGTCAAGCAACGCGCGCAGCGCCTCACCGGTGCGCTCCAGCGGATAGCGTTCGCTGACCAGCGGGCGCACCTCGCCCTGGGCGATCCAGGCTGCGAGGCGTGAGAGGTTCCGGGTGTTGCCCTGCGGATCACGGCGCGCGAATTCACCCCAGAAGACGCCTACGATGCTCGCGCCCTTCAGCAGCGGCAGATTCAGCGGCAGGCGCGGAATTTCTCCACCGGCGAAGCCGATCACCAGATAGCGGCCACCCCAGGCGATCGACCGGAAGGCAGCTTCGGCGTAGCGGTCTCCTACGGGGTCGAAGATCACGTCCGGGCCCTGTCCGCCGGTCAGCGACTTAAGGCGCTCGCGCAGGTCCTCCGTGCTGTACTCGATGACCTCATCGGCGCCGTGCTGCCGGGCAACATCGCCCTTCTCAGGAGTGGAGACACCTGCAATCACCCGGGCCCCCAGAGCCTTACCGATCATGACGGCGGCGAGACCTACGCCGCCAGCCGCTCCAAGCACGAGCAGGGTCTCACCGGGCTGCAGGGCACCGCGCTGGATCAGGGCGTGCAGGCTGGTGCCGTACGCCAGCGGCAGGGTGGCTGCCACGTCCAGCGGCAATGCGTCAGGCAGCGGCATCACGGCCCGGGCGTCCGCCTTGAGGTGACTGGCAAAGGCGCCAGTTCCGGTAAAGGCAGCCACCCGCTGGCCGACCTGCAGCCCGGTCACACCTTCTCCTACAGCACTGATGCGCCCGGCTGCCTCAGCCCCCGGAGTAAAGGGGAGGGGAGGGCGCACCTGATACTGGCCCATGACCATCAGGGCGTCGGGGTAATTCACGCCCGCGGCTTCGACGGCAATGACCACTTCTCCTGGGCCGGGTTGCGGGTCGGGAAGCGTCTGGACGGTCAGGGTCTCGGGCTGGTCAAAGGTCTGGCAGATCACGGCGCGCATGGGGGTCTCCTTGAAAGGGGCGCAGGGGGCGGGGTCGGCAGGGGAATGGCCTATAGTAACGCTTACGTTCAAAGTAGACGTGCGCGGACACTCGCGCACCGTTCCCGACCTTCTTTCCCCCAGGAGATCTGCGATATGGCCCCCTTCCTGAGCAAACGAGACCTGAGTTTTCAGCTGTTCGAGGTTCTGAATACTGCTGCCTTGCCGGAGCGTCCCCGTTTTTCGGAGCACAGCCGCGAGGTGTACGAGGACATTCTGAACCTCGCGTACACGGTTGCAGACCGCCACTTTGCCCCGCATGCCCGGGAAGCTGATCTGAACGAACCGCATGTGGTGGACGGCAAGGTCAGGCTGGTTCCCGGCGTCGCGCAGGCTCTCGCCGCGTTTCGGGACGCCGGATTCTTCAGCGCCCATCACGACGAGGAGCTGGGCGGGCTGCAATTGCCCTGGGTGGTGATGCAGGCGGTGCAGGCGCACTTTCAGGCGGCCAACGTGGGAACGAGCGGCTACGCCTTTCTGACGATCGGTAATGCCAACCTGCAGCGGGTGTTCGCCTCACCTGAGCAGCAGCAGCGGTACATGCTGCCGCTGCTGGAGGGCCGCTGGCTGGGCACCATGGCCCTGTCCGAGCCGCACGCTGGGTCCGGGCTGGCCGACATCACGACCACTGCTGCCCCGCGTGGGGACGGGACCTACAGCATCACCGGAACCAAAATGTGGATTTCGGGCGGTGAGCACGAACTCAGTGAGAATATTGTCCACCTCGTGCTGGCACGGATTCAGGGCGCACCAGCCGGAGTCAAGGGCATCAGCCTGTTTCTGGTGCCACGCTACCGTGTCCAGGACGACGGCTCTCCGGGCGAATGCAACCACGTGGTGCTGGCGGGCCTGAACCACAAGATGGGCTACCGCGGCACCACCAACACACTGCTGAATTTCGGGGAAGGCGGCGAGACCATCGGCGAGCTTGTCGGTGAGCCTGGGCGCGGGCTGGCGCAGATGTTCTACATGATGAACGAGGCGCGTATCGGGGTCGGGATGGGCGCCGTCATGCTCGGCTACGCCGGCTATCTGGCCAGCCTGGAGTACGCCCGCGAGCGCCTGCAGGGGCGGCCCGCCAGCCAGAAGGACCCGCTGAGCCCGCCAGTCCCGATCATCCGGCATGCGGACGTGCGCCGGCTGCTGCTGCGCCAGAAGGCGTTCGTTGAAGGCGGGCTGGCGCTGGGACTGTACGCCTCAAGCCTGGTGGACGACCTGCAGACCGGCCCGGAGGACGGGCGCGAGGACGTCCATCTGCTGCTGGACCTGCTGACCCCGCTGGTGAAGTCCTGGCCCAGCAAATACAGCCAGGAAGCGCTCAGCGACGCCATTCAGGTGATGGGTGGGGCAGGCTACACGCGCGACTTCCCGGTCGAGATGTACTACCGCGACAACCGCCTCAACCCCATTCACGAGGGAACCGAAGGCATTCAGGGCAACGACCTGCTGGGCCGCAAGATCACCCAGGCTGGGGGCCGTGGCCTGCAGGTGCTGCTCTCCCGCATACAGGCCGATCTGCGCGCCTCAGAGGACCTCGATGGGCTCGACGAGATCCGTGCGGCCCTGGCCACAGCCGTGAACCAGAGCACCCAGGCCCTGCAGGCGCTGCTGTCCCAGGCCGGGCAGATCGGTCCGGACCTGTATCTGGCCAATGCCAACAGCGCGCTGGAAATGCTGGGTCATACCGTGATCGGCTGGATGTGGCTGCGTCAGGCGGCGGCGGCAGCCCGCGCCCTACCCACGGCCCGTGGCGACGACGCCGACTTCTACCGGGGCAAACTGCATGCCGCCCGCTTCTTCGCCACCCACGAACTGCCCCGTGTGCGCGCTCACGCTGACCTGCTGGCCAGCGTGGACCGCACGACCACCGACATGCAGGAGGCGTGGTTCTGATGCCAGCTTTTGCTCCGCCGAAAACGTTGAAGATCCAGGGGCGCACAGTCGCCTACAGCGAGATGACGCCGCCTGAACCGCAGGGCACGGTCCTGTTTCTGCCGGGACTGGGCGGCACGCGGCTGACCTGGCGCTCTCAACTGCCGGTGTTCGGGCGAAGGTACCGGGCCCTGAGCGTGGACCACCGAGACACTGGCGCCAGTGATCCAGCTCCGGACGACTACACCACAGCCGAGCAGGCGGACGACGCCGCGGCGCTGCTCCGCGCCCTGGACGCGGCGCCCGCGCACGTGGTGGGCCTGAGCATGGGCGGCTTTGTCGCCCTGAACCTCGCGGTGCGGCACCCGGAACTGCTGCGCAGCCTGACGCTGGTGGCCACCTCCGCCGGCGGAGAGACTCACGTCAAACCCGATCCGGCAGGGCGAGAAGCGCTGCGCCCCGACTTTTCCCTGAGCGCGGGAGAATGGGCGCTGCGCTCCACCCGGCTGATCACCGCGCCAGGCTGGATGGACGCCAACACCAGGCTGCATGCAGGGATTGCCGCCGGCGCCGACGAGTATCCGTTGACGCCCGAGGTCCACGCCCGCCAGTTCCGCTCCACCAAAACCCATGATGTGACTGGTGATCTGAGCCGGCTGGACCTTCCCACGCTCGTCATTCACGGCGACGCCGACCCGCTGGTCCGCTACGAGAACGGCGAGCACCTTGCACGCAGCATTCCAGGCGCACAGTTCATTACCTATGCCGGGACCGGGCACCTCCCGCCACTAGAGCGCTACGAGGACTTCAACCGCGACGTGCTGGCGTTCCTGGACGCGCACTAGCCGCCCCCTTCCGCCGGCACGCGCTTGGATGACACACTGAACCATGCAGCGTTCTGACGGTCCTTCTGCGCGCCTCTACTACGGCTGGGTGGTCGTCGCCGTGACCGTCGTCGCCCTGCTGCTGGCCGCTGGCGCCCGCAGTGCTCCAGGGGTGTTTCTGCTGCCCATGGAGCGTGACCTGGGCTTCTCGCGCGCCGAGCTGTCGTTCTCGGCCAGCCTGGGACTGCTGGTGTTCGGGCTGGCTGCGCCGCTTTCTGGACGGCTGATGGACCGCTCCGGGCCACGGCGTGTAGCGACCGCCGGGCTGGTGCTGGTCGCACTGAGTTTCTACCTCAGTACGCTGGCGCAGTCTCTGCTGGCGCTGCACCTCAGCTGGGGCCTGCTCAGCGGCCTGGGCACCGGACTGGTGGGGAGCGTGCTCGGAGCGACCGTGGCCAACCGATGGTTCGTGCGCCGGCGCGGCCTCGTGGTGGGTCTGTTCGGAGCCGCGACCAGCGCCGGGCAGCTGCTGTTCATTCCACTGCTGACCGGCTGGGCCCAGTCGCTGGGCTGGAGCGGCGGCACCCGGCTGATCGGCCTGGGGGCACTGGTGATCGCGCCGCTGGTGTGGGCGCTGCTGCGTGATCATCCTTCGCAGCTTGGCCTGCTGCCCGACGGTCCGGGGCAGGCCGGCACCCCGGTGCCCGTCAACCGCGCGCCGGATCCGCACGTCATGCGCCGCGCCCTGCGCCACCGCGACTTCTGGCTGCTGTCCCTGACATTTTTCGTGTGCGGAGCCACCAGCAACGGCATTATCGGCACCCACTTCATCGCTTTTTGCAGTGATCTGGGCCTGACGGCGGGCTTCGCGGCCGGCATGCTGGCCCTGATGGGCGCGTTCAACTTTATCGGCACGCTGGCCAGCGGCTATTTTACCGACCGGGTCGATCCCCGCCTCCTGCTCGGTGCGTTCTACGCCTTCCGGGGCCTGAGCCTGGTGATCCTGCCGTTTCTGCCGCCGGGGCTGGCCTTCACGGCGTTCGCTGTGCTGTTCGGCCTCGACTACATTGCCACCGTGCCCCCCACCACCGCCCTGGCAGCGGACATCTTTGGCCGCGAGAACGTCGGCACGGTGTACGGCTGGGTGTTCTGTGCCCATCAGGTGGGCGCGGCGCTGGCCTCCTGGCTGGGAGGCGTCAGCCGCGACGCTCTGGGCAGCTACAGTGCGGCGTTTATCGCAGCGGCAGTCCTGGCTGTGGCGGCGGCCGTGCTGGTGCTGGGCGTGACTCCATCAGCCCGGCGGGTCGCTGCGGCGCGGTAATGCGCCTGCGCTGAGCTTGTGTCTTTAGCAAACCTCCGGACTCCCGGCCCTGGTTGGGTTGCGGGCCGGATACTCCTGGGATGAACCCTGGCCGACCCTACAGTGACCCTCAAGGCGGCGGCTTCGTGCGCGTTCGTGGCGCGCGCGAACATAACCTCAAGGACATCTCGGTGGATGTTCCGCGTGACGCACTGGTCGTGTTTACCGGCGTGTCGGGCTCCGGCAAGTCGTCGCTGGCGTTCGGCACACTGTACGCCGAGGCACAGCGGCGGTACCTCGAATCGGTCTCGCCCTACGCCCGGCGGCTGTTTCATCAGCTCGGCGCGCCTGACGTGGACGCCATCGAGGGGCTGCCGCCCGCTGTGGCCCTGCAACAGCAGCGTGGGGCGCCCACCGCACGCTCCTCGGTGGGCAGCGTCACCACCCTGTCGAATCTGCTGCGCATGCTGTACTCGCGGGCCGGGGACTACCCGCCCGGGCAGCCGATCGTCTACGCCGAAGGGTTCTCGCCCAACACCCCGGAGGGTGCCTGCCCCAACTGTCATGGCCTGGGCCGGGTCCATGAAGTAACGGAAGCGTCCATGGTGCCGGACCCCTCGCTGAGCATCCGTGAGCGGGCCATCGCGGCGTGGCCCACGGCCTGGGGCGGCCAGAACCAGCGCGACATCCTGGTGACCCTGGGCTATGACGTGGACCGGCCCTGGCGTCAGCTGCCCCAGGAGCAGCGCGACTGGATTCTGTTCACCGAGGAGCAGCCGGTGGTGCCGGTGTATCCCGGTCTGACCCCCGAGGAAACGAAACGGGCCCTGAAGCGCAAGCTGGAACCCAGTTACATGGGAACCTTTTCCAGCGCGCGGCGGCACGTGCTGCACACCTTCGCCACCTCAGAAAGTGCGGCCATGAAAAAGCGGGTCCAGCAGTTCATGCTCAGCACCGAGTGCCCGGTGTGTCACGGCAGGCGCCTGCGGCGCGAGGCGCTGTCGGTGACTTTCGCCGGAATGGACATCACCGAGTTCTCGCGCCTGCCGCTCAAGGCTGTGGCGCAGGTGCTGCGCAGCCACGCCCAGGGAACTCCTGCCGCTGACGACAGGATGCACCCCGAGCAGGCCATTGCCCGGCAACGCATGGCCCAGGACCTTCAATCCCGTCTGGAGGTGCTGCTGGACCTGGGGCTGGGGTACCTGTCGCTGGAGCGGGCCACGCCGACCCTGTCGCCGGGAGAACTGCAGCGCCTGCGGCTGGCGACCCAGCTCTACTCGCACCTGTTCGGCGTGGTGTATGTGCTCGACGAGCCCTCGGCCGGGCTGCATCCGGCTGACACCGAGGCCCTGCTCACGGCGCTCGACGGCCTCAAGCGTGCGGGCAACTCGCTGTTTGTGGTGGAGCATGACCTCGACGTGGTGCGCCGCGCCGACTGGCTGGTGGATGTGGGACCGGCTGCTGGCGAGCACGGCGGGCAGATTCTCTACAGTGGCCCGCCGGCCGGTCTGAGGGATGTAGAAGCCTCCCAGACCGCACGCTACCTGTTCCGCGACGAACGGGTGGGTGACCACACGCCACGCGTGCCTGCCGGATGGCTGGAACTCCGCGGCGTGACCCGCAACAATCTGCAGGCGCTGGACGTGCGCTTCCCAATGGGCGTGCTTACAAGCGTGACGGGCGTGTCGGGCTCCGGCAAATCCACCCTGGTCAGTCAGGTGCTGGTCGAGGCTCTGGCGGTTCGGCTGGGACATGAACTTCCGGCCGAAACCGAGGACGACGACCACGCCGAGCCCCAGTCAGAGATGCCAGCCACCACAGCACAACTTGCAGGAGACGTGGACCGGGTGAGCCGGCTGGTCCGGGTGGATCAGAAGCCGATCGGGCGCACGCCGCGCAGCAACATGGCCACGTACACCGGGCTGTTCGACCATGTCCGGCGCCTGTTTGCTGCTACACCTCTGGCGAAGAAGCGCAAGTACGGCCCCGGGCGCTTTTCCTTCAATGTAAAGGGCGGCCGCTGTGAGCACTGCCAGGGAGAGGGCTGGGTGATGGTGGAACTGTTGTTTCTGCCCAGCGTATACGCGCCCTGCCCGGTGTGCCACGGCGCCCGCTACAACCCCCAGACCCTGGAAGTCGAATATGCCGGGCAGAATATTGCTGGTGTCCTGGGCATGACGGTGGACGCAGCCCGTGAGTTTTTTGCCGGGGAGCCTCCGGTCCGCCGCGCCCTGGATACTCTGGCCGAGGTGGGTCTGGGGTACCTGCGTCTGGGACAGCCGGCCACGGAACTCTCGGGCGGTGAGGCCCAGCGTGTGAAGCTGGCCACCGAACTGCAGCGCACGGGCCGCGGCCATACGGTCTACGTGCTTGATGAACCGACGACGGGACTTCATCCTGCAGACGTCGAACGTCTGCTGCGGCAGCTTGGGCGCCTGGTGGACGCCGGTCACACCGTGATTACTGTCGAGCATGATTTACAGGTGGTTGCCGGAAGCGACTGGGTGATCGATCTGGGACCGGGGGCTGGCGATGAAGGCGGCCGGATTGTGGCGGCTGGCCCCCCCAGCGAGGTGGCGGGCGACAAGCAGAGCCGCACCGCGCCGTACCTGCGCCGGGTACTTGGCGCAGGGGCCGGCTGACGGGCGCCCCCTGACCAAGCGGGGCATGGCTCACGACCGGTCAGCGCTTCGGGCTTTGTCTCCAGGCGCCGGGCGGGCACTGAGCAGCACAGGCGGCAGGTCTCCGATCAGACCGTCGACTTCCAGGCCGCAGAGCCGCTGCACCTCCTGAAGGCTGTTGACTGTCCAGGCGTTGACCCGCCAGCCGTGTGTCCGGGCCTGGGCCATCAGACTGCGGGTCACCAGGGTATGCAGGGGATGAAGGGCCTGACAGTCAGTCCAGCGCATCACCAGGGGTACGAGGTCCAGCGGTCCAAGGCGGTATGAGCGGTGGATCAGCAGGGCGCGCGGCACTTCGGGCGCGTCAAGCCGTGCGGCCAGCAGCAACCAGGGATTGAAGGAACTGACGATCACCTGCCCTGTCAGGCCAAAAGCACGGATCAGATCCAGGGTGCGGCCTACCCGGTCATCCGGCCGTGCGGCCTCAAATTTCAGTTCCACGTTGACGTAAGCGCCGGTGGTGCCTGCCCAGGCCAGGGCCTGCGCCAGGGTGGGGACCTGCGGTGGCAACTGATGGCGCTCCAGGGTGGTCAGGGCCCGGCCATCTGGCAGTACGGCGTCGTGGTGGACGACCAGCGTGCCGTCTCGCAAGCGGCGCACATCGAGTTCGATCCCGTCGAGCCCGGCATCAAGGGCCGCCTGGAACCCGCTCAGGCTGTTTTCTAAATGTTCTCTCGGAGAACCGCGGTGGCCCAGCAGCAGAGGACGGCGGAGGGCAGAGGAGACCATACCGCAGCGTAACGGGCCAGCGTCAGGACAGATGGGGCAAACTGGTTGTGAAGGCTGTCCGAATCAGTGTGAAGTGCCGACCACACGGTTGACCTGCCAGTACGACAGAAACGCTTCAATCTGCGTCAGGAAGCCGCTGAAGGATGGCGCCTTGACCAGGTAGGAGCTGGCATGCAGCGTGTAGGACCGCGCCACATCTTCCTGCGACTGTGAGGTCGAAAGCATGACCACTGGAATCAGGGCCAGCCGGGGATCCGCCTTCAACGCTGCCAACACCTCGAAGCCGTTCATGCCGGGCATATTCACGTCCAGCAGCAGAACGTCCGGCAGCACCGCAGCATTCTTCAGATACTCCAGGGCTTCAGGGCCGCTGGGCTGGGTAATCAGGTGGCAGTCGCCGCACACCTGCTCAAAAGCCTCTTCCGCCAGGACACGGTCCTGGGGATTGTCATCTATGAGCAGAATCTGGCGCACCATATGGTTTTTATATTAACGCAATCTTCATTCGGTGGGGTGAGACTTCAGTACAGCCCTCAGGGGCCTGGAATATCCCTTTTCGTTCAAAATTGACGCGCACGTACATTTCTCCGTATGCTGGCCGGGCACCGCAATTCAGCCCAAGTTCCTGCACCTGGAGGTCTTATGCCGCCCCAAGAACCCGCGTCCGTGCCGTCTTCAACCCTCAAGAACCTGTTTGACCTGACGGGCCGGATCGCCCTGATCACCGGTGGCTCACGTGGTCTGGGCCTGCAGATGGCCGAAGCCCTGGGCGAGTACGGCGCCACCGTGGTCCTGACCGCCCGCAAGCAGCACGAACTCGACGAGGCCCGCGCACACCTGCAGGGCATGGGCATTCAGGCCCACGTGTATGCCGGCGACCTGGGCGATTTCCAGAATATCGAACCCACCGTGGAGCGCATTCTGGCTGAGGTCGGTCATGTCGACATTCTGGTCAACAACGCCGGAGCGACCTGGGGAGCACCCACGGCCGAGCACCCCATGGAAGCCTGGATGAAGGTCATGAACGTCAACCTCAACGGCACTTTCCTGCTGACCCAGCAGGTGCTGCGCCGCAGCATGCTCCCGCGTGGCAAGGGGCGGATCATCAACATTGCCAGTGTGGCCGGGCTTCAGGGCAACGACCCGCGCATGACGGCCACGCTGGCCTACAACACCTCCAAGGGCGGGCTGGTGAACTTCACCCGCGCTCTGGCCGCTGAAATGGCCGACAAGGGCATTACGGTCAACAGTATCTGCCCCGGCTACTTTCCTACCAAGATGACCAAGGGCACCCTGGCCTACGGCGAGCAGTCCATCCTGGAGCACACGCCCATGCGCCGGCTGGGCAGCGAGCATGACCTCAAGGGGCTGACGCTGCTGCTGGCCAGTGACGCCAGCGCCTACATGACTGGTCAGAACATCGCTGTCGACGGCGGCATCACGGCAGTATGACCACCCTGACGCCTTCTACCGTGGCCGATCACATCGGTCAGGAGGTCGCCTTGTCGGAGTGGGTTCTGGTCGATCAGAACCGCATCGACGCGTTCGCCGCCGCCACCGGAGACCACCAGTTCATCCACGTGGATCCGGCCAGGGCCGCCGCCGGACCTTTCGGCACCACCATCGCTCACGGCTTCCTGACCCTGTCGATGCTGGCTGGCGAATTCATGAACACGGGCGGCGCGCCGCACATCGAAGGAGCCCGGATGGTCGTGAATTACGGCCTGAACCGGGTGCGCTTCATCACCCCGGTCCGTTCCGGAACGAGGCTTCGGAACCGCGCCGTGCTGGTCTCGGCCGAGCCCGGCGCCGGCCACTTGCAGCTCACGGTGCTGAACACCATCGAAATTGAAGGGGAAAGCCGGCCCGCGTGCACCGCAGAGAGCATCTTCAGGGTGTACCTGTGACCCCGGCATGAATCCTGGCGCCGTGTACACGCTGGAGTGCGGTGAGGTCATGCTCGGCACGCTGACCGTGACAGAGGCCGGGACGTTCGCTGTCCAGGCTGTGTTCGAGGCCACAACCGCCTTTGCCGCGTACCGGCCACTGTTCGACGAGGATGCCGCCCTGGCCGCCCAGGTGGCCGACGATCCCGATCCGGCGCTTCTGAGCCGCGCCGAAGCGCTGCTTGAACGCATCCTGGCGCTGGGCTTAATGCTGCGCAGCGCCAGGGGTACCGGATACCGCGACTTTCTGCTCAGCATCGAGGGCAACCAGGCCGGTTTCCGGCCCCTGACCCCCGAGGAGGAACCCTTATGACCCTGTTTGACGTCTCGCCCCGCGTCCGTGACCTGCACGGGCGCCTGACGGCCTTTATGGACGCGCACATCTATCCCAACGAAGCCGAATTTCACCGTCAGGTAAACGAAGGCAACCGCTGGGAGCATGTGCAGCTGATCGAGGACCTCAAGCCCAAGGCCCAGGCCGAGGGACTCTGGAATCTGTTTCTGCCGCCCTCCAGCGACCCGGACGGAAAATACGGCGGCGGCCTGACCAATCTGGAATACGCCCGGCTGTGCGAAGTCATGGGCCAGGTCTGGTGGGCGCCTGAAGTTTTCAACTGCAACGCGCCCGACACCGGCAACATGGAGGTTCTGGCCCGCTACGGCACGCCCGAGCAGAAAGCGCAGTGGCTCACGCCCCTGCTCAACGGCGAGATCCGCAGCGCTTTTTCCATGACCGAGCCGGAAGTCGCCAGCAGTGACGCCACCAACATTCAGGCCAGCATCGTGCGTGACGGCGACGAGTACGTCATCAACGGGCGCAAGTGGTGGACCAGCGGCGCTGGTGATCCGCGCTGCACCATCAGCATTTTTATGGGCAAGACTGACCCGTCGGCCGAGCGTCACCTGCAGCAGTCCATGATCCTGGTCCCGATGGATACGCCCGGGGTCACCACCGAGCGCATGATGACGGTCTTCGGGTACGACGACGCGCCGCACGGGCACGCCGAGATGACCTTCGAGAATGTGCGCGTGCCGGCCAGCAACATGCTGCTGGGCGAAGGCCGCGGCTTCGAGATCGCTCAGGGCCGCCTGGGGCCGGGGCGGATCCACCACTGCATGCGCCTGATCGGGCAGGCCGAGCGCGCCCTGGGCCTGATGATCGAGCGGTCCTCACAGCGCGTCGCTTTCGGCAAACCACTGGCCGGGCACCAGCACGTGCGTGAAGCCATCGCCCACAGCCGTATGGAAATCGACCAGGCCCGGCTGCTGACCCTGCAGGCCGCGCACATGATGGACACCGTGGGCAACAAGGAAGCCCGTGGCCAGATCGCGGCCATCAAGGTCGTGGCCCCCAACGTGGCGCTGAAAGTCATCGACCGGGCCATTCAGGTGTTCGGCGGCGCTGGGGTCAGTCAGGACACGCCGCTGGCCATGATGTACGCCCAGGCCCGCACCCTGCGCCTCGCCGACGGCCCGGACATCGTGCATACCGAGACGGTTGCCAAGGAAGAGCTGCGGCGCCATGGCGTGAGCATGCGGAGGGGCTGACATGGCCTTTCAGAACCGCGTGGTGGTGGTCACGGGTTCAGCATCCGGCATCGGGCTGGCACTGGCGACTCAATTTGCTGCTGAAGGAGCAGTGGTCGTCGCTTCTGACCTGAATGCCGAGCAGGGCGCAGCAAAAGCCGCAGAACTCGGCGCCCGCTTCGTACCTGCCGATGTGGGACAGGAAGCAGGAGTCCAGGGGCTGATCGAGGACGTGCTGGCCGCCGAGGGCCGCATCGACGTGTTCTGCTCCAACGCCGGAATTGCTGTGGGCAACGGCCTGGAACCGCTCGACCGGCTGTGGGATCTGAGCTGGCGGGTCAATTTCATGAGCCACGTGTGGGCCGCCCGTCACCTGTTGCCTCACATGCTGGAGCGCGGAGAGGGAACGCTCCTGAACACCGTTTCCGCTGCCGGTCTGCTGACTGAGGTTCATTCCGCTCCCTACGCCGTGACCAAACATGAGGCGATGGCTTTTGCCGAGTGGCTGGCCATCACCTACGGTGACCGCGGCATCAGGGTGTCGGCGCTGTGCCCCGAGTGGGTGCAGACCCCCCTCATCGAGAACGCGCCGCACCTGCAGGAAGCGGCGATCAGCGCAGATGAGGTCGCCCACGCGGCACTGGATGGACTGCAGCAGGGACAGTTCCTGATCACCACCCACCCGATGACCCTCAAGGCGTTCCAGTCCCGCGCCAACACCCACGACCGCTGGCTGGGCCGGGTGCGCATGCTGGCTCAGCAGACTCAAGAGCAGCTGGCGGGACGCGAGGCGTTCCCGGACAAGTACACCCAGGGGGAGTAAGACATGGACTTTCACAACAAGGTGATCGTGGTGACGGGCGCGGCCTCAGGCATCGGGCTCGCGCTGGCCACCCGTTTCGTGGCCGAGGGCGCCACGGTCGTGGCGTCTGACCGCAATGAGGGGCTCGGCGCGCAGAAGGCCGCTGACATTGGTGCCCGCTTCGTACCGGCCGACGTGGCCCAGGAGGCAGGAGTCCAGGGGCTGATCAAGGACGTGCTGGCCACCGAGGGCCGCATTGACCTGTTCTGCTCCAACGCCGGAATTGCCATCGGAGAAGGCCCGGAGACTGAAGACCGTCACTGGGACCTGATCCAGCGGGTCAACCTCATGAGCCACGTCTGGGCCGCACGCCACGTGCTGCCTCACATGCTGGAGCGGGGTGAAGGCCACCTGCTGAATACCGCCTCGGCGGCTGGTCTGCTGACCGAGCTGCATTCGGCGCCCTACGCCGTGACCAAGCACGCCGCGCTGGCCCTGGCCGAGTGGCTGGCCATCACCTACGGTGACCGCGGCATCAAGGTGGCGTGCCTGTGCCCGGAAGGCGTGTGGACCCCCATGATCCAGAATGCCCCGATCCTGCAGCAGACCGCGATCAGTACCGACGAGCTGGTTGAGAAGACCCTGGCCGTGCTGCGCGCCGATGGCTTCCTGATCACCACCCACGAGACCACACTGAAGTCGTTCCAGAACAAGGCCAACAACTACGACGAGTGGATCAGCAAGATGCGTCACCTCCGCACCAAGGCCATGGCGCTGCTCTCCGGACAAGCGGCCTACAGCGGGGACGCCCGGCCGTGACCCGTCCTGACTCCGCGCCTATGCGCCCCGGCGAGGAGCTGCCCCTCGACCGGCTGCGCGAGGCCCTGCGTGGCCGCCTTCCGGGTGACCTGGAAGCCCTGAGTGCCGAGCAGTTTCCCGGAGGCTTTTCCAACCTGACCTACCTGCTGAGAGCCGGTGAACAGGAATACGTGTTGCGCCGCGCACCGCTGGGGCCCGTCGCCAAGGGCGCGCACGACATGGCCCGCGAGTACCACCTGCTTGAGCGGATTCATCCGGTGCTGCCGGTCGCCCCGCGCCCGGAAGTGCTGATCGAGGACCCGGAGGTCCTGGGCACACCCTTCTACCTCATGGAGCGCCGCCGCGGCGAGGTGGTGCGCTCGTCGCTGCCGGCCGCGTTCGCCGCGAATGCGGACGCTCCACGGCAGCTCTCCGAAGCACTCGTAGACACGCTCTCGGACCTGCATGCCGTGGATATCGACGCGGCCGGGCTGCGGGCCATCGGACGCCCCGAGGGCTTTAACACCCGGCAGGTCCAGGGCTGGGCCGGCCGCTGGCGCCGGGCGCGGGAGCTGCTGCAAGACAGTGGCGACCTGCCTCCTCCGCACGACCTGCATGACGAGGACGTCATTGCCTGGCTGGAAGCCCATACCCCGGCCGAGAGCGCCCACACGCTCGTGCACAACGACTTCAAGCTCGACAACCTGATGTTCGACCCGGCCGACCCCTCGCGGGTGGTGGCGCTGCTGGACTGGGAAATGACCACCGTGGGCGATCCGCTGGTGGACCTGGGCCTGACCCTGACCTACTGGACCATGCCTGAGCAGCCGGGCGGGGCCAGCAACCGCATCGGCGCAGCAGGAGCAGACCAGGGTTACCTGAGCCGAGAGGCGTTTATTGCCCGCTACGCGCAGCGCACCGGGCGGACAGTCACGCCGCAGTCGGTGACCTGGTACGAGGTGCTGGGCCACTTCAAGCTGGCCGTGATTGTGCTGCAGATCTTCGCGCGTTACCGCGCCGGCCAGACCAATGATCCCCGCTTTGCGCCACTGGCTGGTCAGGCCGAGTGGCTGATCCGCGAAGCCTGGAGCCGCATTCAGGCGCTGGAGGGCGCAGGGCCGTCATGAGTGAACTGATTCTGGTCCGGCATGGGCAGGCCACACCCTTTGAAGCCGACACCGACCGGCTCTCCAGCCTGGGCGAGGAGCAGGCCCGCGTGGTGGGCGCCGCCCTCCGTGCTGAGGGCGTCATGCCCACCCACGTGCTGCATGGACCACTGGTGCGTCAGCGGCGCACCGCCCAGCTGGCAGGAGCGGCCGACTGGCCGGCGCCCCAGGAGGACGCCCGGCTGGCCGAATATGACGGTGACGGGCTGATTCGCACGCTGGCACCTATGCTCGCGGCGCGCGACCCGGAGTTCGCCGCTCTTGGAGAGGCCTTCGCCGCGCAGCAGGGAGGAGGACCTGAGCGCAACCGCGCCTTTCAGAAGTACCTCGAAACCCTGGCTGCCCAGTGGCAGGCCGGCTCGGTGACCCACCCGGAAGTCGAGGGCTGGGCGGCCTTCCAGGCGCGTGTTCGCGCGGTCATGGGTGACATTCTGAAATTTCCGCCGGGAAGCACCGTGCTCGCCGTGACCAGCGGCGGCGTGATCGGCCTCAGCGTGGCGCTGGCCCTCGGTGCCCCGGATGCGGCAGCGCTGGCCCTGAACTGGCGGGTCCGCAACGGCAGCGTGACGCGCTTTACCTTTGGTGGCGGGCGGATCAGCCTGGATTCGTTCAACGAGATTCATCATCTGGAGACCGCGCTCCGGTCATGGCGCTGAGTGACCCCCTGCAAAAGGACGCCCCCGCCTTTTCAGGCGGGGACGCGTCCGGTCGGTACTCAGGCTTACAGGTTGCCCTTGAGGGTGCTGGCGACCTTGAAGGCCACTTTCTTGCCGGCGGGAATCTGGATCTTCTCGCTGGTGCCGGGGCGCACGCCGGTACGGGCGGCGGTCTGCTTGACGCTCAGGGTTCCGAGGCCGGGCATGCCGACGCTCTTGCCTTCACGCAGGGCGCCCACGATGCTCTCCAGCATGGTGCTGACGGCTTCCTCGCTCTGCTTCTTGGTCAGGCCGGTGCGGTCGGCGACCATTTCCACGAGCTGGGTCTTGGCGACCTTGTTGCTCTCAGCGGCCACAGCACCCTTCTTGGGGGCAGCCTTGGCGCTGGCAGCGGGCTTCTTGGCGGGGGCTTTCGCAGACTTTTTCGTCATGGTGAGCAGCATGACATATCCCCTCGCCGCTGTGAAGGGGGTCGGAAACAGCGAAGCCCGGCCAGCACGTCCTTTACGGACGGACGCTCTGAAAAATGCCGTCCAGCACGCATGTTTAGTCGTGCGGCCGTGAAGTCCGTCTGGCACGGAGAAACCTTAACCGACGCTCGCGATGGCGCCTGTAGCCTGCCCCGGCAGGGCGTGAGTTACACTTTTGACCACGCACAATCCTATTTCTCCCTTCAACAGGCGGCCCTGCCGCTCTTTTTCAGGAGGTCCTGACATGACTGATTCCACGGTACCCACCCGCTACTGGCCCCCCCACAAGCCCCGCACCCTGACCCTGCCGCAGACCGGCCTGATGCACAACCTGCGGGTGACCTCGGACCGCTACCCGTTCAAGACGGCGCTGTGGCACTACGGCCGCAGCGTGTCGTACCGCGAACTTCGCGAGCAGGCCGAACGCCTCGCAGGTCATCTGGCCAGCCAGGGTGTCCGGAAGGGTGACCGTGTCGCGGTCTGGATGCAGAACAGCCCGGCGTGGGCAGTCAGCGCCCACGCCGTGTGGCACCTGGGCGCCGTGGTCGTTCCGCTGGCCCCCATGCTTCAGGCGCGCGAGTTCGGATTTTTCCTGCAGGACGCCGGGATTCAGGTGGGCATTGTCGGCGCCGAGCTGTACGAGAAGGCCAAGCAGGCCGGGCTGGGCCATGTCGTTGCCGCCAACATCATGCTCGGCACCGACCGCGAGACGGCGCGCATTCCTCTGCCCGAGGGCCTGGACGTCACCCCCTCGCTGCAACCGGGCGACGTGACCCTGGAAGAAGCGTTGCAGCACGCCGCCGCGCCCGCAGCGGACGTCAGCAGCGACGACCTGTGTGTCATGCCCTACACCTCCGGCACCACCGGCCTGCCTAAAGGCTGCATGCACACGCACGGCAGCGTGCAAGCCAATGTATTCGGGGCCGGCGTGTGGGTGGACGGCAACGTCGAGGACCGCTCGCTGGCCGCGCTGCCTTTCTTTCACGTCACCGGCTTCGTCAACAGCCTGCTGACGATGCTGAACGCTGGCGGGACCGTTTACATCATGTCGCGCTGGGACCGCGACGCCGCGCGGCAGCTGATCCGTGATCACCAGATCACGCTGTGGACCAATACGCCCACCATGATCGTGGACCTGATGGCCTCGCCCACCTTTGACGCGGCGGACCTGAAAAGCGTCCGCAACATCACAGGCGGCGGCGCGAGCCTGCCTCAGGCTATTGGTCAACGGCTTCTGGACCTGACCGGGATCAAGTACATCGAGGGCTACGGCCTGACCGAGACCATGGCGCAGTCGCACACCAACCCCAAAGACCGCCAGAAGCTGCAGTGCATGGGCATTCCGCTGTTCAATGTGGACGCCCGCATCATGGATTTTGACAGCGGCACCGAGCTGCCAGCCGGGCAGGTGGGCGAAGTGATTATTCATGGCCCGCAGGTGATGCAGGGCTACTGGAACCGGCAGGACGACACGGCCAACGCGTTTATCACGATTGACGGCAAAGCATTTTTCCGCACGGGTGACCTGGGCTACATGGACGATGAGGGCTACTTCTTCTTCACCGACCGCCTCAAGCGCATGGTGAACGTCTCGGGCATGAAGGTCTGGCCCGCAGAAGTGGAAAACAAGCTGCACGACCACCCGGCGGTGCAGGAAGCGTGCGTGATTGCCCTGCCCGACGAGCGCACTGGCGAACGGGCCCAGGCATTGATTGTCCTGAAGGCCGGGCATCAGATCACGGCCGAGGAACTGCAGGACTGGGCGCGTGAGCAGATGGCAACCTACAAGGTCCCGCGCGACTACCAGTTCGTCGACAGCCTGCCGCGTAGCCCCACCGGTAAGGTGGCGTGGCGTCAGCTGCAGGAACAGGCCAGGCTTCAGCTGCAGAGCACCTGAAAACCTCCTCGTTTCCGGGGCCCGCTGTGCACAGCGGGCCCGGACCCTATTCTGCGGGTATGTCTGCACGCCCTCTGATAGGCCTGAGCACCTCACAACCCCAGGAGGCTGCGCTGGGCCGACTGTTCAACGGCACGTCGCGCCGCTACGCCGAAGGCGTGGAAGCCGTCGGCGGCCTGCCGCTGCTGCTGCCCACCCTGGTTGATCTGGCCGACACCTACGCTGCAAAGGTGGACGCGGTCCTGCTGACCGGCGGGGTAGACGTCCACCCGCGTCATTTCGGAGAGGTGCCCACGCGGGGCCTGGGAGATGTGGATGAGGAGCGCGACGCCTTTGAAACCGCGCTGTACCGTGCGGCTCGCGCCCTGGGCAAGCCCGTGTTCGGCATCTGCCGGGGCGCCCAGATGATCAACGTCCTCGAGGGCGGCACCCTCTGGCAGCACCTGCCGGACGCTGCCGAGTTCTGGGTGGATCACTCCCAGATGGCCCGGCCTCCCGCTCTGGGGCATGAGGTGACCTTCACCTCCGGAACGCGGCTGTACGCCGCTCACGGTGAACGGGCGTATATCAACTCCTACCATCATCAGGCGCTCAAGCAGCTGGCTCCCACCCTGCGTGTGGCCGCCACGGCTCCCGACGGACTGGTCGAGGCTGTGGAAGGCGACGGCCTGATCGCGGTGCAGTGGCACCCGGAGATGCTGCTGCCGGCCCACCCGCACGCGCTGGGCACGTTTCAGGCCTTCATGACCCTGCTGAGCTGATCCCGGCGACCTCCAGGGAGCAAAAGAGAGCCGTCCAGCTGGGGACGGCTCTCTTTTGCTGTTAAGGGCGATTCAACCGAAGCGCCCTGACACGTAAGCTTCGGTGCGCTCATCCCGGGGCGCCTGAAAGATCTGCGCGGTCGCGCCGTGCTCGACCATGTCGCCTACCAGGAAGAACGAGGTGGTATCGCTGACGCGCGCCGCCTGATGCATGTTGTGCGTCACAATCACGATGGTGGTGACCTTCTTCAGGTCGGTCATCAGGTCCTCGATGCGGGCCGTGCTGGCCGGGTCAAGTGCACTGGTGGGCTCGTCCATCAGCAGGATTTCAGGCTCCACCGCCAGGGCACGGGCGATGCATAGCCGCTGCTGCTGCCCGCCGGACAGACCGGTAGCGGGTGAGGAAAGGCGGTCTTTGACCTCGTCCCACAGCGCTGCGCCGCGCAGGGACCGTTCGGCAACGTCCATCAGTTGCTTGCGGTCGCGCATTCCAGCCAGCTTCAGGCCGGCCACCACGTTGTCAAAGACGCTCATGGTGGGGAAGGGATTGGGCTTCTGAAACACCATGCCGACCCGCCGGCGCATGGCCACCGGGTCGACGCCGGGCTCGTAGACGTCCTGACCGTCCAGGATAATCCGGCCCGTCACCCGGGCGCCGGGGGTCAGGTCATGCATACGGTTGATCGCCCGCAGGAAGGTCGTTTTGCCGCAGCCCGACGGGCCGATCAGGGCATTCACGGTGCCGCGTGCGAACTCCAGGTTGACGTTTTTCACGGCATGTTTGTCGCCGTAGTAGATGTTCACGTCGTTGGCGCTGAGCAGGGTGGTCATAGGTAGGTCAGGGCTCCTTGAAATCGGGAAACGGTCAGCGGCGGCTGAAGCGGCGCGCCAGCAGACTGGTGACGAAGATCAGGCTGATCAGCAGCAGTGCTCCGGCCTTGGCCATACGCTGGTTCTCGTCGTAGGCGCTGGTGGCACCGCGGTAGATCTCGAGCGGCAGGGCGCTCATGGGTTCGAGCGGGTTGAGGTTCACATTGGGATTGCCGAAGGCCGTAAAGAGCAGCGGCGCCGCTTCGCCGGCCACGCGCGCCAGCGCCAGCATCACGCCCGTCACGATGCCGCCAGCAGCAGCAGGCAGCACGATCTTGAGGATGACCAGCCACTGCGGCAGTCCCAGGGCCATACCCGCCTCGCGCACGGTATGCGGCACCAGTTTCAGCACTTCCTCGGTGGTGCGCACCACGATGGGAATCATCAGGAAGCCCAGTGCCAGGGCGCCCGCCAGCCCGGAAAATCCGAAAGTCAGCACAATCAGGCCGTAGGCGACCAGACCCATCACAATGGCTGGAATGCCGGCCAGCACGTCACTCAGCATCCTGATGGTCGGCATCAGCGGGTGCCGGGGATACTCGGCAAGAAAGATGCCGCCGGCCACGCCGACCACCACGCCGATCACGCTGGCCATGCCAAGCATGGTCAGGCTGCCGGTGATGGCGTTGAGCAGCCCGCCGCCGGTTTCGCCTTCCGGGGCCGGCGTCTTGGTAAAGAAGTCGGCGTTCAGTGCGCCAACACCCTCGCGCAGCAGGTAGGCGAAAATCAGAATCAGTGGTGCCACCACCAGCAGTGTGGCCAGCAGAATCAGCCCGCCCATCAGCAGGTTCTTGATCCGGCGGGCAGGCGAGAGCAGAACCTTATTGCCCCCGGGAGCCGCATCGGCGCGCGTCATTTGATCCCCTGCGGCGTCAGGCGCGCGATGACTAGCCTGGCCACGAAGTTCACGAGCACACTCAGGAAGAACAGAGCAAAGCCCAGCGTCACGACGCTTGAACGGTGCAGGGTCTCCTGTGCGTCGCCGAACTGGTTGGCAATCACGCTGGCCATGGTGCTCGCGTTGCCCCAGATGCTTTTCAGGATGTCCTGGCTGTCGCCGATGACCATGGCCACCGCCAGCGTCTCGCCGAGCGCGCGGCCCAGGGCCAGGATCACGCCGCCCATGATGCCGGCGCGGGCGTAGGGCAGAATCGCGCGGCTGATCACTTCCCACTTGGTCGCTCCCAGCGCGTACATCGCTTCACGCTGGTCCTGCGGCACCAGCCGGATCACGTCACGCGCCACCGACGCGGTATACGGCAGGATCATGACCGTCAGAATCACAATGGCCAGCGCCAGGCCGCGCCCGCTGGCACTGGGCGGCACAAAGAAGCACTGGAGGGTGGTCTGGTTGTTGTTCCACAGGTCCTGACAGCGGGTCAGCAGCTGCAGGTTCTCCGGATTGACGAAGAAGCTGGTCTGCCAGCGCCCCAGGATCGGTGCGACCACAAACAGGGCCCACAGGCCGTACACCACACTGGGCACCGCAGCCAGCAGTTCAATAAGGTAGCCGACCGGATTGGCCAGCCATTTTGGAGCGTACTCCGCCACAAACAGCGCACTGGCGATGGCCAGCGGAACGCTGATGATCAGCGCCACCAGACTGGTCACCAGGGTGCCTGCAATCATAGCGGCGGCTCCAAACTGACTGTTCACCGGGTTCCAGGTGCGCTGCGTAAAGAACTCCAGGCCAAAGCGCTGCAGCGCCGGCCACGACTCCTTGCCCAGCAGGTACAGGCTCAGCACAAAAACCAGCACGATGATGCTGGACAGCGCCAGGATCACCAGTTCGAAGGCCCGGTCACTGCGGCTCGATAGCCGGGCGCGGGACGGCGGGGTCGTGGTGGGTTGGGGATTGGTGGGTTGGGGATTGGTGGGTTGGGTCATGGGCGTGTGGTCCCCTCCGGAGTGGGTGGCTACAGTTCATAGGACGCAGGTCAGGGAAACGTCAGGGCTTCAGGCATAGGCCGGAACCTGGCCGGGGAAGGTGTCTGGAGACCACGGCAATGGGCGGCCCCGCGTTGGAGGCCGCCCCGTGGAAGTGCGGGAGATTTAGATTTTCTTGCCGCCGTACGTCATCTTGCCAATGATGCTGCGTGCCTTGCTGGCGACCGTGGACGGAAGCTTGGCGTAATCCAGCGCCTCGTTGTACTGCTGGCCGGTGGAGACCATCCAGGACAGCAGGTTCTTGAGTGCCTTGGCCTGCGCTTCGGTGCGGTTACCGTACTTCTGGTCCTGGTAGAAGATCACGTAGGTGAAGCTGGCAATCGGGTAGGCGCCGGCATTGGCGCTGTTGGTGATGCTCACGCGGGTGTCGGCCGGAATGACCACGCCCTGTGCGGCGAGGCTGGCAGGACCGTTGTCGGCCAGAATGAACTTACCGGCGCGGTTGCGCAGGCTGCCGTAGGTCAGCTTGTTCTGCTTGGCATACACCAGTTCCACGTAACCGATGGAGCCGGGCGTGCTTTTCACGATGCCGGCCACGCCGTCGTTGCCTTTGGCGCCGGTGCCCACTGGCCACTGCAGGCTGTTGCCCACGCCCACCTTGCTTTTCCACTCGCTGCTCATCTTGGCCAGGTAGTCGGCGAACACGTAGGTGGTGCCGGAACCGTCACTGCGGCGTGCCACCTGAATAGGCAGTGGGGGCAGGGTAACTCCGGGGTTGAGGGCAGCGATCTTCTTGTCGTTCCAGAGGCGGATCTTGCCCAGGTAGATGTCAGCCAGGACCTGTCCGGTGAACTTGACCGGCTCGGTCACGCCGGGCAGGTTGTAGGCGGGCACAACTGCGCCGATAGCGGTGGGAATGTGCAGCAGTTTGTCCGGCGCGGCCTTGAGCTGTTCGTCGCTCATGGGGTTGTCGCTGCCGGCGAAGTCCACGGTGCGTTCGGTGATCTGCTTCTGGCCGGAACCAGAGCCCACCGACTGATAGTTCACGTCCACGCCTTTGTCTTTCTTGTATTCGGCGAACATCTTGCTGTACAGGGGATAGGGGAAGCTGGCCCCAGCGCCAGTGAGACTCTGGGCGCTGGCAGCGGAGGCGGTCATCATCAGGGCCAGGCCCATGAGGAAGGTCTTCTTCATGCCTGACAGAGTGCCTGACGTTTGTCAGGCGGGCGTCACTGGTCTGTCAGCCTTCTGTCAGCCCGGACCGGCAGCTGACTCCGGGCAGAGTCAACAGGAAGAGGGCCTGCCGTATGTCCAGCTGGATGTGTCAGGGCGCTCAAAAGCCGAAAAAGTTAGCCACCAGTGTGCTGGCGTCCGGTCCGCACGGATCGGCATAGGACCCGGCGGTGCTTCCGCCCGACCAGGCATGCCCCAGACCGCTGATGATGTACTTCTGCATGACGGTGCCCCCCGTGGCACTGTTTCTATAGTCGTAGCGGGTGTACGAGCGGCAGGCCGTGCCGCTGGCACTGGCGTCTGCGGTGTTATCGATGTCGCTGTCATCCAGGCTGTCGTAGGCCAGGTCGCTGGTCTGGGCCCATTGCGCGCCGGTCTGGTGCGTGTTGGTGATACTGACGGTACCGTCAGAGCTACCGTGGAACAACAGGGTCGGCATCACGCGCTTACTGGTGCTCATCTCGTTGTAGCAGGAGGTGCCACGTTCGTTCGGGTCGTACGGACTGCCGGAGCTCATGGTGCTGGTCGCGCCCGTGGCTGAAATGGCGCCCCGGTACATCACACCTGCAAACGCGGCTACCTTGCGGATGTGATCAGGATAGGTGCAGCCCATGATGTTGGCCATGGCGGCGCCAGCGGACAGCCCAGCCACGCCCACGCGGGCAGCATCCACGCGGTACTTGCTTTTGACCAGTGAGATCATGCCAGCGATAATTGACGGCTCGCCTGAACCGCGGCGCTGGTTGACGTCGTAAAACCAGTTCCAGCAGTCGTAGCTGTTGTAGGCCGTCCCCTGCTCGGGATACAACACAAGAAAGTTCCGGGCGTCAGCGAGGGCATTCATGCGAGTGCCGGCCGCGAAGTCGTAGCCGTCCTGCTTGCAGCCATGCAGCATGACCATCACGGGGCGCGCAGTGGTGCCGTCATACCCGGCTGGCACCCATAGGCGGTAGTACCGCGCGCCGTAGGCATTCGAGTATGTGCCGGACACCCAGTAGCCGGTGGACTGCGCGCGCAGGGTCGGGGGCGTGGTTTTTGGGGAGCCTGCCAGATCAGCAGGTAGAACCTGTGCCTGCCTGGAGCAGGCTGCAAGGAGGAATGGGAGCAGGAGGGCAAGGCAGCGAAACTTCATGGTTGACCTCGTCAGGTCGACCGCCCCAACTCCCTTTGGCCAGGGGAGAGCGGTGACGGGAATGTTGGAACAGTCTTTACCTGAGGGCTGGTTTGTCACCAGCCGGTTACCCCCGGTGCGTTGGAAGGGACGCGGGCCCAGAAAAAGCGCTCTGTTTGGATGAAGTCCTGTGTGTCAGGCAGTCCGGATCAGCTTTCCAGCGCATGCCAGGTGTTGGGCCCGACAATGCCGTCTGAGGTCAGGCCACGGCTGGACTGGAAACTTCGGACCGCGGACTCAGTCCCAGCACCAAAAACTCCGTCTGCTGTCACTCCATACCCCCGGGCGGCGAGCTGGCCCTGCGCCGCCTGTACGGCCGGCCCGCTGTCGCCGCGGCGCACCGTGCGGATCAGCCGCTCCCAGGTGGCTGATCCGATGACACCGTCTGGCGTCAGCCCGGCGCCGCTCTGGAAGGCGCTGACTGCGCTGGCTGTGGCTGGTCCGTAGCTGCCGTCGGCGGTCAGGCTCTGCCCATGAGAGACCAGCAGGCGCTGGGCGCTGCGAACACGTTCGCCTGTCTGGCCGCTGCGGGTGGTGGGCCAGATTCTGACGGTGACGCCCAGCCGGGTGGCCACATCCCGCCGCAGCTGAGGCAGCTGACCGTACAGCAGATCTCCTGGGCAGGCCGTGGTGTTGAAATCCCGGTGCCCGTAGAGTTCGGTGGCCGGAATGCCGTAGTGCTGACACAGCCACGCGCACAGACTCACCAGCGCCGAGTACTGGCCAGCGGGCGGCGAAACTGTCATGTAGGTGCCTTCGTTCTCGATGCCCACGGCCACGTCGTTAAATCCGTCACAGTGAGCACCGCGTACATGATGGGTGCCGCCCTGGGCCGCTTCGAGGCTGCGGTGGCGTCCTTCGACGACGTAGCCTCCCCGGCTGATGGTGAACTGCTGGCCGGAATCAATCCAGCCCCGGTCGAAATGGCTCTGCTGGATAGAACGCGCCAGGGTAAACGCCTGGGCCTGCGAGTAGTCGGTGACATTGGCACTGGCGGTATGGTGAACGATAATGCGGGTGGGCCGCGCACTCAGCAGCGTGATGGCCTCTCTGGGCGCCTGGGCCTTCCAGGTGGACGTGCTGGAAATGCTTGGTGCAGTAACTGCCTGCGTGTTCAGAGGCAAGTCAGCCATGGGTGGGGCCTGCAGACCGCAGCTCGCGAGCAGAGTGCTGCCTCCCAGCAGGGCGCCCCACCGCAACAGGTCACGGCGTGTCAACAATGTGTTCATGGTGCTCCTTGGGGGGCTTATGGACCGTGAGGGCAGGACGGCGCCCTGTTCCACAAGTTGCCGAAAACCCTATGGATGGGTTTGGCTGCCGGGCAGGCAGGGGGTCAGAGCACCTGTCCCGGCTTCTGAGCTTCAGTTCCAGGCGCAGTGGACGTGATTGTTGTGACCGCCGGAAGCGTCGTTATAGGCGTTAAACGTCTGGCTCGGATCAGATCCCGCCGCGATGCAGGCGTTGCGTGCGGCGGTGTGCGCGCTGTTGGGGGTCGAAAGGCTGGTGCCGTTCCAGATGCCGATGTCCAGTGCCAGACCAGCGTAATGGTCCGAGTAGGTGGAGTGCACGCCACCAGCAACCGACGTGATGTAAAAGCGGTTGCCCGCGTTGGCCATGTTCAGCATGCCCTGCAGCATCGAGCGCTTCAGGTACACCGTCAGGCCGCAGTTGGCGTTGCTGGCACAGCCACGTTTGGCCGGAAGCCCATTGGCGGTGTCCACGATGTACTGACGTGGGCTGCCGCCGCTGGTGCTGCTGCTGGTCCCCAGGGTAATGCGGGTGTTGTTCAGGATCTGATTGGCCAGACTGGCGGTGGTGCCAGTGCCTCCGGTGCTGCTCCCGGTGACCAGGCTGTGCCAGGTATTCAGGCCTACGACTCCGTCCACGCCGAGGCCACGTTTGCTCTGAAAGTCCCTTACGGCAGAGTTGGTGCCGCTGCCGAAAACCCCGTCGATCGTGACACTGCCGTAGCCGTAGCCATTGCGCAGCTGATCCTGCACAGCCCGCACAGCAGTGTTGCTGTCTCCCTGCTGCACAGTGGCAATCAGTTTTTCCCAGGTGTTTCCCCCCACAATGCCGTCCACCACCAGGCCTCTGCTGCTCTGGAAGCTGCGAACTGCGCTGTCGGTACCGGGCCCGAAGGCACCGTCTACGCTCAGGCTATAGCCGCGGTAACGCAGCAGGTACTGCAGGGTTACGACATCACGGCCGCTGTCTCCCTGCCTCAGGGCCTGCCAGGAGAGGACCGACTGCGTGCTGGGCAGGAGACGGGGAGGTGGCGACGCTCTCGGGCTGACCGGAACTGCAGGCCGCGAGCAGGGGGGCGAGGACCAGGGGAGCGAGCAGAACCAGGGAAGAGGCGCGCTTCGTCATAGGACTCCGGGGCGAACAGGTCCCTGTGAGGGAGAGCCTGACCACCAGCACTCCATTGAGGGAGTTCAGGGAATGCTGGCCTAACCCCGTGCGGAACACGGTGGCCACGACCTGTTGGAGAGTGCGTAGGGCCCACCGTACCTTGTCTAATCAGGCGCCTACTGTGCAAAATTTCACGTGATGTTTCGCCTCAGGTCGGGATTCCTGCCTCCGCAAAAGTCCGCATTTCTCGCAGGGTTGCTGCCGCTGACAGCAGCAAAGGGGCGGCCAGCACGCCTCCAGTACCTTCACCCAATCGCAGGCCAAGGCGGAACATGGGGGAGAGGTTAAGAAACTCCAACTGTGCCGCGTGACCTGCCTCTGCGCACTCTCCAGCAGGAAACAGGTAGTCACGCAGTGCCGGGGCCAGGGCAACACCCACCAGCGCTGCCGACCCTTCCACAAAGCCGTCGAGGATCACCGCCCGGCGCAGTGCCGCGGCCTGAAGCATCACGCCCAGCATGGCTGCTATCTCGAAACCGCCAAATTCGGCCAGAACTTCCAGCGGGTCGCTCGCGTCTGTCCGGGCCAGCGCCTCGCGGATCACATTCACCTTATGAGACAGCCGGTCATCGTCCACACCTGTGCCGCGGCCCGTCACCTCGGCCGCGTCCAGACCCAGCAGCCGGGCCGTCAGGGCCGCGGCGGGCGTGGTGTTGCCGATGCCCATCTCGCCAGGAATCAGCAGGTCGGCGCCGTTTGCAATCGCCTGCCGGGCCAGCGCCGCGCCAGCGAGAATCAAGGCTTCTGTCTCCTCCCGGGTCATGGCAGCCTCGATGCGTAGATTCCTCGTGCCACGCCGCCGGGCAGCGCGCACCAGGGCCGGGTGCTTCGGCAGATCGGCGTTTACGCCTGCGTCCATGACATAGACCCGCGCGCCGACCGTGCGGGCCAGGGCATTGACCGCTGCGCCGCCCGGACCAGCTGGCGTATCGGCCAGGAAGTTGGCCACCATGGCTGGCGTCACCTCCGCCGGGTACGCACTGACTCCGTCAGCTGCCACGCCATGGTCTCCGGCAGCCACGATCACGGCAACTCCACGTGGGTGGGGACGGTCGGTGCCGAAGACTCCAGCCAGTCGCACAGCCAGCTCTTCAAGGTCCCCCAGGGCGCCAGCTGGTTTGGTGAGCTGCGTCTGCCGCGTCCGGGCGGCATTCATGGCCGCGGCATCAGCAGGCTGAACGGCCTGAATCAGGGTGGACATGGTGGTGGAAGCCAGGTCAGAAATGGTCATAGGGAGTTCCTTTCAGGGTCAGTGTCAGCCCGCTGACCACCAGATACGCCTCGTCACTGGCCGCAGCGCAGCGCTGGTTGACCCAGCCCAGGACGTCACGGTAGCGGCGGGCCAGGGCGTTGTCCGGCACGATGCCGAATCCGACTTCATTGGTCACGAGAATAGTAGTGCCGGGCCGGGCGCGCGCAGCTTCCAGCAACTGGGTGGTCTGTGCCAGGATGCCGTCGTCAGAGTGCCCGGCGAACATCAGGTTGCTGGCCCACAGGCTCAGGCAATCGAGCAGGACTGTGGGGGTGGACACCGCGTTCAGGGCAGCGGGCACGTCCAGCGGCTCTTCGCGCGTAGGCCAGTCCGCGGGGCGCTCTGACCGGTGGCGCGAAATGCGGTCTTTCATTTCCTCGTCGAAGGCCTGGGCGGTGGCCAGGTAGGTGACCAGCTGACCTGAACGGGCCGCGTAGCGTTCGGCAAAGGCACTCTTCCCGCTGCGTGCGCCTCCGGTCACGAACACGATCCGGCTCTTCACAGCAGGGCCTGCACGTACGGCCAGTCCAGGCTGGCTTTCACCTGACCGGCAATGGCGTCGAGCCGGGCGTCCAGACTGTCAAGTCCCACTGGCGCCGGCAACCCGGCCCAGCCCAGGAAGCGCTCCAGGTAGGCCGGATTTTCCAGCAGACCGTGCAGGTAGGTGCCGCGCACGTTGCCGGAGCGCCACAGCAGTCCCGGTGCGAGTTCCTGCACGCCTGGCCCGGAGCGGGTCTGCCCGTGATGAATCTCGTAACCCTCCAGAGCAAGGCCGGTTTCGGCGTCGGTGAGGTGGGTCAGGCGGGTGGTCTTGTCGAAGGCGAATTCGGTTTCCAGGTCCAGCAGGCCCAGTCCTGAGGCTTCGCCCCCGCCTTCGACACCGTGGGGATCGTGTACGCGCCGTCCCAGCATCTGCAGGCCCCCGCAGACGCCCAGCACCGGCACGCCCGCTGCTGCCATCCGGGTGATCGCTCCGGCCAGCCCACTCTGCCGCAGCCAGCCCAGATCCGAAGCGGTGCTTTTGCTGCCTGGAATGATGACCGCCTGGGCGCCGCTCAACTCTTCCGGGCGACTGACCCAGCGGGCCCGCTCTCCCAGCGGGGCGAACTCGTCCAGGTTGGACATTCTCGGCAGCCGGGCGATGGCCACAAACCCAGCGGGGCCGTCCGGCGCCTGAGAACGTTCCAGGGCCACTCCGTCCTCCTCAGGCAAGGGAATGTTCAGCCAGGGCACGACGCCCACGGTCGGCACGCCGGTCTGCTCGCACAGCCATTCCGGAGCGGGGGAGAGCAGCCGGGCGTCGCCTCTGAAGCGGTTGAGGATAAACCCCTTGAGCAGCTCACGTTCTTCGGGAATCAGGCAATGCCAGGTGCCCAGCAGGTGGGCAAACGCCCCGCCACGGTCGATGTCGCAGGCAAGCAGCACCGCAGCGCGGGCCTCCCGGGCCACCCGCATATTCACGATGTCCGATGTGCGCAGGTTGACTTCAGCCGGGCTGCCCGCACCCTCGATGACCACCACGTCGAACTCATCCAGCAGACTGTGCAGACTGTCCTGAACATAAGGCCACAGCTGCGGCTTGCGTTCGCGCCAGGGCAGCGCCGTGATTTCGGGATTGGCTTTCCCCAGCAGCACCACCTGAGAGCGGGTATCGGCCTCGGGCTTGAGCAGCACGGGGTTCATGCGAACGTCGGGGATGACACGTGCGGCGCGGGCCTGCACCAGCTGGGCGCGGCCCATCTCCAGGCCAGCCGGGGTGACGCCAGCGTTGTTGCTCATGTTCTGGGCCTTAAAGGGGGCGACCCGCAGGCCCTCGTCCGCCAGGATGCGGCAGAGGGCGGCCGCCAGATATGACTTTCCTGCATTGCTGGTGCAGCCCTGAACCATGATGGCGCTCACGAGGAGGTATTAGAGCATTCCTGCGCGTGTGCGGGCCACAAGGTGCACAGGATGTGGAACAGACTTCTGTTTTTCTGGAATTGGCGCTGGCTTCCTAAAAGGGGCAAGTCCTCGCTGCCAGGCAGCAGACCCTGGAGGTATAGACGAACTGCTTCGCGTCGCCTGGGCCGATTGAAAACAGGACCCGTCTGGGCACAGGACCGCTCCAGCAGTTCAGCCGCTACCCTGTTCCTGATCTTGGCCCAGTGTGCGCCTTCCTCACTCCATGGGCTGTCAATAATCACCGTCGCAGCAAGGTCTGGCGGGTGCTGTTCGCGAAGTCGTAGGTATCTACCGTGCTGGGGACCTGCAGGTCCGGGTGGGCGGCGAGCCGTGCCCACGCCGCCGTATCCTCCGTGCCACAGGCCCGCGCCACTTCGTCGAGCAGTGTGAAGTGCTCCCCGGTCATCTGCTCGAAAGGAACATGCATCAGACCCCAGGTGTCCCATAGCAGCAGTTCATGTCCAGTCAGGGCCGCCAGCTCACGCAACACGTAGTCGCGCAGCATGGGCGGACCGCCGTACAGGCCTGCAGCCACGCCGTACCGCGCCGGGTCCAGTGTGCCCGCCCGAAAGGTCAGCCACGCTTCGCCCGCCGTCTGGAATGTGCCGGGCGGCAGATCCATCGTGTTGAAAGGAAAGCGGAGCGGGTCCATCTCCGGGTCCCCGCGCACCCAGCGTCCACCCTCCTCCCACTCGGAGACCACGTGATCATGCACGAAGGCGGGGTTCAGGTACGGTGCCCAGCCGATGCGAATGCGCGCCGGAATGCCGTGTTCACGCAACGTCGCCACCAGCAGGAGCGCGTAGTCCCGGCAACAGCCAACGAAACGGTCGGGGAGAGCACGGACCTCGGTCAACGGCGCAGCCTTCCGTTGGGCCAGAAGGCCCAGGATGTCTGAAACCCACCGCGCCTGCTTGTCTTCATCACGTCCTTCGGGGAGATGTGGTGTGACGCGGTAGTGAGCGTTCAGACCACGCCAGCAGGCTGCGGCCTCGCGCGGGTCCTCCGGTAGGGCGTGCAGCAAGGCGCTGTGCTCACCAGGCTGCGTGTAGGGAGTGTGCAGCGCAAAGGAATTCACGGCGTCTTTCCGTACGGTATGAAGGGCCAGGCCACTTCTCCAGCAAAGTCGTCGGCCTGCAGGCCCTTCCAGGGTACCGGGTAGACCTCGCGGGGGAAGAAGGCCTCACATTCGCCGCGCTGTCCGGCGTACCTGGCGACAGCGTCGTAGGCATGCAGGATGCCGGGGAACTCGAACTCCTCACGAGTCAGGGCCACGAAAGCTTCAGTGTGGGCGGGTTCCTCGCGCACAGTCACGTCTTCGGGAACGGTCAGCACGCCCGTGAAAGGCAGGCAAACTTCCACCGGACCGTCGCTGTCAGCGTTGACCTGACCGTAGAAGATGACGAAGGCTGGGCCCGACGCCTGCGCGCCTGCCAGCGTACCTAGCTGTTCGCGGGCCTCGCCGATAAAGTTGCTCAGTTCGCCCACGTACAGGCGCCGGGGCATGGTCACTACGCGTTGAGCGGGCACAAAGCGTTGCCCAATGGCGAACGTCTGGGTCATGATGCTCTCTCCCTGCAGTGTTTCGATGAGGTACTGAGCCAGCGCACGTCGCTGCCTATGCTCGCGCTCGGTCTGGCCCCAGAACGCACTCAGCCGGGTCGCACGGCTGGAGGCATCTGCTTCCAGCACGGCCTGGATCTCCGAAAGGGGCAGGTCGAGTTGCCGCAGCAGTCCGATCAGCCGCGCGGTGCCGATCTGTTCGGGGCGGTAAAAGCGGTAGCCCGTGTCCGGGTCTACCCTCGCTGGCGCAAGCAGTCCGAGATCGCCGTAGAGCCGCAGCGCCTTGAGACTCAGACGCGAGGCGCGCGCAAATGCACCGATGGTAAGAGTTTCTGTGCCGACCACTGTATCCTTCGCTGTATCCGTCATGCCGTGCCCTCCGGAGGGTCCAACCCTATAGGTAGGGCAGTCTGAAGTCTGCCCCTGGGGCAAGGTCAAGGCCGGATCGACTGGAGTCGGAACACTGGGAGCATGTTCACTGTCTGCCTCGTTCTTCAGCGCCGCCATCTCCAACGCATGACCCGACAATCCGGTCGGGGCAGCAGGCGCTCGATCTCGCTGCTCTGACGAAATACGGCCGGCACAATCGGGCCAGGTTCAAGGCCCGCGCGGTCCAATCGACAGGTGGTTGGCACACTGTATTCCGGGTTGTTGGAAGGCGTTGTTGCTCGGCGTGCAGATAATAGATGCTGGAAGTGTGACGCGAAGCTCCGCAGGAAGAAGTTATGAGGCAGGAAATCCGGAGAGTCTTGGGGCGGCAACCACCCACGTTCTGCCCACTTGCCAGCACAGCGCCTAGGTGTACGAGGTCACATGACCGCGACCCTTCAAAAGCTGCTCACCAACCCTGGCCTTCTCCATCCGTCACTGAAAGCACATGCGCAGTGAAAAGGGGGTGACTGTGGAGGGCTGAATGCGATCAGCACGTTCCGGCCACTTGGATGAATAAATGCTGGTCGAGGCTGATTGGTGTGGACCCTTAGATGACGTGGTGGGCACGCGTCTCTGGTCAGGCGACAGGACACTCCCAGCATCCGTGAGTCATCCGTAAGTGAGCGCGCTGTACGCTCTGGCTACTCATCATGAAAGGACCCTACGTCATGAAAAAAGCCCTGTCGCTCCTGTCTGTCCTGCTCTGGTCTGCCGTATACGCGCAGCCGGGCCCAACCACAGCCTCCACGATCACCCGCCTTTCCCTGACGCCCGGCGCGGTCCGTGTGACCGATGCGGCAGCGACACGCGAGTTCGGGCAGGTGCTGAACACGCTCGCCAAGGGCCAGAACGGTGGCTGTCAGACCAGTGAGTACCTGGTCTGGGCTAACCCTGACCTGGCAGAACGGATCAGTGCCGACCTGACCGCTCAGTTCAAGGCCCGGGGGCTGACCTTCAAATCGTTGGATGAATCGGAGGATGAGGAGAGCGCCTCCATATCGTTCCTGCTGTCAGACAAGACCAACCGTTACGTGGGCCTGCTGTACGGAGATGCCGAAAGTGTCGTGTTGGGCTGGTGTCAGCTGAAAGCACCAGCACCCGTGGCTGCACCCAAACCGGCTGTTCCTGCTTCTACCAGCAGGACTCCATGGCCAGCTTTCGGCACCTTTAAGGCTGGTGACGTCGTGCAGGTTCTGACCAGCGTCGGCTGGAAACGGAAAGTCATCGTCACGGTTGGGCCTCAGCCGGGTCAGGGCGGCAATTTTGAGAAGCAGTACGTCGTGAACGACCCAGGGGTCACCACGTGGAATGATTTCTACGACTGGGGATGGGTGGCGCACACCGAACGCCAGCCGTATTGGACCGGCTTTTTCATCGGGGACTGGAAGGTTGGAGAAGCGATGGCAATCAACACCCGTACCGACGGCACATCGGCCTGGAATGAAGTAGCGTACGCGAGTGCAAGCGACACCCTGCGCATCAATGGGGACGGCACATACGAGTGGAAGGACATGAACGGCAAAGTCACCAAGGGCAAATGGACCGCCGCACCGGATGGGCCGGGTGTCGTCGTGAAAGACGCCAAGGGTGGAGCCTGGACGCTACGAAACAACACCAACCTGGTAGAGGAACGCATCCGGAAGCTGGAAGGTGCGCGGCTCTACCCGAGTGACCGATCGCAGATGAGCATGGCGGCGTCCCGTCCCCTGACCCGCTGAGGCGCCTGGGTTATTGATTCAGACGCGGAGGGCGAGAGCGCCTCTTCCCCTTGTTCTCTTCGCCCCGCTGCCTTTGCGCTGCACGTCGCGCCAGCACCTGGTGCGCGGCGTGCTCGCCGGACTGCACCCCGCCCTTCAGCATTCAGTGGCGAGGTTTCCGCCCCGGCCCACAACAGGCGGCCACCCAGTGCGGGTTCGCGCAGCAGCGGATGCCCGTACGCCGGGAACACCTTCTGTGGCGCCTCATCCTGTGCGGTACTGGACAGCCGCTCCTGCCTTCCAGCGCATCTCTTCGTAGGACCGTGGGTGCAGCGCCGCCGGTCCGAACAGGCGCCCGAGTTGTTTCATGGCCTGGTGCTGCCGTTCCTGGGCAGGCGCACGGCGCACCCCGGTATGCGTGGTGAAGAAGCCAAACAGGGCGCCCGCCTCCGCGTCCGCTGGTGAGGCGTCGTGAATCTCCTGGAGGGGTCGTCCGGTGTAACTGACCGCGAACCCGGACAGGCCCTGCGCCCGCCAGAATGCGCAGTCGTACCGCATGACGGCTTTCATGGCGTGTCCCATCCAGGTCGGGGTGGCGCTCAGCACCTGGGTGAGCGCGGAGGGGAGCTCCGGCGTAAACGTGATCGTCTGTCCCGTAAGGCGGGGGGGCAACGCGACAATCACCACCGAAGCGTGAAACGTCTTCGCTTCTCCAGCCCGCCCGGTCGCCGTGACAAGGACCGTGTCTCCCTGCACCTGCACAGCAGTCACCTGCACACCGAGCTTCACGCTGCCTGCGGGCAGCGCTACAGCCAGGCGGGTGCTCAGTGCCTCTGCGCCGTGTTCGGAGCGCAGGGCACCAGCCATGGGGGAGCGCACGGCATGACGTTCGGTGCCCTGCGGCCCCAGATCTAGCATCGCGTCGCCCTCCACGTACTGCTCGAAACGGGCAACGCCCAGTGTCTGGGCGAGATGCCGGATGCGCGTCTGGTGCGGCCATGACCAGGTGGCGCCCAGGTCCACGCTGGGCCCCTGATCGTCCGAGCGGGTGAGCGTTCTGCCACCTGCGTGGCCGCGTGCTTCCAGCACCACAACGCAAGCACCCGACCGCGCGAGGATGTAAGCGGCAGTGAGCCCCGAAAGACCGGCCCCGACGATGACGTCCGCCGCCCCGGTTGGTGACTGAGGATGGACGCAGCCTTCAGGAACGGAAAAAATGACTACTCCTTCGGATGACCCGGGGCAGCGCTTCCAGGTGCTGGAAGTAGGAGCGGGCCCGGCTGGCAGTGACTGACGCCCCCGGCCACTGGCAGCATGGTCCGTTTCATGGAGACAGCACAATCCGAGGTGAGGATCAGTCTTATTCCCGCATTACTCGGCGAGGGTGTCCAGTTTGTCGGCGAAGTGCAGGCTGCTGCCGATGACGTCATAACCCTGGGTCTGGAATGAGAACATAACGGTCTCCTTTGAAACCAAGGACAGCGCAAAGGTGTCCGTCACATAGGCGTGATAGTCGTCCCTGCTGCGGCATTGAATCGCTCCTGAATTAAACGGCGATCGGTTAGCCCTGACCCTCAAACGTCCGGTTCACTGGAGGCAGCACGTCCGCTGGGATAGGACTGACATAAGGCACTTCAGCTCGCCGCGTGGCATGCTCTTCCCGAATCTGAGCCAACAGCTCCGGATCTTCCAGCACGGTGATGGCCGTTCCCGCCAGGACCTTGACTGCCTGCAACATGCCCTTGAAGGCCGCGGGTTCCAGGCCCTGCGCCACCTGCTGCCAGGAATGAGCCTGGGTGCCCAGGGCGTAGCAGGCCGCCATGAACTGGGCCGTGGGCGCGACCCAGCTGACGTCGGCGACATCGGTCGATCCTGGCAGCAGCTCCTGAGCCTTCTCAGCGCTGTATGGAATGACATCCCGGGCGAAGACCGCTGAGCTTTTTCCGGAGCGCAGCACCTGCCGGTCACCCTGAATGGCCTCGGGCGGAAGGGTGGCCTGGATCTGCGCGGCGAACACTTCATCGGCGTCATCGAAAGTGGGTGCTCCCACCTGCCCCAGGATCCGTGAAACCACTTCCGACAGAGCCTGGTTGGCCTGAAAACTGCTACAGGCTTTTTCGAACTTTAAGGTGAGCCGGGTGCCTGTCATGAGCGCGGCGCCCCGGGCTACGTCCTGCACGCGGTCAAAAACTGCCCTGGTGGCCTGATCGTCCACAGCGCGCATCAGGTACAGCACTTCTGCTTCCGCCTGCACCACGTTGGGCGAGGTGCCTCCCGTGTTTGTGACAGCGTAGTGCAGTTTTGCGGCGGGCGGCAGATGCTCTCGCAGGTAGTTGGCCCCGATGTTCATCAGTTCGACGGCGTCCAGTGCGCTGCGGCCCAGATGGGGAGCGGCGGATGCGTGGGCCGCAATTCCGCTGAAATGGAACGCGCACTGGATGTTCGCCAGGGACCGGCCCGGAAACAATGTATTGGTTGTGGCGGGATGCCAGGTCAACGCGAAGCTGACATCATCGAATACGCCTTCACGGACCATGAACGTCTTCCCGGATCCGCCTTCCTCTGCGGGGCATCCGTAGTACCGGACGATGCCTGGCTGGCCGCTGGCCTGGAGGTAGTCTCGCAATACCAGCACGGCGCCAAGGGCCGCAGTACCAAGCAGGTGATGGCCACAGCCGTGACCATTGCCTCCTGGATGAAGGGGATCGGGCACGGCCACGCCGGCCCGCTGGCTGAGCCCAGAAAGGGCGTCATATTCGCCGAGAAGCGCCACCACTGGGCCATGGGAGCCGACCTGCGCGCTGAAGGCGGTGGGGATGCCCGCCACTCCGGTAGTCAGCTCGAACCCAGCGTCACGCAGGACGCGCTGTTGAGCCTGCATCGACTGCATTTCCTCGTACCGGAGTTCAGCGTGATGCCAGATCTCAGTGGCCAGCTTCGTGAGCTCGGGGAGGTGGTGCTCCGCCCAGGTGTTCACCTGCTCCAGAGAAGTCGTCACCTTGTCTGATGGTCCAGGAGCACTCATGCGTCCACCCCGGCGAATCCGTCCAGAATGCGGGTTTTATGGTGCGCGGCGTGAAGGAAGCCTGTGAGCTGAACGTGCTTATCGGGAGCGGGGGCGCGGCTGTTTCTGCACCCTACGCCAGCACGTACCACGGGCATGCAGAACGGAACGGAAAAAGCGTACATGGGACCGCTGCTCAACGGGACGATCTGGGCTTCCTGCCGGTACGCGTTCACTGCCGTACGGTTGGTCAAGGTCACGAATGTATGGTTCGGTCTTGCGTTGTACGGCCACATGATCTGACCATTATGGACCATGATTTCTGGCCCGCTTGGGACCGTAATTTCGGGAGGATATCTTCCGGGTCGTGCCTTAGCACAACTATGGTCAGGACCAGTGCGCGGGGGGGTCAATGAAAAAGCGACCCGAAGGCCGCCTTTGATGCTGGTCATTATAGCGCGCTATGCGCAGAGCATTGCAAGTATGCAGCGGGTCTACGTTGCGGCGCCTGTCTACCAAAGCAGGGTCCGGATTTCATCCAGGTATCGACGACACGAAACAGATGCACTTTCAGACGACGGACCGCTTCGGGATTCCAACCCTGATCTACCACCTCCTCGGGTTCTCGGGCTGAGACACAGTGGTGGTGCCTCAGCTGCTCGCTGGGCTCTATACGGCCTAGGTTCAAACCACTTGTTGCCAGCCTGGGCCCCAGGCCGTTTTCAAGAGCGCACCATCATAAGTAAGGAACGGGCTTGCAGCATGAGCGCGACAGTGCAGAAGAACGCGTTTCCCAGTGCCATGCGGTAATCCCCTCGTCGCCACAGCACAAAGGTCCGGTCGGTCGCATAGAGCACCATAAGGATCATTGAGATCAAGCTGAGCTCAACCTGATACGCCTCCAGATGCGTTCCAGACAGCTGATAGACCAGAACCACCAGTAGCAACGCCCCCAAGAGCCATGCGCCGCTCTTCCAGTTCCATTCCCGCACGGGGTTCATAGGATCATGGTACCCCTGCCATACAGGTCGTGCCGTCCCATATCAAGCAAGTGTGGACAACAGGGATAATTCATCTCACTACCTGGACGCGGTGGACAGCACTTGGTGATCTTCAGCCACCTCAAATCGGTGTCAATTTATAGCGTGCCCTATAAAACGCCGGTGCATCATGCGCGTCGAACGCAGAACCTGGTTGGCAGGTCCTTTTATGGGTGAAATGTTTCGCAAGAGATCGCAATACAAGCAGCACCTTAGGAAGAGCAACCCCGAGGAAAATGACGCATGCCCCTTCGCTGGATGCTGCTGTTGTGGTGCGGGTGGAGCGCCGCGTCTGCTCAACCGGTCAGTGTGACGCTCAAAAATATTCGTCATGAGTTTCAGGCCCTGAACAATTGTGCACCCGTAACGGCAATCACGCTCCTTGGGTACTACGGCACCCAGGTGACGCAGGCTCAGGCGGCGAACGCCATGAAGGATTACCCCGGCGATCCGCAGGTGACGAGCCTGGAACTCGCCGGATACCTGGGCCGGGCTGGCCTTCGTAGCGTGATCCGGTATGCCGGCGACGCTGAACTGGTCCGTGCCCTGGTCGCCCGTGGTTTTCCGGTCGTGCTGCAACAACGTCTGCAAACCGGCAGCAATGTGGCTCACTTCCGCACGGTCTACGGCTACAGCAAAGGACAGTTTCTGATCAGTGATCCCTTGCTTGGCCCCTCGCTGCGCCTGAGCACTGCGCAGCTGATGGCCCTGTGGCAGTACTACAACGGCGAGTATCTGGTGGCTTACCCGCCTGCCCGGGAAGCGGAAGTGCGTCAGATTCTGGGCGCTGATTTCAGCGCAGCCGCAAACTGGCAGCACCTCAGGCAGCATGGCGAGCAGGACGTCAAAGCCCGGCCAAATGACCCTTATGCCTGGTGGGGACTGGCCAAGGCTCAGCTCCGGTTGGGCGACGTTCGGGCCGCCACCGAGTCCTTCGACCGCGCGGTTCGTCTGGGTGTGCCCACGGTGTACTTCCTGTACCGTCAGGAAGCCTTTGAAGCCTGGACCCAGGCAGGGCAGCACCAGAAGACGGTGGACGTCACCCAGCGGGCGCTGCGGGCTTACCCGAACAGCAAGGAACTGACCGGGTTTTACGATCTGGCCAGTGCTGCTCTGCGCAAAGCAACGGTCCCTCGTTCCACTACAGGAGTGAATGGCTGGCACCCCATTTCAAGCGACTGACCAGCCGCGACATCCTGCGCGAAGGTCATCATCAGGACGGATCTTCGGCATAGGAACTGGACCGAGACTGCGTGACAAGGCATATTCGAAAGCACCGCGGTGGTGAGTAAGCCTGTCAGTGGGACGTCCTGAAGCCACTCTCGCGCCGTGCGCCGCCATTGAGGTCCAGCGGCCCGATGCCCTCCTCAAGTCCTGTAGGCGCAACCACACTTCCCACTGGTGGTCCAGGGCACACAGTGCGTCCGGTGCTGCCTTACCCTTGCTGCACACAGATGGAGAACGCGCGATACACGGGCGTTCCCCAAAATCTTCAAGTCCGAGCCCAATACCTGTGTCGTGCGGGCTTACCAGCCCCGGCCCTTGATCCGAGAAAGCTCAGTCGAGAGCTGGGCAACGGCTGCCTGACCAGTGGCCTTGCGGTTGAGCACACTGCTCGCAGCGTTGGCGAACGCTTGTGAGACCTGATTGTACTTGCCCTTGGTCGGGCCGGACGGACGCGCGACCGCGTTCGTAAACACGCTGATCAGGCTGCTGTAGAAGGGATTGACCTTCAGGACCTGGGGGTCCTTGTACAGCGCCTGCACGGTGGGATTGAAAGAAGCTCCCGGTGCGGTTGCGCGAATCTTCTGCTCCTCAGGGCTGGTGAGGTAGCGGATCAGGTCAATGGCTGCGGCCTGGTTTTTGGAGTAGGTGTTGACCGCAAGGTTCCAGCCACCCAGGGTCGCAGCTGGCTTGCCGCCGGGTCCAGCGGGGAGGGCGGCCACGCCGATCTTGCCTTTGACGCGCGAGTCCTCACTCTGACCCAAAGCCCAGGCGTAGGGCCAGTTGCGCATGAAGGCGGCGTTTCCTGACTGGAAGGTGCCGCGGGACTGTTCCTCGTCGTACGCGATGACCCCGGCGGGGGTAATGTCACGAATCCAGCTTGCCGCCGTGTCGAGCGCCTGGGCAGCTTTGGGGTTGTTGATGGTGATTTTCCCGGAGTCATCCACGATGGTCCCGCCGCCGAAGGACGCGACCCACTCCAGCGCGTCGCAGGTCAGGCTTTCGCCGTTCCGGCCCTGGAAGACGAATCCTGTGAAGGCCTTATTCGTCTTTCGTTCTCCTGCCTGGATCTTCTGTGCCATGGTCCTGAGTTCGGCCCAGGTCCTGGGCGGCGCCTTGTAGCCGTACTTCTTCAGCAGGTCCGTGCGGTAGTACAGGAGGCCTGCGTCCGTGAACCACGGGATGGCGACAAGCTTGCCGTTCACAGTGTTTGCATCCACGATGCCTTTGAAGTGCTGCTTGAGCTCGGAGGCAGGCACCTTCCCCTTCAGGTCCACAAGTTGATCGGCCAGCAGGCCTGGCCAGACGATGTCGATCAGGTAGACGTCGATGTCGGCACTCTTGGCGGCAAGCTGCTGCTGGATCAGGCCGAGGTGGTCCGTGGAATTGTTGGGACTTTCGAAAAACTTGGCTGTGTTGCCTGTCTTTTTGGCCCAGCGGTTCACGCCCTCCTTGCACAGGTCGTAACCGGTGCCAGCTCCGCAATCGATTGTTACCGTGGCGGCTCCAGCCTGGGCGGTGACAATAGCGGCGGTCAAACTCAGGACAGTCATCGGTCTTTTCATGGTTCCCTCCTTGGGGGTCAATCGCAACGGGCGGGGAGTGATCGGGTGGCCTAGCATCTGGTCTCTGCAGGAAAGCTGGTCAGGTGGCGAACGACGCGTGCGGGTGCAGAACGGCTGACGTTGGAGCGGCTGACCCTGGAACGCTCCTATGGGACAGGAACCGAGGGCCGCAGGGTGGGTCAGTTCAGGCCATCACCCCCGTGGAGGCAGGTGAGGTACACCCGCGCTTCGTAAGGGCGGAGGGTCAGGTGTTCTTCCGGCTGCTGCGGCGCCAGGTAATTGGCAAGCAGCAACTGTGTGGAGGGTGAGGGAAGCTCGCCTGGCCAGGGAAGCGTGACTGTGTCCAGGCTGAAGTTGAGAAGCACCAGCAGCTGTTGCTGCTCCGCCGTCCGGGTGTAGGCGTACACCTGAGGATGGTCCGGCAGGATCAGGTCGTAGCGGCCGGAGACGATCACCGGGTGTGTGCGGCGCAGCCGGATCAGCTCGCGGTAGTACCAGAAGATCGAGTCTGGGTCCTGCAACGCTGCTTCGACATTAATCTCGGTATGGCTCGGATTGACCCTGATCCAGGGCGTCCCCGTCGTGAAACCGGCGTTCGGCTGGGTATTCCACTGCATGGGAGTGCGGGCGTTGTCGCGGCCTTTGGCGTGGATCATGGCCAGGGTCTCGGCGGACGATTGGCCCTGCTGGTGCACCTGTTCGCGGTAGAAATTCAGCGTGTCGACGTCCCGGTAGTCCTCGATGCTGCTGAACTGAACGTTCGTCATGCCGATCTCGTCCCCCTGGTAGATGTAGGGGGTGCCTTGCAGGGTGTGCAGGAACGTGGCGAGGAGTTTGGCGGATTCCACCCGGTAGAGGCGGTCGTTGCCGAACCGGGAGACCAGGCGTGGCACGTCATGGTTGGAGAGGTACAGGCTGTTCCAGCCCTGACCATGCAGGGCGTCCTGCCAGCGGGAGGTGATGCGCTTCAGTTCGGCAAGACTCCAGGGCACCTTGCTCCACTTGGGGGTGGGATGACTGGGGTCACTGTCGAGCGCCATGTGCTCGAACTGAAAGATCATGCTCAGCACGCCTTCGGTCTCGTGCGTGTAGGTGACCCCGAGTTCAGGGCTGACTCCCGGTGCCTCCCCGACGGTGAGCACGTCGTACTTTGAGAGCACCCGCTCGTGCATCTCGCGCAGGTACTCCAGCAGTCGTGGACCATTGAGGAAGTGTTCTTCGGCCAGGACGTACCGCTCGCTGCCCCGCGCGGATGCCTCAGGAAAGCCCGGGGCTTTGGAGAGCATGTTGATGGTGTCCATCCGGAAGCCGTCCACGCCCTTGTCCAGCCAGAAAGTCATCATGTCGTAGACCTGCTCGCGAACGCGGGGGTTTTCCCAGTTGAGGTCGGGTTGCCGCTCGGAGAAGAGATGCAGGAAGTACTCCTCCGTCCCTGGGTCGTACTTCCAGGCAGAGCCGCCGAAGTGCGAGCCCCAGTTGTTCGGTGGTTCGCCCTCCTTTCCCGGATGCCAGATGTAGAAGTCCCGGAAGGGGTTGTCCTTTGATTTGCGTGCCTCGACGAACCAGGGGTGCTCGTCGCTGGTGTGGTTCACGACAAGGTCCATGATCAGCCGCATGCCACGTTGGTGCATCTCGGCAAGGAGTTCGTCGAAGTCTGCCATGGTGCCGAACTCGGCCATGATTGCGCGGTAGTCGCTGATGTCATAGCCGCCGTCGTCGTTGGGGGACTGGTAGACGGGGCACAGCCAGATGACATCTGCGCCGAGGGTTTGCAGGTAGTCCAGCTTCGCGGTGATACCACGTAAGTCGCCGATACCGTCGCCATCCGTGTCAAAAAACGAACGAGGGTAGATCTGATACACCACACTTTCTTTCCACCAGGCCATGCGGGTCGCTCCTTTGCTGAGTGACATCAGGGACTTTTGTCCCGTAAGCGCTTACAGGTTGAGACAAAAATAATCAGAACCTAGAGCCGGCGCACACTTTTCCGCTCTATGATCGTTGTTGGGAAAACCGCGTGTCCTTCCAGCTTTTTAATGTCCTGGATATGGTCAAGCAGCATGGTCGCGGCGCGCCGACCCATCCCATAGAGGGGCTGCCGTACGGTCGTCAGGGGAGGGATGCTCATCTCGGCAAGCGGGAGGTCGTCGAAACCCATCACGCTCAGATCCGAAGGAACCTGAATGCCCCGCGCGTAGGCTGCGGACATGACCCCCAGGGCCAGCTCGTCGCTGCTCGCGAAGATCGCGGTCAGGCCTTTTGCCTGATGCAGCAGGCGTGCACCGCCAGCCTGACCGTCCTTGAAAGCAAAGCCTTCCAGGCACAGCACGTGTTCAGGTACCACAACCAGGCCATGATCACGGTGCGCCTCATGGAAGCCTGTCAGGCGGCCATTCTGCTCTGGTGTCTCATGGGCCCCGCCGTAGAGCATCCCGATATGCTCGTGTCCCTGACCGATCAGGTAGGAAGTGGCAGCGTACGCGGCCTGATGGTCATTGCAGCGGATGGTCGGAATTTCAGGCTGAACACTCTCGCCCGAGAGGACGACGAGTGGAATGCGCACCTGCTGGACGAAGCTGGAGTACTCCTCACGCAAAACTTCACTGGCGAAGATAATTCCATCCACCCGCTTTTCCGCTAAAAGCTGGAGGTAACTCAAGGTGCGGTCGTGGCCGCCGCCCGTTTTGCAGACGATGACGCTGAATCCGCGCTCGTGGGCCGCATCCTCAATTCCGCTGAGGACCGTACCGGAGAACATGTCAGAGACGTTGGGAAAGAGGATCGCCAGGGTTTTGGTCTGCGCGTTCATCAGGCTGCGGGCGACTGCATTGGGTTTGTAGTTCAGTTCCTGCACAGCCTGGAGGACGGCAGCTTTGGTTTGCTCCGCGACCCAGTGCTGTCCGTTCAGGACCCGTGAAACCGTCGCCGTAGAGACCTTGGCTCTCTGGGCAACATCTTTGATCGTCGGTTCCATCGGTAAGGAGACTGTAAGCGCTTACAGGTGGCATGTCAAGCGAAACGGGTGCTCGTAACGAACGGTACGGTCAGAATTCCTGGCCCCTGGGCAATCTGCTCTGCGGGCATATGCACACCTGCGGGGTGAGAACCACCTCCCCAAAGGGCATGATCGGCACGTCAACGGTTACGTGCTGGCCATCACCACTGACAATGCGTTGAGCAGCATGTCGTTCTCAGTGGCGCTTCGGGTGCTGACCCGGATGCATCCTGGCAGGCCGAAGCTGCTGCAGTCGCGGACCCGGACCCCATGGTCGAGCAGGCTGGATGCAACGGCAGACCCCTGATTTACGTTGAGGGTCATGTACGGAGTGCCGTGGTGTTCCACCTGCCCCAGATGCCTCAGATCAGCCGCGAGTGTGGAGGCAAGGTCACGGACGCGCGGCAGTGTCTCCGACAGAAATGGCTGGGCCTCAGGCAGGGTGGCCAGCAACGCCGCTGTGCCGGCAGGAACGTGCCAGGCAGGTGCAAGGTTCTCAAGCTGCGCGACCACGTCCGGCGCTGCCAGCGCATATCCAGGCCGGGCGCCGACCAGCCCATGAGCTTTACCCGGAGAAATCAGGCGCACGACAGCGGCTCCCTGAATCCCGGCTTCATCCAGCAGGAAGGGGGCATAGGCCTCGTCGAGCAGCAGCAGGGCGCCGGCACCTGTGCACACGCCTGCCAGCATCTGAAGTTTTGCAGCGGACAGCCGCCGGCCGGTGGGGTTGTGGGGATGACCGACATACACCAGTCGCGTGCCTGGAGGCAGCACTGTGGGCAGCGTATCGACCACCCGCACGCTGGCCCGCTGCAGGGCGGCGGCGCGGGCAAGTTCGCCGAACGGGGCGTGCAGGCTCAGCAGCGTTCCCCCAGGCGGCAGAAAGGCGCGCACCAGCCGGTGCAGCAGGTCGGAGACGCCGACCGCCAGGGCGACGCACTCCGGCACCACGCCGTGCCAGGCGGCCAGGGTTTCTCTGACGGCCCGGTACGTCGGGTCGGGGTACTGCCCATGGTCTGCGCGCTGCACCGCTTCAAGCAGGATTGGGTTCGGGCCGAACGGATTGGTGTTGACACTGAAGTCGAGGCCAGCAAAGGACGCGGAAGTCGGCCCGCCGTGTGGAGCGCGCGGCAGCAGAGGCGGAAGGGTCACGGCTGGCCTCCCGCAAGCTGTGCGGAGCTGCTGGCGTATGTGCCATACAAGAAAACTCTGGTCATGCGCGGCTACGGCTCCCCACGGTGCGAGGTCCTGGCAGCAGCAGAACGACCACAGCCACGAACAGCGTCGTGCGGGCCAGCCCCAAGGCGTGTCGCACGTCCCCGGCGGTGGGTTCGCGGCCCCCAGGGTTCAGAACATAGACGCCGCGTTTGTCGAGCTGTACGTCCAGCACGCCCGCAAAGGCACTCATGGGATGCCCGGCGTTCGGGCTGCTGGTACGCCCGCGGTCGCGCACCCAGACCCCGAGCCCCCGGCCCCCCGAGGCCACCAGCGTGCACAGGGCCGTCAGGCGCGCGGGCGCTAGATTCAGCAGATCGTCGGCCCGCGCGGCCGTCTTGCCGGTCCACTCCAGTTCCGGTGTGCGGTACCCCCACATCGCGTCGGCGGTATTGCACAGGCGGTAGGTCGATGCCAGAGGCAGGCCGCCCACGCGGAAGGCCAGCAGAGGCGCCACGACACTGTCCGAAAGGTTCTCGGCGAGGCTTTCTATGGCCGCCCCAGCAACCTCGCTAGCACTCAGCTGTGAAGTGTCCCGGCTGACCAGATGCCACGCCAGCAGACGGCGCGCCTCACGCAGGTCGTCCCGGACCAGCGCGGCCCGCACCTCGGCCACGGCGTCAAACAGGGCCTTTCGTGCCAAGAGAGGTTTGAGCGCCGCGCCCTGCACCCACCACGGTCCCCGCGCGGCGAGCAGACCTGCCATTCCAGCCATGCCCGCGCCAAGCCCCCAGCTCACAGCGCCTTCTCGGAGCTGCCCAGCAGACGTCCGGGCGCGCCAGCCACGCCGCGCCCAGCTCAGGTAGTTGCCCATCCACACCACCGGGTGCCAGCGGGGGGGCGGTTCACCCAGGGCGTCCAGAGCCAGGGCCAGCAGCAGCGCCCGGCGGCTCATGAACTGGGCTCCGGTACGCCGGGCTCCGGCCTGCAGGCCATTACCAGTCGGCGGGCTGTTGCCGGGTCGGCGGCGTAATGGAGGTGCAGGTAGCTGGCCAGCACATTGCCATGGGCGTAGCCTTCGAGAACCTCGCTGCCGTCGTGGGCCGTCCAGCGATAGGCCGGGCGGGTGGGTTCGTGCATCAGTGCGCTGTAATGAAATTCGTGCCCACGCAGGGTCGAACCCCCAGGCGCCAGAGGCGTGGCGTGCAGGGCGGTGGCGTCGCGGTACCCTAGCGTCAGACGGCCCTGCATGCGGGTGCGGTAGGGAATGACCCCGCACTGTTCATGGGTCTGCCCTTCAAGGTCCTGCAGCGACTCGGCGAGGTACATCAACCCTCCGCACTCGCCGACCACCGGCCGTCCGGACGCTGCAAAATCCCGGACGCTCTGGCGCATGGATACGTTCGCCGAGAGCTGCGCCGCGTGAGCCTCCGGGTAGCCGCCGCCCAGCAGCAGGCCGCCGATGCCGGCGGGCAGTTCCGGGTCGCGCAGTGGACTGAACGGCACCAGCTCTGCACCGGCCACCCGGAGTTCATCCAGGGCGTCGGGGTAGTAGAAATGAAAGGCCTCGTCAATGGCATACCCAATTCGCGCCACCGGCTGTGCAGGAGCCTGAACCTGGGCTGCAGGCAAGGGCGGCACCTGCGCGGCGCTCAAGATGTCGTCCAGTCGGAGGTGCCGGGCGGCGTTCAGGGCCGCCGCCTCGTCCCAGCTGGCCTGTTCGGCGCTGAGCAGCCCGAGGTGCCGTGAAGGCAGATGCAGCGCCTCGTCCCGCGTCACGAAGCCCAGCACCGGCAGGTTCACCTGGGCCAGGGCCGCTTCACACAGCTCGGCGTGACGTTCGCTGCCCACCCGGTTGAGGATCACGCCGGCAACGTGAACCCCGGTCCCGAAGTCCCGCAGGCCAGCGGCGATCGCCGCGACGGTCCGGGCCATGCCGCCGGCGTCGATCACCAGAATCACGGGAGTGCTCAGCAACCGCGCCAGATCAGCGGTGGAATGCTCGTCACTCAGCGGACTGCGGCCGTCATACAGGCCCATGACGCCCTCCAGCACGCTGACGTCGGCCTGCGCGGCCGCCCGGGCGAACAGCTCGCTCAGCCTGGAAGGCGGCAGCAGGAACGAGTCGAGGTTGCGGGCCGCTCTGCCGGCCGCGCGGCTCAGGTGGGTGGGGTCCAGGTAATCAGGGCCCAGCTTGAACGGCTGCACCCGCAGGCCCCGGTGCCTGAGGGCCAGGCACAGAAGCGACGCGACGGTGGTTTTGCCGCTGCCGGAATGAGGCGCGGCCAGCACAATGCGTTTCACGGGGCCCCCACTGGTGTGGGCCAGAGTGGCTGCACGCGCGCGCCCAGCACTTCAGCCAGGGCCCCGGCGCGGCCCAGCCGCACATGCCCGGCTTCGGTGTCCACCACCAGCGCCGGAACACCACCCAGGGCGCGGGCGGCTTCCAGCGCGTCGGCCCAGGCGTCACCCGACGGTGAGAGCGCCACGTTGGCCCGGCCATCGGTGAACAGCACCAGTTCGGCGCCGGGTTCGGTGGCCAGAACCTCGCGCGCCAGGACCAGCGCGTGGGCCAGCGGAGTGCGGCCTCCGGTCGGGGCTGCCGTGATTGCCGCCTCGGCCAGCGTGGCGTCGGCAGTCCATTCAAGCGCCCGTACCGCTCCCGTCGCACGGAAGGTGATCAGGGCCACCCGGTCACGCCGCGCCTGCTGCTCCAGCACCGCCAGCATGGCGCCTTTGACCGCGCCCATGCGGCCCTGCGCGCCCATGCTGCCGCTGGTGTCAGCGACAAACAGCACCCGCCGGCCTCCGCGCTTCTCGTGAACCGGTGTGTGGAAATCGGCGCGGGACAGCTCAAACGGCTTTCCGCCGCTGCGTAGCAGGGCAGCGCGAAGGGTGTCAGGCAGGGCCAGGCGGCTGGTCTGCGAATCAGGCGCAGCTCTCACCACCCGCCCCTGGGCCGCACCACCCGGATGCCGGCCTGGGGCTGGAAGGGCAGCCAGACGTACCGGAGCACTTCCGGGTGTGGGCGGCAGGACGTCTTCCGGTGTTTCTGGAGCTTCCTGCAAGTTTGAGGATTCCTGGGTATCTGGGGCGGAGTGTTGGTCGCTGCTCTCGTCCGACTCGGGCTCCGGCGGCTCGCTGTGGGTGGAGGGAGGTTCAGGCGGTGGTGGCCGGGACGGGGGCGGCGGCAGCGGTGCCAGGCGGGGGTCTCGGCGGTGAACCAGAACCAGCGGAGCAACCTGATGAAGATCATCTTCGTGGACCTGAGCGCGTCCCTCCAGCGCGGCCAGGGCCCTCGCAGCGCGGTGCAAAACCAGATCGGCACGCAGGCTCCGTACACCAGAGTCGGCACTGAGGGTGGCGATCGCCGTGAGCAGGGCGTCCGGCAGGGTGACTCCCGGCAGCCGCTGCCGGGCTGCGTGCAGCCGCTCACGCAGGGCGGTCTCCTGCGGGTGCCAGGTGGCCTGAAAACCGTCCGGGTCCGTCTCGAAAGCCATGCGCCTGCGCATGATGTCCGCGCGCTGCGCCGCTTCCCGTGGGGCCTGGACATCCACGCACAGGCCGAAGCGGTCCAGAAACTGAGGCCGCAGCGCTCCCTCTTCGGGATTCATGCTGCCCACCAGGGCAAAGCGGGCGGGCTGCTCGACGCTCAGGCCGTCGCGCTGCACCCGGTGAACGCCCATGGCCGCGGCGTCCAGCAGGACGTCGACCAGATGGTCGGGAAGCAGGTTGACCTCATCGATATACAGCACGCCGCCGTGGGCTGCGGCGATCAGGCCGCCCCTGAGCCGGGCCTCACCGCGCAGTGCGGCGTCCAGGTCCAGGCTGCCCACCACCCGGTCCTCACTGGCGCCCAGGGGCAGGTTGACAAACGGCGCCGCCTCGCCGTCCTGACGTGCGGGCAGCAACGACGCCAGGCCGCGCGCGGCAGTGCTTTTCGCTGCGCCGCGGTCGCCCCGGATCAGGACGCCACCGAGTTCCGGAGCCACCGCCAGCAGCGAGAGCGCCAGCAGCAGTTCGGGCTGATGCGCCACCGCACTCAGCGGGTACTGAATCTGTGGGCTCATCCGCTCACCCGCGCTGTTTCGCCGCGGTCTTCCAGCAGACCTTCACTTTCCACCAGCAGGCCCTGCAGGGCTGCCAGCGTCGTGGGCTCCGGCGACCACAGCCCGCGTCCCTCAGCTTCCAGCAGCCGGGTGGCGATGGCGTTCAGCGCCCAGGGGTTGCTGTCGCGCAAAAAGGCCTGATTGACCGGATCGAGCGCGTAGGCCTGCGCGATGCCCTCGTACATGAAATCGTGCGCAATCCCGGCGGTGGCGTCGAAGCCGAACAGGTAGTCCACGGTGGCCGTCTGCTCCAGCCCTCCCTTGTACCCATGCTGCCGGATGCCGTCGAGCCATTTGGGATTCACCACCCGTGAGCGGTACACCCGCAGCGATTCTTCCTTCAGGTCACGCACGCGGGCCCGCTCGGGGTTGGCGCTGTCGCCGAAGTAGCCGCGCGGCTGCGCGCCGCTGAGGTGGCGCACCGAAGCGATCATGCCGCCGAAGAACTGCAGGTAGTCGTCGCTGTCGAAGATGTCGTGCTCGCGGTTGTCCTGATTGTGCAGCACCAGCTGCGTCTGCGAGAGGCGCGCCCGGAAGTCCTCGCGGGCGTCAGTGCCCTGCTCGGCGGCCGTGTAGGCGTAGCCGCCCCAGTTGACGAACACCTGCGCGAAGTCCTCCTCTCCCTGCCAGTTGCCTTCATGAATCAGGTCGAGGATGCCGGCCCCGTACGTGCCCGGCGCGCTGCCAAACACCCGGTAGGCCGCGCGGGCTTCGGCCTCCTCCGGCGGCAGGTCCTGCAGGCGGCCTTCCAGGTCAGCCAGGAAGTGCTTGCGCGGATAGTTCTGCTCCGGGTCCTCGTCGGCGTGCATAGCGAGTGCAAAGGCTTCGTCCAGCCGTGAGATCAGGTGCGGAAAGGCGTCACGGAAAAAGCCGCTGATCCGCACGGTCACGTCGATGCGCGGCCGGCCCAGCTCGGAAAGCGGAATCAGCTCCACCCCGTCCAGGCGGCGGCTCTGCGGGTGCCATACCGGGCGCACGCCCAGCAGCGCGAAAATCTCGGCGATGTCGTCGCCCTGGGTGCGCATGTTGCTGGTGCCCCACACGCTGATCGCCACGTGCTCGGGGTAGGCGCCGGTTTCACGCTGATGGCGTGACAGCACCTCGCGCGCCAGCTGGCTGCCGACGGTCCAGGCCGCCTGCGACGGCAGGGCCCGCGGGTCCACCGCATAGAAGTTGCGACCGGTCGGCAGGATATGCGCCTGCCCCCGCGACGGAGCGCCGCTCGGTCCCGCCGGTACGTAACGCCCGGAAAGTCCGGCAAGCAGGTACGTGATCTCGGCGGTGGTAGCGTCCAGGTTGGGTTTGAGAGCCTCGCAGACGTACTTCAGGGTCAGGGGCAGGGGGCCGTAGTCGTCCCGTTCCCCCAGGGTGTGGGCCAGCACGTCCCCGGTCGCCTGCGGGTCGAAGTTGTGGTCAGCCAGCGCCTGGTACAGGTGCAGGGCAAGTTCGTCCAGGACTTCCAGCGCGTCACCGTGGGTCTGGACCGGCCGGCCAGCCAGTGAATCCAGAACCGCCGGAGCATCGAAGCGCTCGCCAGGGGTGTCCAGCAGACGGTTCAGGTCGAGCCCCAGAACCTCGCACAGCCCGGCGTTCAGGCCCGGCACTTCCGCGTTGGACAGCCGGGTCAGCGCGCGCAACATTTCGGCCAGCGCCTCTCCCTGCGGTGGCAGGCCCAGGGTGTGCAGGCCGCCCCGGATCTGCGCCGCGCCCAGCTCGCACAGGTAGCCGTCGATGTCTTCAAGCAGGTGCGCCACGTCGGCACCGTTCATCTCGCTGAGGGTTACCGGCACGCCTTCTTCGGTGTAATCCTCGTCCCATTCGTGCACGTGGTCGCCATGATCGCGCCGCAGCATGCTGCCCAGGTCCGTGCCCAGGTCCGCCTGCTGCACCAGGTCCCAGATCTGGCCCTGCAACAGCGGCAGTTTGCTGGGGTCCAGGAGTTCCAGCTGGTAATACTCGTCGACCAGGGCGGCCAGTTCGGCCAGCGGACCGTAGGTGTCGGCCCGGGTCAGCGGGGGCGGCAGGTGGTCCAGGATCGTGGCGTGCGCGCGGCGTTTGGCCTGGGTGCCCTCGCCGGGGTCGTTGATCACGAAGGGGTAGAACAGCGGCAGGTCGCCCAGCACGGCGTCCGGAAAGCACTTCTCGCTGAGGCCCACACCCTTGCCCGGCAGCCATTCCAGGGTGCCGTGCTTGCCGACATGCACCATGGCGTCGGCGCCGAATCCTCCGGAGGCGGCAGGCTCTCGCAGCCAGCGGTACAGGGCGAAGTAGTGGTGGGTGGGCGGCAGGTCCGGCGTGTGGTAGATGGCGTCCGGGTCCATGCCGTAACCGCGCGGGGGCTGCAATGCCACGAAGACGTTTCCGAAGTGCAGCCCCGCCAGCGCCAGCGACCCATCATGCACGTAAGCTTCCCCGGGAGGCGCGCCCCACTGCTGACGCATGCGCCGCTGCATGGTGTCGGGCAGCTCCGCGAACCACTGCTCGTAGGTTGCCGCCGGAACCCGGGCGGCCGCCTGAGCCAGCTGCGATGGGGTCAGCAGGGTCGTGTCGTAACTGGTGCGCTCGATCAGGCGGTGCATCAGCTCATCGGACGTGGCAGGCAGGTCACCGACGGTGTAGCCGTCCCCCTTCAGGGCGCGCAGCACCAGCAGCAGCGAGGCTGCTGAATCCAGCCCCACCGCGTTCCCGACCTGCGAGGCCTTGGCGGTGCTGTTGGTGAACACGAAGGCAATTCTTTTGTCCACGTTGGGCTTGTGCCGCAGGGCCGCGAGCCGAACGGTGATGCCAGCCAGCCGGGCCGTGCGCTCCGGATCGGCCGCCAGCCGGCGGGCCGCACCGTCCTGCTCCTTGAAAGCAAACGGCACACCGATAATCCGCCCGTCGAATTCAGGGAGGGCCACGTTCATGGCGGTGTCCAGCGGGCTCAGGCCACGCGAGCTGGTCTCCCATGGTCCGCGCGCTCCACCGCTGGTCAGCCCCTGCACGACCGGCACGTTCAGGCGGGCGAGCGCCCCCACGTTCTCCCCGGCGGCCGTGATCTCGCCTGCCTGAACGTCAGCCATGGCAAACGACAGCGTGGAAATCACGGCGTCCACCTCACCACGCAGCAGCCCGAACGCTTTGGGGTCGCCGTGCGCGTCCACGTCCTTGAGGCTGGTGGTAAACACGGGCAGGGCGTCGGCCCCAGCTTCCTCGAATGCGCCCACCAGGGCGTCGATGAAGCCGGTGTTGCCGCTCAGGGCGTGGGCCCGGTAGAACAGCACGCCCACCGCCGGCCGGGCCGGGTCGCGGCGCTGATGCCAGTCCGCCAGCGTGGCGTTCTCAGGCAGCTCCGGGTGATAGACGCCGTGCTCCGGAAGGGCCAGGGGCGGGGCGGCGCCGTAAGCGGTCAGGCGCAGGGTGTCGGACAGTGAAAGCAGCAGTTCGCGGGTGTTCTGCCAGCCGCTGGCCGCGAGGTACGTCCGGGCGGTGTCCAGCGTGTGGGCTGGCGCGAGGCTCAGTGCGGCAAGTTCGGCGTCCGGCTCGCCGGTCCCACTGACCAACAGCAGCGCCTGACCGGCCTTGCGCGCGTGCGCCAGCAGCAGCTCGGCGCCCGGCACCGCGCTGAATTTGCCGTGAATACGGACCAGCACCACCTGCGCGCGCCCCACCTCGCCGGACAGCAGGGTGGCCATCTGGGCCTCGCTGCGCACGCCGCCGAGCGGGACGCCGGTGACCGGACCGAAATCGGCCGGCAGGGTTTCCTGGGCCGCACGCAGGTTCAGCAGGTCAGTATCCGCGTGGGTCAGGAACGCCACGCCTGACAGGGCGTCCGGTGGCTGGGAGACCGCCACGGCAGGATCGGTGCGTCCGGCCATAGGCAGGGCGCTGGCCGCGTCCCAGGTGTAGTAGTTGAAGGTGTATTCCAGCAGTTCCGGTGGAGGCGGCAGGAACCCGTCGGCCTCCAGCATGGCGCTGATGTAGTCGAAGATCGCCACGACCAGCCAGGCGTCGTTGACCGAGTGAAACCACACGTCGTGCCCGTCGAAGACCAGATGGGCCACGTTCGACAGCGCGCAGGGACCCAGACAGCCGGCCTTGGTCAGATGGACCTGATTGCGGATCTTGCGCCGGGTCCACTCGTCCTTATAGGTGTCCACGGGCGCAGCCACGTAGCCCTTGTCGGTGCGGCCACAGCAGCAGCCGTGAAAGCAGTAGCTCAGGTGCCCGCGCCGGCGCGCCACGTTGATGGTCCGGCCGTCGGCCCGCTGGACCCGCTGGCGGGAGGTGCCCGGGCGGGTCATGCGCGCTGGTTCCAGTGTGGTGAATTCATGGTCATGGTTTCATCCTTGTGGGTCTGCCTGAAACGCCGTTCCCGGCAGACGGGCGCTAGTCGCGCCATTCCACCGACAGAGGCCGGCTGCTGGCCCAACCTACGGTCTGCAGCAGAGGCTCTTTGAGCTCCAGGGCCGGGTGACCCAGGCACAGGTAAGCCAGGGGCCTCAGGTGGGCAGGAATGTCCAGTGCCGCGTGCAGGTCTCCCGGCTCCACCAGGCTGACCCAGCCCATGCCCAGGCCCTCGGCTGTGGCGGCCAGCCAGGCCAGGGTGATGGCGCTGACCACGCTGTACTCCAGCGCCGCCGGCAGGGAGGTGGTGCCCAGGGTGGCAGCTTCCGGCGGCACGAAGCTCACGACCAGACCGACTGGGGCCTCGCGGATGCCCTCAAGTTTCAGCGTGTCGTACAGGGCGCGTCTCTCTCCGCCGAACCGCTCCTGCTCGCGGGTACGGACGCCAGCGAAACTCTGGTAGGCCGCGTCGCGCAGCCCGGCGCTGCGCACCACGGTGACATGCCAGGGCTGGCTCAGGCCCACGCTGGGCGCCACGCGAAAGGCGTCGAGAACCCGTTCCAGCGCTTCGGTGGCCACCGGATCAGGCCGGAAATGCCGGTGGTCGCGCCGGGCATGCAGGACCCGCCACAGGGCTTCCCGGTCCGCTGCCCAGGGGTCGGTCATGCCACGCCCTGCTGCCGCGGAGTCAGGCGGCTCCACACCCGCAGGGCCAGGAGCATGACGAAGACGCCCATGCCCAGCGGCGCGGCCACTTCGCCCAGATCCACCTGAGTGAATCCGGCCAGGGCAAATGCCAGGGACAGCGCGACAACCATCCAGCCCATGACCCGGGAGGCCAGGGCGGCGCGAGCGGGGTCGGCGTTCCGGCCGCGTTGCAGCTGGGCGGCCAGCAGGCCGTCTACCCCGTCGGCCAGGGTCATGCCCAGCGTGAAGGTCAGGCCCAGCAGTAGCGGCGGCACGCTCTGGGCCATGGACAGGGCCGCGAGCTGAGAGCTCGTTTCCATGCTCACGGCCAGCAGCAGCCCCACCACGAACGGTCCCAGCGCCAGCAGGGAGCGGGCCGGGGCGTGGCTGTGAGGAGCCGGCCATACGAGCCGCCACAGGTTCAGCGCGGCCACACCCAAAAACAGGTACGGCGCGAGCCAGTCCAGGCCGAAATGGTCTCCCAGTCTGCTGGCGACCAGGGCCAGCACCGTGACGACCAGCCCGTGACCCAGTCCGAACAGCACGCCGGTCCAGCGGCTGGGACGCAGGCGCGCAAACCCGTCAATCGCCGCCAGGTGGTCGGCGTCCATACCGTGCCGCATGCCCAGCATGAATACCAGGGCCAGGGTGGCGATCATGAGCTCACCTGATGACGCTGCTTCATGTCAGGCCCACCGTTGAGGAAGGGCTTTTTGCAGGGCCTCGGTGACCTTCTTGCGGCTGATGTGATAGCCGATAAAGATCAGCTCGTTGGGCGCGCCGGCCCGGGCAGGAGCCGGGTCGGTCTCCACGCGCGAGCGTACGGCCTGCAACGCGTACCGGCCGCCGTCCGTTCCGTTGACGAATCCCTTGACGCGCAGCACCGGAAACACACGGGCCACGTTCTGCACGGTGCGCAGCAGCTCCGGAACGTTCTGAACCTCGTCACTCGTCAGGCGGAAGGACTGCCAGCCGGGATCATGCTCGTGAAAGTGTTGATGGGTGCTCAGGCTGTGCACGTGCGCGTCCAGGTCGCCGTGCGAATGACCGTCGAGGCTGGTGTGGTCGTGCAGCGGCACCGACAGGTCTCCGGGCGTGCCACTGACCGGCGCCTGATGGGCGGCGCTGCGCCTGGAACCGTGCAGGTTCAGGCCCAGGGTCAGCTGCGTGTCGAGCCTGGCGCCGTACGCCAGTTCCAGGAAGCGCACGCGCGGAGCCCGGTGGCGCACGTCAGCCTCGGCCTGCAGCAGCTGGGCGTCGTCCAGGCTGTCAATCTTGTTGAGAACCGCCACGTCGGCGTATTCCAGCTGCGCGTCGAACACCCGGGCGGCAGCCTCGTCAGTCTGTGTCTGGAAGGCTCCTTCCAGCAGCAGCGGCGTGTCGACCACCACCAGCGTGGCGTCCAGGGCGAAGTCGCCGGCAAATTCAGGCGTTTCCAGCGTGACCATGACGGCGGTAGGCACCGCCAGACCGCTGGTTTCGATCAGCACGTGATCGAAAGTGTGCCGCCGGGACTGCAGCGCCCGGAGCGTGCGGGCGAAGGCGTCACCTTCACCGCCGTAAGCCAGCAGTCCGCCGTGCACGTCGTGCAGCTCGACGCCCTGTTCACGGGTGTCCAGCAGCGGCGCGTCAATGCTGACCTCACCGAATTCGTTGACGATCACGGCCAGCGTGCGGTCATGCGTCTGGGAAAGCAGGTTGTTGAGCAACGTGGTTTTACCGCTGCCCAGAAAGCCGGTAACGATAGTGACAGGGGTTTTCAGATGTCCAGGGATCATGTTGAGCTCCAGTTCAGAAAAAAGCGATCAGAGTTGATTCACAGCCGCAAGAACATCGCGGGCGTCATGCATGGCGCCACTGACGGCCGGTGGGCGCTGCACGACGATCAGGGGCACGCCCAGGTCACGGGCGGCAGCCAGCTTCGCGGGAAAACCGCCTTCGTCGCCGCTGTCCTTGGTGACCACCGCGCCGATGTTCCAGGCCCGCCACTGCGCGGCATTGAACTCGCGGGTAAAGGGCCCCACCATGGCGCACAGGTTCGCCGGGTGAATGCCCAGGTCCAGGGCGCGTTCGATCACCTGAGGCTGCGGGGTCAGGCGCACGAAGACCTCGGCCCCGGGCGCGGCACGCATGAAGGTGTCCAGGTCCTTGCTGCCGGTGGCCAGGAACACCCGGCTGTAGGCAGAGGCGGCGCGGGCCGCGGCCTCGAAGTCCGGCACGAGGTGGATGCCGCTGCGGTCGTCCGGCAGGGCGCTGGGCCGCTCGTAGCGCAGGTAGGGCAGCCTCAACTCGGCGGCCAGCGTCTGCACCTGAGCAGTGATGGCCACAGCGTAGGGATGGGTGGCGTCCACCACGGCCCTGGCTCCGGTCAGAGCGCGCCGGCGGGCCTCCATGCCTCCGGGGCCGCTGTACAGGCTGAGATTCGGATGGCTGGGGGCCACGCGGGCTCCCAGATCCGAGGCGACACTCAGCACCACCTGCTCCCCGGCCTCGGCCAGCTGCACGGCCAGGGCGCTGCCGTCCCGGGTGCCGGCAAACACCCACACGGCGCCATTGGGAAGCGCGCTGGCCTCGGGTGCCCTGGCGCTGGCGTCAGGAGTCTCGGCGCCCGCCTGCCAGTCGTTGTACCCGCGCGGGGTGTACATCCAGCGTCCTTTGCGGGTGGTGAAGCGGTTGCCGATCACGATGGTGGTGAGCATGTCGAAACTCTGGTCCAGCAGCTCCCCCAGGGTGGTGACCCGCACTTCCTGGTCCTCGCGGTAGGCGTTGCGGACCACGCCGCAGACTGTGTCGGGGCCCTTGTGCTGCAGCATCAGCCGCAGGACCCGGTACACACCCTCCTGGCGGGTTTTGCTCTGGACGTTGTACAGCACGCACGCCAGATCAGCCTGCGCGATGTGGCGCGCGCGGTGCTCGATCCATTCCCAGGGGCACAGCAGATCCGAGAGGCTCAGGGTGGCAAAGTCGTGGGTCAGCGGCGAGCCCAGCAGAGACGCACACGCCGTGGCCGAGGTGATGCCCGGAATCACCTCGACCTCAAAGTCGGATTCCGGGCTGCCGGGTTCAACCGGAAGATCCTCGAACACCAGCCCCGCCATCGCATAAATGCCGATATCGCCCGAGCTGACCAGAGCCACCCGGTACCCTTCGCGGGCTTTCTGGATGGCCAGTTCCGCGCGGTATTTTTCCTGGGTCAGGGGCGGCGTCAGGATTTCCTGCGTGCCCAGCAGGGGCCGCACCCACTTCAGATAGAGGTCGTAGGCGACGATCACCTCGGCCTCCTGCAACGCCCGCCGGGCGCGTTCGGGCACCAGCTCCAGCGTTCCGGGACCCACCGAAACCAGGCTGAGTTTTCCGGTGCGTCCTGCCAGTGCAACGCTCTTCCCGAAGGCTCTGGGGCCAGGCTGCCCGGCAGTGAGGTGCTCTGCGGGGCTGCCTGCGGCTGCCCAGGTTTCTGTCATTTCTCCGTTCATGTTCTCCAGCTCCTGTCTTCCACCACAGCCACAGCCACACCGTTCAGGGCTGTTTTCGGCACGATCAGCTGTCCCCGGGGACTGGCCAGCAGGGCGCAGGGCTCACAGACGCCCGCAAGCCCCACGTTCTGCTGCACCCACTCGCTTGCCCGGGTGACGAAGGGACGCGCGGCAAGGTCCGCGCGGGCAAAGACCCGCAGCGGCAGCTCACGCCGTTCGCAGAAGGCGAGCAGCCCGGCCTCATCCGCCTTGAGATCCACCGTGGCGATCTCGCGCACGTCACTCAGCGGACGCGCGCCCAGGGCCTGCTGCACCGCCGACTCGATCTGCTCTGCGCTCACGTCCCGGCGGCAGCCGACACCCACGGTCAGGGGCTTTACGGCCTCGGTCGCGGTGGTCACCACCGGCACCGCACCGGTGAGGCGGGCCACCCGGTAGGCCAAGGCGTTGCCGCCCCCCTCATGACCGCCCAGCAGCGCCACCGCGAAGCGCGCCGCGTCGTCCAGCACGACCACCGCCGGGTCACTGTGCTTGCTGCGGGGCAGCCCGGCCAGAAACCGGACCGCGATGCCGGTGGCTCCGATCAGCACCCAGGAGCGGGCGCCATGAAAAGCTTGCGCAAAGGCTTCGCGCTGGACCTGCCCGGTGGCCCACGGCCGGTGCAACACGCCGCCCAAGGCCAGGGCCAGCCCGTCTGCCAGGGGCTCGGTTTCGGCCCGGACCGGCCAGATGCCCAGGCCTGCAGGGGCGGCGGGTGCGCTCACCCCTCTCCTTTCTGGGCGCGGCGGAAGCGGTGAGCGTAGGCCGGGTCGTACAGCCGGCTGACCTCCTGCAGTTCGGCCGGGTCATGCAGCGCCGGGCTGACCAGGAGCATGGTCGTCAGCGTCCAGTCACTGAGCTTCAGGCCGCCCAGCAGCGTGCCCAGCGTGGCGACGTGGCGGCGCTCCTCGGGTTGAGAGGCCCGCTGCACCAGGGCGGCGGGCGTTTCTGGCGGGTAGTGCCGCAGCAACTCGGCCACGTTCTGCTCCAGCTGATGCCCGCCCAGAAACACGCATAGGCTGGCCTGGTGGGCCGCCAGACTCGCCAGGTTCTCGGCGTCCGGCACCGGGCTCGCCCGGCCAGAGGCCCGGGTCAGGATGACAGTCTGCGTGACGCCCGGGCGGGTCAGTTCCGCGCCCAGGCTGGCGGCGCAGGCGGTAAAGCTGCTGACGCCCGGTACGACCTCATAGGCGATGCCCAGCTCGCGCAGCGCGCGCATCTGCTCGGCGGTGGCGCCGTAGATGGCCGGGTCGCCCGAATGCACGCGGGCGACGTCCAGCCCCTCGTGCTGGGCGCGGCGGTACAGGCTGATCTGCTCCTGGAGGTCCAGGCTGGCCGTGTTGAAGCGTTCGGCGTCCGGTGAGGCGTGTTCGAGCACGGCCTCTGGAACCAGGGAGCCGGCATACAGGATCACGCGGCACTGGCTGAGCAGCCGGGCGCCGCGCAGCGTGATCAGGTCGGCGGCGCCGGGGCCGGCACCAATAAAGTAGACCTTCAAGAAAACCTCCGGGGGGGGTGTTTGCGAATCAGCAGCACGCTCAGGTAGCCCAGCTTGCCGGCTTCGGGCCGCACGTTCAGGGAAGGCAGCACCACTTCGCCGTCCAGGCCCAGTCGGTGGGCCAGGGCGCAGTGCTCCAGGATGTTCATGTTCTGAAGGAGGTCCAGCACCCCGCTCAGGCGCCGCCCCACCTTCATCAGGACCACCACGTCGTTGTGCTCGATGTCCGCCGTCAGGGTGGACAGATCGTCGGGACAGGGCAGGATCAGCACGCGCTCCTTGCCCTCACCCAGCGAAAAACCAGTCAACGCTGCTGCCGTGGCGTAGCTGGTGATGCCCGGCAGGACCCGGCGCGGCAGTTCCGGTGCTTCGCGTTTCAGGGCAGCCACCAGATAACCCAGCGTGCTGTAGGTCATCGCGTCACCGATGGTCAGGTACGCGACGCTCTGGCCCTGCCCTCCCAGCGCTGCGATCTCGCGCGCCAGGGCCGTGTAGTGCTCCCCGATGCGCCGGTCGTCGCCGTCCATCAGGAATTCCACCTCGCGCACGCGCTGACGGGGAAAGTCCAGGCTGCGCAGGGCTTCTATGGCCACCGAGGTCTCTGACACCCGTGAGCGGGGGGCAAAGATGTGATCTACCCGCCGCAGAATGTCCAGCGACGCGACAGGCAGCAGCCCGGCGGGTCCCGGGCCTACACCCAGGCCGTAGAACATGCCGGTCATGCGCCGCCACCGGTGCGGGCCTCACCCAGAGGGGTGCCGTCCAGGGCGAACAGCGCCACCTGCACCCGTTCAGCCGCTGGCGCCCGGTTCTGGATCGTCCTGGCAATCTGCCGCGCCGTCTCAGACCACACGGCAGCGCCCTGCGGGTGGGGTGCCAGAAGCTCCACGCAGGCGTCGACCGTATTGGCCCCAGCCAGGGCGTCCACCATGGCAGGGTCCAGGTTCACCTCAGCGGCCACCCGCGCCAGGGCGTTCATGGCCATCCCGCTGTGGCTGCTGTGGGTGTTCCAGTCGCCGTTCAGAACCTTGGCCAGCTTGCCCGGATGCCCCGCGACCAGCAGCAGCGGCAGCGCGTAAGGCAGTTCGGTCAGCGCCTCCTGCAAAGCGTCCACTCCCGCGCCGACAAAGTTGCTGATCTGCACGATCTTCTCGCGCTGGATGCCCAGGGTCTGCTCGGCGTAATCCCGGCCCAGCTTGCCCGGCGTGAACACCACCGCCGCCGGGCGCGCATGGGCCGCCACCCGCACCTCGACTTCCACCGAAGCGGCGTAGGCTTCCAGGCTCATCGGCTCGACCACGCCGGTCGTACCCAGAATCGAAATGCCGCCCACGATACCCAGCCTCGGATTGAAGGTGCGCCGGGCGATTTTCTCTCCGTTCACGCAGCCCACCGTGACGGCGAAGGCCTCGTGCCCGGCAACTTCATGAGCGGCCCGGCGCATCATGTCGCGCGGCACCGGGTTGATGGCCGGCTCGCCCACCGGCACCCTGATGCCCGGGGCGGTCACGGTACCCACGCCCTCACCCGCGTGAAAGGTCATGGCGGTGGAGGGGCCGGCACCTGCCAGGGGAGTCACCCTCACCCAGAGGGCCGCGCCATGAGTCGCGTCCGGATCGTCGCCGCCGTCCTTGATGACCTCGCCGTAGGCCCCGGCATCCGTCAGCTCGACCCGCTGTACCGGAATCCGCAGGCCCAGGTCGCCGTCCGGCAGCGTGATCTCCACGGGGCTGGGGACCTCGCCCCGGTACAGCAGCGTCAGGGCTGCCTTCAGGGCCGCTGTGGCGGCGCTGCCGGTGGTAAAGCCGCGCCGCAGCCCGTTGGGCGCGGGCTGGCTCAGGTCAAGAAGTGGGCGGGCGGGCATGACGAACACACTCACTGGTCGCGGACCAGGTCCGCCAGGCGGTTCTGGGCCTGGATCATGCAGGCGTTCACCACGCTGCTGGCCCAGGGACTGCCGCCCCGGTACCCGCTGTTGGTGATGCGCGGCACGCTGAGGCAGGTGCGCAGCGCGGCCTTGCTTTCATGGGTGCCCACGAAGCCCACGGGCAAGCCGATGACCAGGGCCGGGCGCCAGTGCCGCTCGCGGATCAGGCGGACGGTCTCGAAAATCGCTGTGGGCGCGTCACCGATGGCCACGACGCAGTCATTGCCGAACTTCTCGTACGCCCGCCGGATGCCGGCCGCCGAACGGGTCAGGCCGGTCTGACTGCTCAGCAGGTGAGTCTCGGCGTCATGGACCCCGCACCACACCTGCACGCCCAGGCGACCCAGAACCTCGCGCTTGAGGCCGCTGTGGACCATGGTCACGTCGGTGACCACCGTCAGGCCGCGCAGAATGGCCTGGATGCCGGCTTCCACCGCTCCGGGCGAGAACGACAGGTCCTCCACGATGCCCGGGTCACCCGCGGTGTGCACCAGCCGCTGCATGGCGTACCGGTCCGAGGCCGCCACCTTGCTCCAGTCGCGCAGCGTCTCGATGATCTCGAAGGACTGCTGCTCGATGGGATGAGGAACATAGTGGGGAACCGTTTTGGGTTCGGCCGGCGTGTTGCCTGCGCCCAGCAGCCCGCGCACCGCGCCGTGATGGCTGACCTGCGCCTGCCCCTGCTGCGCCTCGTACCCGATGACCTGCACGCGGTACTTGCACAGCGAGCAGTTCATGTGTCCCTGCCCCTGCACGCCCTCACGGGAGCGCTCCAGAAACACCTGCGCCACCTTGCGGTGCGGACCCAGATGCGAGGCCGTCAGGAATTCGGTGCCTGACCAGCGCTGCGCCGCAGCGGCCACCGCGTCCCGCACCCTCCGCGCCAGCACGCCGTCGAACAGCAGGTACGGAAACACGATCACGCGCTCGAAGCCCATCGCGGCGGCGCGCGCCAGGCCGGTGGGCAGGTCCGGCCGGGCAGTGCCGCTGTAACACACCTGACTCGCGCCGTACCCCAGCCCCTCTTCGAGAAAGCGGGCCAGTTTATGGATGTCCCCGTTGGCGTCGGGGTCGGTGGTGCCGCGTCCCACCACAAGCAGCAGGGTGCGGTCGCGGCGCACTTCCGTTCCGGCGGCCGTTTCGGCTTCGATCAGGCGTTCGCGGCACACTTCCAGCAGCAGCGGGTGCAGGTCCATCGCTGCGCCGTAATGAAAGGTCACGTCCGGAAACTCACGGCGCAGCGCATTCAGTTCACTAGGCAGATCGTTCTTAGCATGTGTGGCGGCCAGCAGCACACCCGGCACCATCACGATATTGCGGGCGCCGGCTGCCACGGCTGAGCGCGCCGCCTCGTCCAGGGTGGGCGTATTGAATTCCAGAAAGCCGTGCGTAATGATCCGCCCGGGATCCAGGGCCTTCACCTCAGCCACCAGCTGCTCGAACTGCGCCTGGCTGGCCGGGTCGCGGCTGCCGTGGGCGGCCAGAACCACTGCGTAATCGTCCATAAGGACGTTCACGGCGCTCACCGTTCGCCTTCCAGCCCGGTCGGCATGGGCGTCAGCGCGCGGATCAGCATGATGGTCATATCGGAAAAATCCCGTCCCTCCAGGTCTGTCAGCGTGCCGGTCCATTCCGCTTCCTGCCGGGTCAGGTTTTCCCAGACCTCAACCCGGTGGGCCGTGCTGGCCCCACCGGCCAGCAGATACGTCGCGATGTCCCGCGGCATGAAATCCCAGGGACGCGGAATGACAATCGCGTTGCGCCCGGCGCGCAGCACTTCACGCAGGTGAGTCTTGAAGGGGGTCAGGTCGCCGCGGCGGTGAAAGGTCAGAAAGGTCGTCTCGTCGAAGCAGACCCGGCCGCGGCTGGCCAGCACCTGCGCGCTGGAAATACCTGGGACCGTCTCCACCTGATGCCCGCAGGCGGTTTCCACCCGCTCCAAGTACTGAAAGCCGCTGAAGTGAATGTCTCCCATAAACACGACCGCGCACTTCTGGCCGGCATGGTGCAGCTCAGCGACCTCTTCCAGCCGGGCCACCTGATCGCGGTACCCCATGGTCACGATCCGGGCGTTCGGGGAAATCAGCGGCCGCACTACGTCAACCACCGCGTCAAAGCCAGCCACGACGTCGGCCTCACGGACCAGCCGCGCGCCTTTCTGGGTCAGGAAATCCAGGTGACCAGGACCAGCACCGATGCAGGCGATCATTTCAGCCTCCACATGAACGTGCGAGGAACGGGAGTTCTCTGGGGCCTTATGCCTGCAGAAACACGAATGATCAGATCCGGGCGCATCAGTATTCGATCCCTGTCTGCGCCCCGATACCCGAGGCATATGCGTGCTTAACCGGGTTGATTTCACTGACAGTATCGGCCAGCTCGACCAGTTCCGGCAGCGCGTCACGGCCGGTGATCACCACGTGCAGCTTCGGATCGCGGGCGCGCAGGGTCTGCTCAACTTCGGCCCAGCTGACCCAGCCGTACTTCAGCGGGTAGGTGAACTCGTCGAGCACGACCAGGTCGTAGCCGCCGCTCTCGATGGCTTCCCGGGCCAGCGTCCAGCCGTGGGCGGCCATGTCAGCCGAGTTCTCCAGGTCACGCGAACGCCAGGTAAACCCGTCACCCAGACCCTCGTAGGGCAGGCCCAGGGCGTCAAGGGCGCGGTGCTCGCCAAATTTCGCGTTCTCGTGTTTCAGGAACTGGAACATCCGGACCTTCAGGCCCCGGCCGTGCGCCCGCATCATCAGGCCAAGGGCAGCGGTGGTTTTGCCCTTGCCCTTGCCGGTGTTCACGATCAGCAGTCCCCGGCGACCCTTGCTGATGCCCTCGGCCTTCTGATGAGCGTCACGAGCTTCGGCCAGTTCCTTCATGGCCTGCTCGCGGCGCAGGCGGGTCGCCTCGTCGCTTCCGGTCACTTGAGCGCCTCCGGATGCAGCACGCGGATCAGTGTGCGCAGGGCCACAGCCAGACGCGGGCCGGGGCGGCTCAGGGCGTCACGTTCCTCGTCGGTGGGTTTGTAGACCCGGCTGGCCTTGACCGCCTGCAGACCGGTCCAGCCAGGGCGTTCACGGGCGTCATCCAGGTTCAGTCCGACCATCACCTGCGGGTCGGCTTTGACAATCAGTTCCGGGTCGATCTTGGGAAAGTCCCCCAGGCGTGCCGGAATGATGGTCTGGCCACCCGCCTTCTGCAACAGCACGCCGATGAAAGAGTTGGGGCCCACGCTGTAGGGACTGGGGTCCACTTCGTAGTAGGTGCTGACCTTGGGCCGCTTCTGAACGCTGCGCTGCAACTCGTTCAGGTCGGCGCGCATGGACGTGACCAGGCGGGTGGCGCCAGCTTCACGGTTGGTCAGGCGGCCCAGCACACTGATTTTCTCGAAGACCTCGTTGTAGGTCTGCGCAGTGCCGCCGTACACGGTCAGGCCGGCGGCCGCCAGCTTCTCGGTCAGGCGGGAATCGGTGGACTCGTTGGCCAGCACCAGATCCGGCTTGAGGGCCACGATGGCCTCAATGTTCGGCGAGAACCCGCTGCCCACTTTCGGCAGCTTGTCCACCACCGTTTTCGGGTAGTTGCTGAAGCGGTCCACGGCGACCAGCTTGTCGCCGGCGCCGATGGCCACCAGCGTTTCGGTGTGTGACGGCAGCATGGTGACGATGCGCCGGGGTTCTTTGGATAGGGTTACGCTGCGGCCCAGATCATCGGTCACGGTCAGGGGATAGCGGGTGGCCGAAGCCAGGCTGGAGAGCAGCAGGGCACCGAGGGTCAAGGCAAAACGGGGGGAAAGCATGAGCAGGTCTACTCCGGCGTGCACGGTGGAAAAGACCGGAGGGGGGGCACAGGAAAAACCCGCTCCAGCCAGGGCCAGAGCAGGTGCAGGGAAGCAACCTCAATATGCGGCCCTCTGACGACGAGAGGTGTCCTTCAGGCCGGATTGTCCGGCCTTCAGAAACGTCCCCAGGTGGTATTCGGGCTCGCAGGTCAGGGCCTGCATACCGTTGCGCGACAGCGCCGGAATCTCACCGGACTTCCCCAGACGCACCATGTCGCGGTAGCGTCCCTGCCCATATGGCAGGCTCCCAGGTCCTGGCATGGTAGCAGAGCAGCACGCCTTTCGACGGGCTGGCCCTCTTCTGATCAGGTGTGGCTGAAGACCACATACCTGGAAGGCTGGATTTCTTCTTGCAGACGAGAGGAACGGATGGTCCAGGGGGTGCGGGAGCAGATGGTCTGGCGGCACATGAGACACTGCTGCTCAGTACTGTTCAGGAATGTTCCTTCGGAAGAAAGTCGGAAGCTGTTGAGGCCAGCTCAGGTTCCGGCCCTGTTCCAGGGTCAATCAGACGTTGCGTGTTTCCGGTAGGCCTCCACCAGAAAGGTCAGCAACCGATTGAAGTACTCGTCCTCCGGGCTGACGTTCGTCATAAAAGTGGCCGTCGTCAAGAACCCGCTGGTTTCCTTGCTGAACGCTTCGGGCGCAGTCGTTTTGAGGTCGCGTAACTGTTTGAGCAGGGAAGAGCGGGTTGTCTCCTCATGCGCGGGAGACCTGTCCGCCTGGCCCAGCAGTGCGAACACCGGCCGAAGTGGCATGGGGAAACCTGCCTCTACATGTCGGAACCCATCATGGTCCCGCTGAGCATTGAACGTCAGGCCGTTGACCTCATCAGGGCGTTCCATAGATCAGGATACTCAGCTGGGCCGCAGGAGTGGGGCCAGGCGGCTCTGGCCTGAGCAGCGCGGTAGGCAGACAGGTGTCTGACCTACTGATCAGCCACTTTCTGCCTCTGCAGGAAGCCTGGGAGGGACCACCAACACACTCAGGGCCAGCCCACCCAGTCCAGCCATGATCGAGACGCCCAGCCACAGTTCCAGACTGAGGTCGCTCAGGCCAAGGGCTGACGCCCCTCCGAGGAAGGGCCCCCACACCAGCAGGGGCAACAGAAAGGCAAAGGTCCGTAGTGCCCACGGCCTTGCAGGTGACGGCCTGAGGGCCACCAGAAGGCCGTCTGCTACAAGCCCGGCCAGCACGAGCAGCAGCGGCCCCCTCCACTCGCCGGGGGTCATCATCTGGCTCATCAGTACCGTATTCAGGCCGTAGATCACTGTGATGGATCCGAACGGCAGCTGGAAGCGGCGCAGCAGCAGCACGACAGGCGCCGTCATGATCAGAGCCGTCAGCAGTACGCTGCCCAGCATTCCACGTCCCTGGCCGGCGCCAAAAGACATCCCCAGCAGGCCCCAGAGATACATATGCATGAAGGACACCAGACTGAGCAGCGCCAGGGCGGCCAGAACCGCCGACCAGACCACACCCGGGGGCGCGGTGCGGGCAGTCGGCATGCGCCAGGCCGAGACCAGTGGCGCCGAGATAATGCAGGCGGCCCCGGCAAACAGCACCAGATGGGTGGGGGAAAGCAGGGCTTCGATCCCCACTTCGATTCCGAACGCGGTGTGCCAGAGCATGTCGCCCAGACCACCCACGGCAAACACAGGCACGCCCATTGCCGCCAGTTCGTAGCCCTGGGGAAGTGCAGACATTCCCCGGTTTCCTGCCTGCCAGCCACGCCTGCCCAACCACATGACCCAGAGGGCTACAGCCAGAAAACCTGAGTAGAACAGGGCATGCCAGGGCGTAAAGAACGTTTCCAGGCGGTCTCCCAGCTGATTGTGGGCCCAGCCGTCCACAAACAGGCCCACGATCAGCCACCAGGCCAGCGCGATTGTCATCAGGTTCTGGACAGGGGTAACGCGGTACGTCGCTCCAGTGGTTGCCGACCGGGGAGAAGGTGCCGTGGTGGTCATGAACCAGTGTAGACACACACGGCCAGCCCCTGGGTCAGCCTGCCCATGACCTGTTGAGGCGGCTGTACTGCTTACAGGCAACCCGCTCGAACACCTTGGATGAGCATTGTTTGCCGAGGTCCTGCCACTCGGGTGTTTCTGGTTCTGATGCGGTCTGCTCAAAATCACGACATATAGACAGACCGAAATGTCTGACACGGCGCAGCCTTATCGCAAGGGCCCATCCCTGGGGGTAGTGTGTAGGACATGTCCAGCGGAGCCGATTCTGTCCCTGTCCTGACTGTCCCACTTCGTCTTCAGCCGGTACTCAAAGAGCGCGTCTGGGGCGGACAGCGGCTGAATCAGGCCGTCCAGGGCCCGCCCATAGGTGAAGCGTGGCTGGTTCATGAGGACCTGGAGGTGCAGGGCGGTCCTGTCAGCGGCAGGAGTCTGGCCATGCTTGCTGCCCAGTATCCGCGGGAGATGCTGGGCAGCGAGGCGCCAGCCGGCCGGTTTCCGCTTTTGATCAAGCTGCTTGACTGCCAGGACTGGCTGAGCGTCCAGGTGCATCCCAACGATGAACAGGCCCGGGAGCTGGTGGGACCGGACGAGAACGGGAAGACCGAGGCGTGGCACGTTCTGGACGCTGAGCCCGGCGCCCAGCTGATCGGTGGGGTTGATCCTGGTCTGTCCCCGTCCACGTTGCGTGAGGCGATCCTCAGTCAGGACGTGTCTTCACTGCTGCACCGCGAGGACGTGGCAAAGGGCGATACCTTTCTGGTCCGCGCCGGAACAGTGCATGCGCTGGGACCCGGGCTGCTGATCTATGAAGTGCAGCAGACCAGCGACACGACCTACCGGGTGTACGACTGGGACCGCCCCGCGAGTGCCGGCCGGGCCCTGCATCTTCACGAGAGTGCCCAGGTGGCTGGTGTGGGGCTGGCAGAGCGGGCACCCGCGCCGCCGTCTCAGGAGCCTGGGGTTCACCTGCTTACCCGGTGCGAGTACTTCACTCTCGAACAGGTCCGCGCCAGTGGGCAGGCGATCCAGGCTGACACCGGGAAAGACCAGCTGCATGTGTTGACGGTGATCCAGGGCAGAGCCACACTTTCCACATCGGTCGAACAACTGATCTTGCAGCCGTACGACACGGTCGTGATTCCGGCCGCACTGGGTGCATATAGCCTCTCGGGCGACGCGGTGATCTTGCGGGCCACTCCCGGCACAGGCACGGGAAGTACGCATCCCTGAACTTCCGCATGGCACAAACGTCAGCTCTTAGACCAGAAAATTGATATGTAGGCGTGCGCCCGGGTTCCGTGAGTCACTTCGGTGCTGCTGGTAGCCACAGTGCGGGCGTACCCGAGAAGAACTCACCATGTAAGCCTTCTTCCCCTGCGTCCGACGTAGAAAGCCGCTTACAGACTGTTCCCTGCCAGCCTTATTTATCCCAACGGATGTCTGGATGTTCACCGGCCGACGGGGGTCCAGACGGGTCCTGCGTCCTGCCGGGCTTTGAGGTGTCACTCTGATGCACACCTTCCTCTGTGATTCCGGGCGCAGTCCGTTCTGGGGCAAAAGAGCTGCGTGGATCGGCGGTCGAGGTGCTGGCTCCAGTGGTGCTGTTGGTGCCGGTGCTGTACGGGCTGCCCTCGTGTTGAGGGTCGGAATTGCGGGTTCCGCCTTTCATGTGTTGCATGTCGGCGCCAAAGGGTCCGCTGCCTTCGTCATGATGCTCCTGTACAGCTTCAGTGTCGGGAGATTCGGGCTTTTTCAGAGGCCCATCGTGTGTCGGCCCCTGTTGCTCGCGCACCTGCATGTCGTCACGTTCCATCACAGCCTCCCAGGCGCAAGGTTTTACCGCGCCTTCGAGCCTACTTTGGCGATCGGATGACCGTTCGAATTGTCAGCCCGACCCCCAAGTGCAGTTCCTTAAAGAAACGATGTAACTTACGGGGTACGCTTTTCGTTTGACATGGAGACAGTCGCTTAGACTGGCTCCACAAAACAACGCGTTCCGGGAGGCTGGCTTTGAAATCGTCTGATACCGAAGTACTTATTAACTCAACCCCATACGCCGCCCGTGCCGGCGAACCCTTGATCGATGTCCTGAACCGTTCAGGCGTCGAGCTGCCTCAGGTCTGTTATCACCCTCAGCTGGGGCCGATCCAGACCTGCGATACCTGCATCATTAACGTGAACGGTGAGTTGACCCGTGCCTGCGGCACGAAGGTGACTGCTGGCATGCGGGTATCCACCGAGACGACGGAAGCCCGGCAGGCACGTGCAACGGCCTTCGACAAGATCCTGGGCAACCACCTATTGTACTGCACGGTCTGCGACAACAACAACGGCAATTGCGTTGTGCACAACACAACTGCCCTGATGAAGGTGCAGCATCAGGTCACGCCCTACCATCCCAAGCCGTACCTGAAAGACGAAACCAACCCGTTTTACCGGTACGATCCGGATCAGTGCATTCTGTGCGGCCGCTGCGTTGAGGCCTGCCAGAACCTGCAGGTCAACGAGACCCTCACCATCAACTGGGAAGATCCGCATCCCAGGGTGCTGTGGGACGGCGGGCGGCCGATCAACGAGTCGAGCTGTGTAAGCTGCGGTCACTGCGTGACAGTGTGCCCCTGTAATGCCCTGATGGAAACCTCCATGCTGGGCGAGGCTGGGCTGATGACGGATATGCCCCTGCCGGTGTTTCAGCAGGCCGTGGACTTCGTGAAAGCCGCCGAACCCAGCATCGGCTACGGACCGATCCTGACCCTGTCCGACACCGAGGCAGCAATACGCGACCAGAGCATCGAGCGCACCAAGACGGTCTGCACGTATTGCGGCGTGGGCTGCAGCTTCGAGGTCTGGACCAAGGAGCGCCACATCCTCAAGATCGAGCCGACGCACGGCCCGGCCAATGGCGTGTCCACCTGCATCAAAGGCAAGTTCTCGTGGGATCACATCAACAGCGACGAGCGCCTTACCACGCCGCTGATCCGTGAAGGTGACCGGTTCCGGCCAGCCAGCTGGGAAGAGGCCCTCTCCCTGATTGCCCGCAAGTTCACCGAGACCCGGGAGAAGTACGGACCTGACGCCCTGGCCTTCATCGCTTCCTCGAAGTGCACCAACGAGGATTCATGGCTGATGCAGAAACTGGCCCGCGCCGTGATCGGGACCAACAACGTGGACAACTGCTCGCGTTACTGCCAGTCGCCGGCCACCATGGGATTGTGGCGCACTGTCGGCTACGGCGGTGACAGCGGCAGCATCACTGATCTGGAGCAGGCTGGTCTGGTGATCGGAATCGGCACCAACACCGCCGAGTCACACCCGGTTCTGGCCACCCGCGTCAAACGTGCCCACAAGCTGCGCGGTCAACGCCTGATCGTCGCTGACCTGCGCGAGCACGAGATGGCCCAGCGCGCTGACCTGTTCGTGCAGCCCAAGCCCGCCACCGACTTCGTGTGGCTCACGGCAGTCACGAAGTTCATTCTGGACGAGGGCCTGGAAGACAAGGCCTTCATCAGCCAGTGGGTCAATGATCTCGACGAGTACCGTCAGAGCATCGAACGCTACACGCTGGCCTACGCCGAGGAGGTCACCGGCATTCCGGAAGCCACCCTGCGGCAGATCGCCCAGGAAATCGTGCAGGCCGACGGCACCTGCATCATGTGGGCCATGGGCGTGACCCAGCAGTGCGGCGGCAGTGAAACCTCCACCGCCATCAGCAACCTGCTGCTGGTCACCGGCAACTACATGCGCCCCGGCGCCGGTTCCTACCCACTGCGCGGCCACAACAATGTGCAGGGCGCTTCGGACATGGGCGCGATGCCTGCGTTCGTCGGCGGCTACCAGAAGGTCGACGATCCCGAGGTCCGTGCAAAATTCGAAGCGAAGTGGGGCGCGCCGCTTCCGACCACCAAGGGTCTGGACAACCACGAAATGGTGCACGCCGTTCACGACGGCACCCTGCGCGTGATGTACCTCAAGGGCGAGGAAATGGCCATTGTGGACTCCAACGTCAACTACGTGGACGAGGCCTTCGAGAAACTGGACTTCTTCGTGGTGCAGGACATCTTCTTCACGCGCACGGCTCAGTTCGCCGACGTGGTGCTGCCCGCCAGCCCCAGCCTGGAGAAGGACGGCACCTTCACCAACACCGAGCGCCGCATCCAGCGTCTGTACAAGGCGCTTGATCCCCTGGGCGACAGCAAGCCCGACTGGGAAATCATCCAGATGGTGGCCAATGCCCTGGGCGCGGACTGGAACTACCGCCACCCCAGCGAGATCATGGATGAAATCGCCAGCCTCGTACCGCTGTACGCCGGGGTGAATTACGAGCGCCTTGAAGGCTTCAAGTCCCTGCAGTGGCCAGTTCTTCCCGACGGCAGCGACACGCCTCTGCTGTTCACCGAGGGCTTTCCGTTCCCGGACGGCAAGGCGCGTCTGTACCCGGCAGAGTTTATTCCGCCGCTTGAGGTGGCCACTGCGGAGTACGATCTGCACTTCAACAACGGGCGCATGCTGGAGCACTTCCACGAAGGCAACATGACTTTCAAGTCGCCTGGGGTTTCGAGCAAGGTACCCGGTACTTTTGTCGAGGTCTCGCCAGAACTCGCTGCCGAGCGCGGTCTCGAAAGCGGCCGGTTCGTGCGCCTGGTGTCGCGGCACGGCGCGATTCGTGTGCCTGTGGTCGTCACCAGCCGGGTTCAGGGCAAACAGTTGTACATGCCTATGAACACCCAGGACGCGCATCAGGCGGTCAACCGGCTGACCGGCAGCCACACCGACCTGAGTACTCACACTCCAGCCTACAAGGACACTGCTGTGCGCATGGAGATTCTGCCGGAAATGGGCGATCATCCCCTGCCGCGCAGCAATCACCGCTACGGCAAGCCGACCCCGCAGCGTGGGGTCGAGGTCGAGCGCAAATGGTTGCGCAGCGACTACCTGTTCCCAGGCACGCAGCCCGACCGGGCCGTGGTTGCCCAGAAAACCGCACCAGACATGGTGGGAGGAGATGACTGATGGCCAGGCCCGTCGAATTTGACCCTCGTGTGCTTCAACCCACGCCTCATGACCGGGTTGCGGCCAGCACGGCTGAAAGTGCCGACGCGCTGGCCGAAGCACTGGAACTGCTGCGCGAACTGCACGAGCATAAGATCCTGCACACCCTGGTCAGGGTCGTCCAGGGCGGCCAGGGCCTGTCGGTTCATGGCCTGGAAATTCTGAACGAACCCGGCAGCGTGCGGGCGGTGCGCAACCTGCTGGAACTGGTCAAGGTACTGGGCAGCGTGGAACCCGAAGCCCTGACCAGCGTGACCGGGGCCCTGTCCGACGGCATCAAGGAAGGTGCCCGGCGGGTGCAGGCTGGAGAACGCGCTGGCATTGGTGAGCTGGTGTCGCTGGCCCGTGACCCGGACGTTGGTCTGGCCCTGGGCGCGCTGGTGGGCGTCCTGCGCGGATTTGGCAAGAGTCTGCGCGAACGCAGCTCCGAAGCTGGGGCTCCTCACGGCCCGCATTCCTGAGTGGCCGTGCTGCCAGAGCCACCAGCCGAGCGTCCTGTCCTGAAGTACCTGGCAGGCCAGTTGACTTCGGCCACCGATCAGGTGGTGGTCGAAGAACCTCTGGAGATCCGTCTGGTCCACGGTGGCGAGGAACAGACCGTGGCCGTGACCATGAGGACTCCTGGGGCTGACCACGAGCTGGCCATGGGCTTCCTGTACGCCGAGGGCGCCATCCGGAACACTGCAGAGATACTGAGCCTGTCCCGCTGGCAGGAGGGCGGTGTAGAGGCGCCCAATGTGCTGCGGGTGGAACTGCGCTCGGGGTTTGCGGCCATGCGCAGCCTGTCGCGCCATACCTTTACCAGCAGTGCATGTGGTGTGTGCGGCACAGGCAGCATCGAGCGACTGGCGGTACGCGCTACTCCAGCCCTCTGGACACGGCCGCCACTTGCTGCCGAAGTTATTGGCAACCTTCCAGCTCAACTGCGCCGCGAACAACCCCTGTTCGCGGCGACTGGGGGGATTCACGCCGCCGGGCTGTTCACGGCTGACGGCGAGTGTCTGGCAGTGCGTGAAGACGTCGGCCGGCACAATGCGGTAGACAAGCTGATCGGCTGGGCGCTGGCCCAGGATCTGCTGCCTCTGACGGACCACCTTCTGGCGGTCAGCAGCCGCGCGGGCTTCGAAATCGTGCAGAAAGCTGCGCTGGCCGGTGTGCCGGTCGTCTGCGCCGTGTCGGCCCCGACCAGTCTGGCCATTGAGGTGGCCGAGAGCTTTGGTATTACCCTGGCAGGCTTTGTCCGTGGTGAACGCTTCAATCTGTACAGCGTCCCAGAACGGGTGAATTCAGGCGGCCGGGCCCTGGATTCTCCGGCCTGACAGTTCCTGCTGGTGCTTATCCTTCCCCCGCCCTTTTTCAGGAGGTTTCTGCATGTCCTTTTTAGATCGTGAACACAGTGTCGCGCCGCCCGGATACAACCGCTGGCTGGTGCCCCCTGCCGCACTCGCCCTGCACCTGTCCATCGGACAGATTTATGCCTACAGCGTGTTCAACAAGCCCCTGGCAGATCATGGTGGCTGGAGTCTGCTGGCGCTGGGAGTCATTTTCCAGATTGCACTGGCCATGCTGGGGGCTTCGGCCGCCATCTTCGGGAAGTGGGTCGAGCGCGTCGGGCCGCGGCGCACCATGTTCACCGCCGCCCTCTTCTTCGGCGGTGGATTTCTGGTCGCCGCCCTGGGCGTTGCCACCAAGCAGCTGTGGCTCATTTACCTGGGGAACGGGGTTCTTGGCGGCATCGGGCTGGGACTGGGCTATATCTCTCCGGTCTCGACACTGATCAAGTGGTTCCCCGACCGTCCGGGCGTCGCAACCGGAATGGCCATCATGGGCTTTGGCGGCGGCGCCATGATCGCTTCGCCCCTGTCGGTCATCATGATGAACAATTTCGGTGGTGGCGTTCCAGCGAACGGCATCACGCAGACCTTCGTGGTGCTTGGACTGGTCTACTTCGTGTTCATGATGTTCGGAGCCTTCACCATTCGCGTGCCACGACCCGGCTGGGCACCTGCTGGCTACGACGTAAATAGCACCAATGCACCGGGCCACGGGATGATCACCCGCGCCAACGTGGCAGTCGATACGGCCATGCGCACGCCGCAGTTCTGGCTGCTGTTCGCCGTGCTGTTCCTGAATGTCACGGCTGGCATCGGAATTCTGGGGCAGGCGTCAGTCATGATCCAGGAGATGTTCTCCGACACCACCGGAGGGCGCACTGCCGTGAGTGCTGCTGCCGCAGCTGGATTCGTGGGTCTGCTGAGCCTGTTCAACATGGGGGGGCGTTTCTTCTGGTCCTCACTGTCTGACCGCATCGGCCGCAAGACCACCTACGCCATTTTCTTCTCGCTGGGCGCGATTCTGTACTTCCTGATTCCTATTACCGGAAACATGGGGAACGTCACGCTGTTCGTGATCGCTTCGGCCATCATCCTGACCATGTACGGTGGCGGCTTTGCGACCATTCCTGCCTACCTGCGCGACATGTTCGGCACCATGAATGTGGGCGCCATTCACGGCCGTCTGCTGCTGGCTTGGTCAGCTGCCGCTATCGTCGGTCCTTACCTGGTCAACGGCCTGCGCCAGTCACAGATTGATGCGGGCGTGCCGCCGGCCGAGGCCTACAACCTCACCATGCTGATCATGGTGGGTCTGCTGGTGGTGGGCTTTATCTGCAACCTGCTGATCCGCCCGGTAGACCCCAAGTTCCACTACAACGAGGCGAACACGGCACCTGGTCTGCCAGGCGCTACGCCAGCAGCCACCCGTTCCTCAGGAGACTGATATGACCAAGCACAACAACGACGAGACTCCGGCCCCAGGTGCGTTGATCAAGATGATCCTGGCATGGCTTCTGGTCGGGATTCCCCTGGCCTGGGGCGTAGCCCAGACGGTGCTCAAGGCTCTTCCTCTGTTTCAGTAGTTTCCAGAGCCTCAAACTTAAAAGAGACCGGCAGGTGATGGATATCCTGCCGGTCTCGCCTGTGTTCATAGTCCACCATGCCCTGCGAACCCTGCAGGGCATGGTGGATTTTGTGTGATGCCATTCCATTGGCTACGCTGCTTCACGTCGTATGAGGGCCACCACCGTCCGCCAGGGCGATGCCGAAAGACGGAACACCTGGTTCTGAAGATGACGCTTATCAACTTGGACAACAGCGAGGCCTACCTGTTGGAGCGCAGGCTGAACCGCAGGAACAACCGCAGGAACAACCCCATCACGGTCGTTATTTCAGGCGCGACTGTAGAAGTTCTACACCAGTAGACATGGGGGATGGCGTGTTTTGAAATTCCGTCACAGGCTTGGTGAATTCTCAGCAGGACGTGCCTGCCGGTACTGAGCTTGATGATGCGTCACACCTGCCGGGTATCAGTACCGTTGTTTTCGGTGGACATTCGTCTGGAGCCTGCAGGTCTGATGGTGGACCGTGGCTTTTCAGCGGCGCGTTCTGGCTGCAGGAATCGATTTCGCGCGCGAGCTGTCCAGCCCTCTGCTGTTGTTCCATTTCCGGCACACTCTGAAGCCCTCATTTTGGAGGCTAAGGTGCGCCGCGACATTGCCAGCGAAATCAGGCAGGTGCGCAGTTTGAGTGGGCGCCCCTCAGTCGCCGAACTTCGTGACCAACCTTCGGCTGATGCGTGAACATCGATCTTAATTGCATCCCCGGTGCATCAGATCTTTGGTCTGCCAATGTGAAGACTGTCCTTGAGTCTTCCTTAAGATTCAGAGATAGTGGTTGCTTCACTCAGTCGGAAACGAGCTGGTGAGAAATCTGTCCTGAAGGCTCACATCAACGAGCCTGAGCCATAATTCCAGCGTCAAAATGTGGAGTAAAGCATGACAACATTCAAAGCAGGAGACTTCATCTCCTTTACAAAATATCCTCCCTATGCCATGGACCTTTTCGAAGAGATAGGAGTCATACTCGGCGCAGCCTCCGGGTTTTGCCGTGGTGAATGGGAGGTGGCTCTTCGGTGGAAAGATGATCCTGACCGCCCGGTCGCTAAACTTGGTTTTATCGCTCGGGAACTCCACAGCGGAGTAATGCCTGAGGCGGACAGCGACCTGTAGGGCCGAGCACGGCTGACTCTCTCGGCAAAACGCGGCACGCTCCTCCCAACACTCTGCCAGGTCGGGTAGAGCAGCTGATCGGGCCCCACCTGCACACGGACACCACATGGTGTCCGTGTGTTTTCAACTGTACATCCAGCCCGGCTGACCGCATTTGCCCGGCACAACGCAAGCAGATAGGCGCCGAAGAACTGAGAGGCCCGCAGGTACCGGAGTGAAGGTGATCAGGATCCAGCGCATCGGCATGGCGATCAGATTGGGCTTTACGCGCCGCGGGTCAGGGTGCCGATTCTGGCTTCCTCCTGAATGCCATGCAGGCCTTCGCGGACCTGGCACACTACCCACAGTCAGGAGTCAGACCAGGTGCCCTGTCAGGCTTCACGGGGCTCACTGCTGCACAGCGCCTGGCTTCCCGGCTCAGGGCTTTTGAGGAACCTGTGCAGGGTTTTCAGGTCGGCAGGTGAACGTGGAGAAAGTGGCAACCACCGGCGCATGGTCTGACGGGCGCTCGTGCCGGCGTGGCTCAAGGTCCACGGTACAGCTCTGGCACTCAGCGGCCAGGATACCGGAGACAAGAACATGATCGATCCGCAGGCCCCAGTTGCGGGGAAAGCCCAGCCGACCGTAATTCCACCAGCTGAAAACCCGCTCGGGTTGTGGATGCAGCCGGAAGGCGTCGTGCAGTCCCAGGTCCAGCAGGGCGCGGAAGGCCTGTCGTTCGGGCTCGCTGACCAGGACCTGTCCGGCCCAGCGCTTCGGGCTGTGGACGTCGCGGTCTTCGGGAGCCACATTGAAATCGCCAACCACGGCCAGCCGGGGATGGGCCATCAGTTCCAGTTGCAGCCATGCCCGCACAGCCGAGAGCCATTCAAGCTTGTAGGTGTACTTCGGTGAGTCGACCGCCTGCCCGTTGGGAACGTACAGGCACACCACCCGCATTCCGCCAACGGTCGCGGCCACGACGCGGCGCTGCTCGTCGTCAAGCCCTGGAATGCCGATCTGTACGTCTTCCAGCGGGAGACGCGACAGCAACGCCACGCCGTTATAGGATTTCTGACCTGAAAAGACAGCCCGGTATCCCAGCGCCTCCAGCTCAGCCACGGGGAATCGGTCATCCGGCAGCTTGGTTTCCTGCAGCGCCAGCACGTCAGGTTGCTGGGCCTCCAGCCAGGCCATCACCTGCCCGAGCCGCACGTTCAGTGAATTGACGTTCCAGGTAGCCAGCTTCATTGAAAGCGGCCCTCACGACATGCAGACACCCCCGACATGTTCATGCGGTGATGATGCCACGTGCAGGCTACCCGCAGCACGAAGGCCACTCAGCCGCCTTCGATCAGATCCGGGGCGCTCAGGCGGCTGAGCCACCAGGTGCCACGCGACGCGTGTAGTGTGACCACGCCGCAGGGCCTGATTTCCGCCGCCGTAAGTCCGACGGTCAGCCGTAGGGCAGCCAGGATCACTCCGGCGTGGCTGAACGCAGCAACCTCGCCGGTAGGTGGCAAGGAGTTCAGCCAACCCTGGACACGGCTGTGAAAGCTCTGCCCCGTGTCTCCACCGGGCGGTCCGAACGCTGTGGTGGGCTGGGTCATCGCCTCGATCCAGTACCGGGGGGTAGCTCCATAGGCTTGTTCAAGCTCTGCCCAGGTGCGCCCAGCCATCACACCGAAGTTGGCCTCTGCCAGTTCTGGGGTCACCAGCGGTTGGTCAAACCCCGCCAGGAGCGCCGTTTCCAGGGCGCGCCGGCTTGGAGAGCAATAGATCACAGCGGGACAGAGCCGCAGCTTTGCCGCCAGCATCCGGCCCTCCGGAGTCAGGCAGGCGTCTTCGCCTGCCTCAGGGTAACGGCGCTCGGCGTTTGGCGCGGTAGGCGCGTGACGAATCAGATGCAGGGTCAGCGCAGTCTCAGGCATGGTGGCCCCAGGCATAGGCACACAGCACCACGAGTTCTGCAGCAACCACAATGAGCCCATACACGTCACCGCTGAGCCCTCCACCCAGTCTGGAAGCGGCGAACCGTGCGGCCAGCAGGGTCGCGACCAGGGCCGCGAGTCCGGCGACAGCGGCGCCTGGCAGCAGCAGAACCGGCAATGCCAGGACCAGTGCCACGTCCCACCTGCCCTGACGGGAGCGGGCCCCCAGTGACTCGTGACGCGCGGCCGGATACAGGTTCATGGGCAGCAGGACCAGGGTGCGCGCGGTCACCGCGGCCACCAGAGCCGCGTAGGCCGGCAGGGGAGAGGCCAGCAGGCTCCACAGGATCAGCAGCGACACCACCCCGGTCGCCAGCCCGAACGCCCCCACATGCACGTCCTGCAGGATTTCCAGGCGGCGCGCGGGACTTTTCATGACGAACAGGGCGTCAGCGCTGTCCACCAGACCATCGAAGTGCAGCATCCCAGTCATGGTCAGCCACGCAGCCACCGCCACTCCCGCCTGCACGCCGGATGGCAGCGGAACCGGCAGCCACAGCAGAAGGGCAAGCAGCCCTCCCACCGCGTAACCGGCCAGCGGGTAATAGGCGCTGGCGCGCGCAAAATCCCCGTCACGGACCTCACGCACATGGGGCAGGGGAAGCGTGGTCAGAAAGGTCAGTGCCAGGTGCGCGGCGTGCGCTTCCTGCCGGAACCGAAGCAAAAAACTCATTGACCCTCAGGGTGCCATGTCTGCACTCTCAAAAACATTCAGGAACCGGGGCAATCCAAAAGATACAATCCTGGACGACAAAACCAGAGAGCGAAAAGGTGCACCTTTAGAAACCATTCCCGAGCCAGGCGTACGCAGGCACCGCTGGTGTGCCAGAGCTGATTATTCAGCGTTACCATGCGCCTGACGGGTCACGGCTGTCAGGCTCTGCTTGTAGGTGCGCTGGGTGCACCGCAACAAAAGGGAGCGGGACATTTGCTCGGGTGATGAATCCTGCTTGTATCCCCCGGTATAGTGGCCACACTATGCGGCCGCGACTCAGTCCAATGCGCGCACGTGCCTGGGCCAACAGCCTGGCGCGGGCGCTGCGTGACTGGTGGTGCGCAAACCTGGGGCGCCCCATGCGCCAGGGCTGATTGACCGCCCGACTCCATCCGATCAGCCTGGACCGCTTATGCGAGTCCAGGCGCTTCCCCGCGCCCTGGAGGCCCCATGACCACTCCTGTCCTTTCCGCAAAGCCTGCCCTGAGTACCCTGCTTGACCTTGATGCCCGTGACCCGTTACAGCACAAAAAAGCCCAGTTCGTCTTGCCAGAGGGCGTGATTTACCTCGACGGCAATAGCCTGGGAGCCCTGCCTGCCACAGTCCCAGCCAGACTGGAGCGCGTGATTCACCAGGAATGGGGCGACGCTCTGATCCGCTCCTGGACCGCGCATGCGCAGGAGGGCCGTGACTGGATGGCACTGCCCGACCGGGTAGCCGCCAAGCTTGCTCCCCTTATTGGTGCGGAGGCGTCTGAAATTTCCGTAGGCGACAGCACCAGCGTCAACCTGTTCAAGGCCCTGACTGCCGCGCTCGACGTGGCGTCACCGGGGCGCCGCGTGATTCTGACGGACGCCGATAACTTTCCGACAGATCTGTATGTTGCCCAGGGTCTCAACGGCCTGCTTGACGGGCGTTATGAACTGCGCCGCGTTCCAGCGGCTGAGCTGAGCGCACACCTGACCACAGACGTCGCGGCCATGATGGTCACTGAAGTGGATTACCGCACCGGCGAGCGCCTTGATATGGCCAGCCTGACGGCCCAGGCGCACGCCCAGGGCATTGTGACCATCTGGGATCTCGCGCACTCGGCAGGGGCGTTCGAGGTGGATCTGACGGCGGCACGCGCAGATTTCGCGGTGGGCTGCGGGTACAAGTACCTCAATGGCGGCCCAGGTGCGCCCGGTTACCTGTTTGTCGCCAGTCGGCACCTGCAGGCCAGGGTCGCCCTGAGCGGCTGGATGGGTCACGCCGACCCCTTCGAAATGGCCCGCGATTACACTCCGGCCAAGGATGCCCGGCGCTTTATCGTGGGAACCCCAACGGTCCTGAGTCTCAGCGCCCTGGATACCGCCCTTGACGTTTTTGCGGATGTCGATCTCAAGCAGTTGCGTGCCAAGTCGCTGGCGCTGACCGATACGTTCATGGCCCTGGTCGCGGGCGACCCGGACCTGACGCTGGTGACGCCGCTGGATCACGCCCGGCGCGGCAGTCAGGTCAGCTTCCGCCACCCGCAGGCGCGGGAAGCCATGCGGCGGCTGGTCGAGCGCGGTGTGATCGGAGATTTCCGGACTCCCGACATCCTGCGCTTCGGGTTCACCCCACTGTATGTTTCGTACGCCGATGTCTACCGCGCTGCCCAGGCGGTTCTGGACGTTGCTGGCGAGCTGCGCGCATGAGCCGGCAGGACACACCCGCGCCGGGGGAGAACGCTCCGGAACGAGCGCATCAGGATTTCAGCCAGAGCCTGAGCTACGGCGATTATCTGCGTCTCGACGCTCTGAAAGCGGCGCACCAGCCCATCACCGATGCGCATGACGAGCACCTTTTTATTGCGGTGCACCATGTCTCGGAAGTCTGGCTCGCCCTGATCGTGCGCGAACTGAGGGCTGCCATGGATCTGCTTGACCGTGGCATCACGGACGCGCCCCTGAAGATGCTGACGCGGGTGGTGCGGGCGCAGGAGCAGCTCACCAATGCCTGGGAAGTGCTCAAAACCATGACGCCGGCTGACTACCTGCTGTTCCGGCATGCTTTCGGTCAGGCGTCGGGATTTCAGTCGGCCGGGTACCGGATGGTTGAATTCTTGCTGGGAAACCGTCAGAGCGTCATGCTGAGGCCCCACGAGCACCGTCCCGACCTGCATGATCCACTGCACGAGGCCCTGAACGGGCCGAGCGTGTACGATCTGGCGCTGCGGTTGCTCGCCGCACGCGGACTTCCGGTGCCTGCGGAAGTGCTGGGGCGGGACTTTACGCAAAAGCCTGTCCTGAACGAGGAGGTCCTCCAGGCGTGGCTGACGGTCTACCGCGATACCGAGACCTACTGGGACCTCTACGAACTGGCCGAAAAGTTGCTCGACGTGGAAGACAACTTCCGGCGCTGGCGGTTTAATCACCTCACGACTGTGGAGCGGACCATCGGGTTCAAGGCCGGATCGGGCGGCACCAGCGGCGCGGGCTATCTGCGTCAGGCACTCAGCACCGTCCTGTTTCCAGAACTCTGGGAAGTGCGCACCCGGCTGTAAGGGTGCAACAAGAATGTCCCGCTTTTTTCATGACACGAGAAGTGGACATTCCGGGTTCGACCTGACGTCAAGCATGGAACGATCTTCTGCTGGCCAACGCTGACATGGGTTGAGCGGGGGCTGGTTTCCTGACCATGACATCACGACACCGACAGAGGGGGTAGTTTTGGCTGGGTTCCACCCTGAGCAGGACCTGATGCAGGCACCCCAACGACTGAACTCGCCAAGTACTGCGTGTCCACATTCCTTGAGCGGCGCCCAGCACCCAGGCCAAAGGTCGATGTGCTTGCCCTGCATATAGGGATGTCCAACAAACCCGCCGCATGGCCCTCCAATGTCGCGCAGGGCCTGGTCATGTCTGCCGTATTCGGGACAGTCAGAACCTGCACCCCTATCAATCACGTGAACGTCTGCTTCATGTGGATACTTTGACATTAAGTAATATGAAGCATGACCTCGTCTTCCTCTGCTTCTGGCACCAGTCCTGTGCAGGGCCTTCACCATGTCACCGTGATGGCCAGCGACCCGCAGCGCAATCTGGACTTCTACACCCAGGTTCTTGGACAGCGGCTGGTCAAGGTCACCGTCAACTTCGACGATCCTGGCACCTACCACTTCTACTACGGTGACCTGACCGGTCAGCCCGGAACGATCATGACCCACTTTCCCTGGCCCGGCGCGTCCAGGGGCGTCAGGGGCAACGGTGAAGTGGTGGCAACCGCCTACAGCGCGCCAGTGTCTTCTTATGCGGCGTGGCAGCAGCGCCTTCAGGCACACGGGTTGACCGGCTCTGAAAGCACCCGTTTCGGTGACCCTGTGCTGACCTTCGAGGACCCGGACGGTACATGGGTAGAGATTGTGTTCGACAACGGCAAGGAGGTGCAGCCGTGGCCAGCGTCGCCGGTCCCGCAGTCCGAGGCACTCCGCGGCTTTCACTCGGTGACAGCCTGGGTACAGGAGACGGCTGACGTACGTGCCCTGCTTGTGGGGCAGCTGGGCTTTCAGGAAGTCGGGACCGAGGCAGACCCGCAGGGCCCACGCACCCGCTTCAAGGGCAGCGGAGACGGTGTAGGCCTGTATGTGGATGTGGTCGAGCGGGCCGGTCAGCCACGGGGAAGCTTCGGGGCCGGCAGTGTTCACCACGTCGCGCTGCGGACCCGAAACGACGCCGAGCAGCTGGCCTACCTGGAGACGCTCAGCGCTGCCGGTTTCCGGCCCACGCCGGTTCAGGACCGCCAGTACTTTCACTCGATCTACTTCCGCGAGCCCAACGGAGTGCTGTTCGAGATTGCCACCGATGCCCCTGGCTTTCCTGCCGACGAAGCTGTCGAGGAACTCGGCCGGCATCTGAAACTTCCTCAGTGGTTCGAACCGCAGAGGGCACAGATCGAAGCGCACGTTCCGCGCATCTTCAATCACGAATATGGCGTGACGATCGGGTCACGCGACCTGAGCGCCTCAGCCGGGCAGGAGCCGGTTGGGGCAGCTGACGGCATTCAGGTCCACGTGGCCGGGCGGCCACCTTCAGAAGTGAGGGTCGCAATGGTGCTGCTGCACGGCCGGGGCGGAAGTGCTCAGGACATCCTGTCGCTGGAGCGCGAACTCAATCTCAGCGCCTTTACCTATCTGGCGCCCCAGGCACCCGGCAACACCTGGTACCCGTACTCCTTCCTGGCGCCGCTCGAACAGAACCAGCCGCATCTTGATCAGGCGCTGGCTACGGTCGACGCTGTTATGGAAGAGCTGGCGCAGATGGGTATTGCGCCCGAACGCGTGGTGCTGGGGGGGTTCAGCCAGGGGGCCTGTCTGGCGCTGGAGTATGCCAGCCGCGCCGGGAGGCAGCTGGGAGGTGTCGTGGCGTTCAGCGGCGGGCTGATCACGCTCGAGCAGCAGAGCAGCATGTCTGGCATTCCGGTATTCATGGGCGTCGATCCGGACGACGCCCATATTCCGCTGGAGCGCTTCCAGGCGACCGAGGCCCAGCTGCGTGCGCGCGGCGCGTCCGTCGATGCCCGGGTTATTCCAGGGCTCGGTCACAGCATCAACAAGGAAGAACTCGACGCCGCCCGCGTACTGATGCAGCAGGTGGTTGCGCAGAGCGTGTGATCAGGCGGGCCTAGGGCAGATTCACCCGGACCCCGGCGCACTCTGAACCTTGACGATTCGTGCTCCGGCGGGCTCAGAGCAGGAACACAACCTGGGATTCAGTGACGCTTCCTGGTCTCATCCCTGGCTCCTGGTCCACGTGATCCGGTCAGCTGAAGCCTTACTTGGTGTCGAGCTCGTTTGTCCGGCGTCCTGAATGGCGGATGTCCAGGTTGAGGTATTCCGGACGGTGGTAATGACCGGTGACGTCAAGGGTCATGCGCTCCTGAAGATTGCGTCTCAGGTCCAGTTCGGCCACCAGAATGGCCGGCTGATCATAGACCGGTTCAACCACGTATGCGCCGTCCGGACCAATGATCGCGCTGCCACCCCGCATGACCAGCGTCTCCGGGTTGGTTTGTAGTTCGGGAATAAGGTCAAGCCCTTCAGGCAGGGAAGATGCCCGCATCAGACTGCCGGCGGCGAGAACAAAGCAGCGGCCCTCGAAGGCGTAGTGGCGGCTGGCGATCTGGTGCATGTCCTTGACGGTGGGCCACGTCGCCACGTGGATATCTTCCGCCTGTTCATGAAGAGCCTGACGCGCCAGCGGCATCCAGTGCTCCCAGCAGACCAGGCTGCCAATACGGCCCAGCGGGGTGTCGACCACCCGTAAGCCGTCAGCGTCTCCCGGGCCCCATACCAGCCGTTCGGTGTAGGTGGGCACCAGCTTGCGGTGATGGTTGAGCACCTGACCCTCGGCATTGATGGTCAGGATTGTGTTGTACAGCGTGCCCTGCCCGCGCCCGGCAGAGACTCGCTCGATCACTCCGACCACCAGCGTCGCCTGCGCCGCATGGGCAGCGTCCCGCAGCGCGTCGAGCGCCGGGCCGGGTACCGCGACACTGTTTTCCATCATCTGGGCGAAGGCTTCTTTTACCGGCGCATGGTCCCAGAGGGCGACGTCACGGGCAACATCCAGCCAGGCTGGATACCCAGGAAGCCAGGTTTCAGGAAAAGCAATGAGTTGTGCGCCTTTTGCCGCAGCTTCCAGCGACAGTTGAGCCGTGAGCTCCAGGCCCCGGTCAAGGTCTGGCGCCACCTCGGCCTGAACGACTGCGACAGTCACCTTCACGTTGCGCTCCAGCCGTGGCAGGTATCTGCCAGGAAGGACTTCCGGACCGTGGTGTCAGCTGGCTGACAACCGCTGACTTGTCTCATCGTGCAGTTCACAGGTCAAGACTAGCGGGACGGGAGGTGAGCTGGTGCCAGCCGACCAGACTTGGCGAGCAGAGAGGAGCATGTGCGCCCGGTCTGGTGTTTTGGAGTGCAAGGCTTCGAGGTCCGGCGGATGAACCGGGTGGGGTGGAGGGGGAACACCAACGTACGCTACACACCTCAGGGCCGCTCAGAGTCAGCGGCGCAATGTGAAACAGTTTCTAGGTGGCAAGGCAGCAAGGGGGCTGGCCACGGTGACCACCCCCCTTGCTACTACAGCAGGTTCGGGTCAGTAAGCACCTGTTCAATACGCTCAAGGGCCCAGTCAAGGTCTTTCTGGCTGATCACAAGCGGGGGAGCCAACCGCATCGTCGTCACGTGCGTTTCCTTGCACAGCACTCCCAGATCACGCAGGCGTTCGCAGGCCGGGCGGGCCGGCCCACGCAGTTCCACGCCAACCAATAACCCTTTTCCACGGATGTCCCTGACATGCGGGCTGTTCATGGAACGCAGGCGTGTGCGCAGATACTCGCCGAGTTCCAGGGCGCGCGCGGGCAATCCCTCGTCTTCCAGAACTTCCAGGCTGGCCTGCGCTACGGCGGCGGCCAGCGGGTTGCCCCCGAACGTGCTCCCGTGATCTCCGGGACGGAACAGGTCCATCAGCTCACGGCTCGATAGCACCGCACTGACCGGATAGACGCCCCCGCCGAGGGCCTTGCCCAGAATCACCAGGTCCGGCCTGACCCCTTCGTGGTCGCAGGCAAGCCAGCGGCCGGTGCGGCCCAGGCCAGTCTGGATCTCATCAGCGATCATCAGGATGCCGTGCCGGTCACACACGTCCCGCATGGCCCGCAGGAAACCCTCGGGCGGCACGATCACGCCTGCTTCTCCCTGAATGGGCTCGAACAGCACGCCTGCAGTATTGGAGGTGATGGCCGCCTCGATGGCTGCGGCGTCACCGTACGGTACCCGCACAAAGCCTGGAGTCAGAGGCCCAAAAGCGTCCTTATACTGCGCCTCGCTGCTGAAACTGACCAGGGTTGTGGTACGGCCATGAAAATTACCGTCCATGACAATAATTTCGGCCTGGTCAATCGGGACCCTGCGAACTTCATAGGCCCATTTGCGCGCCAGCTTGATGGCAGTTTCCACGGCTTCCGCGCCTGTATTCATCGGGATGACGGCGCCGTATCTCAATAATCGGATTGCCGTCTCGTAAAAGCCAGCCAGACGGTCGTTGCGAAAGGCGCGCGAGGTCAAGGTGGCCTTCTTGGCCTGGTCGGTCAGTGCCTCGATGATGCGCGGATGGCAATGCCCCTGATTGACGGCGCTGTACGCCGAGAGGCAATCGAGATACCTGCGGCCTTCAGTGTCCCAGACCCAGGCACCACTGGCACGCTCCAACACGACGTCCAGCGGTTTGTAGTTGTGTGCGCCGAGAGCGTCTTCGCGCGCGATCAGTTGCTGCGCGCTCGAGATCTGTTCGATTACCTTGGTCATAACGGCTCCTGTCTGGCTTCTGTTCTTCGGCTGGTGCATGGCGCACAGACAGCTATCGACAGAAGCCTCGTTGCTACGAGCCTATTCGTAAATTGGCAGGCTAGAAAGGGCCAGATACCTAAAAGTAATACCAGCCAGTTCGCCAGAGCCTCGTATGCCCAGCGACGCCTCGCCGTGTTCAGAACTTTCCTGCGTTCCTTATCTTCAGGCAAGCCAGAGAACTGTCGGGGGCGGCCTTCTGGCGATCTGACAGGCCGACAGAGAGGAATCTGAGCCTTCCTGGCTCATCAGGGCATCTGCACCTACGTTTTTTCAGAGCTCCTCGGAAAGTGAAAGTTTCCAGGAAGGTAGGTAATAAGCGTTATGCCGGGGGATGTCGCTTTGAGATAAGGACGCCTCATAAACCGCCACTACACTTCAGCGATGGAAGGTTTGTTTGCTGCGCTGTGGGTGGCTATCACCTCCCTGGCATTCATTGTGTACAGAAGCACTCCGCGGCGCCTGGCGCCACCGTCCATCCACACTCGGACGAAGCCGAAGCCTGACAAAGCTTTGCCGGCGGCTGCTTGGGAGAAACAGGGGACCTGCATAATGCGGGGCCACCATGCCTCTACTGAAGTGCTCCCAGTAGTCACGCCCCTTAACAGACTGCAGATATTACATGACAGTGACTCAGACGAGAGACAACCCACGACTCGCCGAATTTTTCACTAAACGACAGACTAAAGGGGATGGCTGACCAATTCCCATAAAGATTACATTGACTTTTCCCCAAGCATTTCGGGGTGGTCCTTCTGATGAACACGTGTAATGCTGCCTATCCAGGTAGATCGACATTACCGGTCTCTCATTCACGGAGGTACACCCATGAAAAACGTAACAAAGACTGCGCTGTTGGTAGCTGCCCTTGGCCTTGCCCCTGCGTTTGCAGATACTGCGGGCACAGACACCAGCACTGCAACCACAACCACGGAGACTGAAACCGATCGTGACGGGATGGATTGGGGCTGGCTGGGTCTGCTTGGTCTGGCCGGACTTGCTGGTCTGCGCCGCAAGGAGCCTGTCGTGCACTCAAACACGACCACCAATACTCACCGTTAATTCGCGCGAGACTCCGGCGGCCTTCGGGCCGTCTTTTTTTGTAAAGACTCCTTCGAAGCATTACATCCGTAGTACATTTACATAGCTAAGGAACAGAGCTTGTCAGGTGGAGATATCTTTTTTTATCTATCTGACCTGACCGGTGTTGAGAAGGCCGCTGAGATTAACGCCTGACCGCATTCGTCCTCCTTCGTTCAAATTTAAGTTTGTTTCAGGATGAGCCTGGAATGTCTAAGCGTATAAACGCCTGCTCATACGGTCAGATATCGATGTTCTGGCTTTGCTGAAAGCGCTATTTCATCAGAGACAGTGGCAGAAAGAGCAGCGCAGCTGGCTGACCATAGCTGCGCTGCTCTCTTTACTACAAGGGCGCTGTTTCCGTTCAGCGCGCGACCACACCGCATAAGGCAAGACGACCCCCTGAAAACATCCTCAGATAGGGGCATGCCCTCAGCCATGCGTTCGCCTCATCCCAGAGCGTTCAAGCCCGTCACGTCCCGACCTACGATCAGGGTGTGAATGTCATGCGTGCCTTCATAGGTGTCGACGGTTTCCAGGTTGAGCATATGGCGAATCACCGGGTACTCGGTGGTAATGCCGTTTCCGCCGAGCAGCTCGCGTGCCAGCCGCGCTCCCGTCAGTGCGACCCGGACGTTGTTGCGCTTGGCCAACGAAACCTGGGTGGGTGCCATGCGACCGGCGTCTTTCAGTGCGCCAAGCTGCACAGCCAGCAACAGCCCTGCCGTGTGGTCGGTAACCATCCGGACCAGCTTGTCCTGAACCAGCTGACGTGAAGCGATGGGCTGGCCGAAGGTCTGGCGGCCGGTGGTGTATTCCAGTGCCGTCTCATACACCGACTCCAGCGCGCCCATAGCTCCCCAGGCAATGCCGTAACGCGCAGACGTCAGGCAGGAGAGCGGCGACTTGAGGCCACCCGAACCGGGAAGGAGGTTCGCCGCAGGAATGCGGCAGTCCTGCAGCACGATCTCTCCGGTCACTGAAGCGCGCAGGCTCATCTTGCGGTGAATCTTGGGCGTGGAGAAGCCCCTGGCGTCGCGGGGCACGATGAAGCCACGGACCACACCCTCATCGTCCTTGGCCCACACCACGGCGAAATCCGCCACGGGGCTGTTGGTAATCCACATTTTATTGCCGTTCAGGACATAGTCGTCACCGTCGCGACGCGCACGGGTACGCATGGCGCCGGGGTCGCTGCCGCCGTCGGGCTCGGTCAGGCCGAAGCAGCCGATCAGCTCGCCGGAGGCGAGTCCAGGTAGGTATTGACGTTTTTGCTCCTCACTGCCGTAGGTCAGGATCGGATACATCACCAGGCTGCCCTGCACGCTCGCGGCGCTGCGCAGGCCGCTGTCGCAGCGCTCCAGTTCGTACATCATGGCGCCGTAGGCGCTGTACGACGCCCCGGCACCGCCGTATTCCTCTGGTGTGGTTGGTCCCAGCAGGCCCTGGGCACCCAGCTCACGCATCAGTTCGCGCACCGGCAGTTCGCCGCTGTCCCACCATTCACCGATGCGCGGCATCAGTTGTCCGTCAACGTAACTGCGGACGCTCTGCATTACCAGCTGTTCGTCGGGGCCCAGCAGGGAACGGGCCTGAAAATAATCCAGCATAAGGTCTCCTTGAATTCGGGCTCGTTGCCCAGGGATGGATGACCGTTACTATCGCATGTGGCGGCCCTGAGGGCCTTGCGACCGGGTTCGACATCTGCTGTCCGGATCACAGCAGGCACCCCGCACGGTGGCTTCACGTCACCGCCGCGAGCCGCTTACACCTGCCGCAGCCGGGTCGCGGCCACCCACGGCACCATCGAGCCCAGCAGCATCAATCCAAAGGCCAGAGCAAAGGCCGTGGGCAGCGACGGCACCCGGGCCAGCAGCGCTCCTGAAGCGCCGGCGGCCAGCGCCACCATCAGCACCTCGATATTGGCCAGCTGCCCGGAAAGCCGGCCCGCTCCCCCGGCCGGAACACTCGATAGGGCGAGCAGGCTGTTGGCGTTGTAGGCCACGCCCATGCTCAGTGCGGTCACGCACCAGCCCAGATAGGCGCTCCACAGAGGCCACACGCCCATTGCTGAAAGTGCCGTTACACCCAGACCGAGGCTGATCAGCACAAGACCTGCACGGATACGAACCGGGCGGCTCTCTGGACCAGAACGGCGTTCCAGCTGGTCAGTGACCCACGACCCCACAGTCCAGGCCACGCCGCCCACGCTGAGCAGCACCCCAGCCTGTGTGAGGCTCAGGCCGCGCAGTTCGTGCAGCGCCAGGGGCAGAAAGGCGTTGGCGCCCAGCACCGCGAACGCGGCAAATCCACGCAGTACCAGGGCTGACGGCAGACCCCGGGCCAGCCGTCCCATGCCTCTGGGAAACAGCGGACGTGCGCTGAGCAGTGTCCCGGCCAGCCCCGCACCTATCATGACCGCTCCCGGCAGGTCAGCGCGGCGCAGGCCCTCAATCAGTGCGCCGGCGGAGATGGTCAGGGCCAGGGCCGGCCACAGCGTGCGGGGATGACTGGCTGTGGCCGGCTCTTCTGCTGAACTTTGCGGCGCAGAGGCTGGCGCGCGCAGCGGCAGCACGCAAAGCGGGCCGGCCAGGGCCAGCACCGGGATCAACCCCCAGAACACGGTCCGCCAGGACCAGTGGTCGGCCATCAAGCTGGCCAGCAGCGGACCGACCAGGGCTGGCAGCAGCCAGGCGCTGGACACGGCCGCCAGCATCCGCGCACGTCTGGCTTCCGGGTAGCGGGCCGTGATCACGGCAAAGGGCAGCGCTCCCAACCCACCTGCTCCCAGTCCCTGGATGAAGCGGCCCAGCACGAAGGCTGGCATGTCTGGTGCCAGCCCCGACACCAGCAGTCCGGCGGCAAACACGCCCAGGGAAATCCCTGCCCCCAGGGCGAGGCCACGGCGGTCACTCAGCAGGCCGCTGACCACCGCGCCAAACAGGCTGGCCAGCAGAAAGGCGCTGGAGGCCCAGCCATACCAGCTCAGGCCCTGCAGCTGGTTGGCCACCCGGGGCAGGACCGTGCTGACGGCCATGGCCTCGAAGGCGACAATCAGAATTACCAGCAACAGGCCTATGCTGAGCGCCTGAGGCGGCGCCTCGCCATCGGCGGGGCTTGTACGGGTTAAAGTCACGCGCCACATGCTACGCGCAGCAGACGGCTGCTGGCCCCGGAGTTCTTCGTGGCATGGTCTCGATGCTCGTGAAGTGCGCTGACAGCCGCGCCGCAACGCGCAGAGCCAGTCAAAATATGTCATAATTAAGGCCATAGAATTCTGTTTTATACAGAATGCTGTTGCGAGTCGAGGCACGGTGCACAAGCGTCCCACTACGGACCATCACCCAGATCACGAGAGGGAATCCTATGACCAAAACTACCCGCCGCAAGGCGACCCCAACTGAACCCGTTACTTCCAGCGTCAACCCCCTGGCCCGCTTTGCAGAGCTGGTGGCCACCGCAGGTCTCCAGAGTGACGTGCAGGCGCTCGCCGACAGTGGCGCCGACGACACCACCCTGGAGGCCCAGCTGACTCAGGAGCTCCGCCTGGCCCATGACCGCTGGGGCCTGGGGCTGCTGCACCTGCAGCACTCTGCGCGTCTGATTCACACGGACGGTGTGCCCAGTGACATTGCTCTGCTGGTCGACGGTGCGCCGCGCGCTCAGCTGTCCGATGGAGCGCGGGCTATCGCCGGCACCTATGCCAGCATGCAGGCGCCAGGGCCCGAAGGCCGCAGTGAATGGGGCATTCTCCCGGAAGGCCACCGCGTGACCCTGCGGCCCGGCCTGGGCCAGCTCCGGGTTCTGATTGAGGACGCCCGTGATTTTGAGACCCACTGGACCCCGGGTGCAGCCCAGACCTGGACCCGCACCTGGCGCCAGGGCGAGACGCTGGCCGTAGAAGTCCACCGGCCTGCCACGCCTGCCACGGCCCTGGCTGACGCCGCCTGGGACGTCATCACCTCTATCAAGGACCGCACCTTTCAGCGTGAACTGATGGAGCGCAGCAACCAGGTGGGCATGCTTGGCGCCCTGCTCGGCGCCCGCCACAGCGGCGCTGGCGACGCCCTGAACCAGCTGCCTGAAGCCCACTTTGCCGTCAGTTCCGCCGTGGTGCGTGAAACCGGTCGTGAAGGCCGTGAGGTGGACCGCTGGAAAGCCATGCAGCGCGAGGCGACCGAGACTCTGGACGAACTGCAGAAGGCCGCCACACGCCGCCTGGCAGCCGTGTTGAGCGGTGGCCTGCGCTAACGCCCGGGTAGCTATCGCTCCCTGACCTGTCCCCGGCGCTCTGCCGGGGACTTTTCCATGCATCACCTGGATACGGAGCTTCTGAGCGCTTTCCCAGCTTTTTCTCAAGAACAGAACCGGCATCGCGTTTCCATCGGACTGCGCAGCGCCCCCTACGCTGACCGAATGAAATTTCACGTGCTGCCTTTTGTGCTGCTCGGACATCTCCTGAGTGCCCCCGCCCTGGCGCAGAGCGCGGCCGCCCTGGCCAGGGTGGACGCCGCTGACCTGAGTATCGCCAAGGCCCGGTCCAGGGCCTATCCCGGCAGCGCCCTGAAGGTGGTGCGAACACTGAATGCCGGGGTGAACTACAGCCGTCAGGTGGTGTCGTACCAGTCCGAAGGACTGACCATCTATGCCCTGCTGACCGTTCCGGCTGGTCCACCACCCAAAGGGGGCTGGCCGGCCATCGTGTTTAATCACGGCTACATTCCGCCCAATGTCTACCGCACCACCGAGCGCTACGCGGCTTACCAGGACGCTTTTGCACGAGCGGGGTTCGTGACCCTGAAAAGTGATTACCGCGGTCACGGCAGCAGTGAGGGCGAAGCGTTGGGCGCCTACTACACGCCCGGCTACACCACCGATGTCATGAATGCCCTGAGCAGTCTCAAGAAAGACCCGCGGGTCAACGCCGCGCGAATCGGAATGTGGGGGCACAGCATGGGCGGCTTTCTGACACTGCGGGCCATGGTGATTGACCGGAGCGTGAAGGCCGGCGTGATCTGGGCCGGCGTGGTCGGGAATTACGACCAGATGATGAACAGCTGGAACAACCGCCCGCCTGCCACGATTCCGCAGCGGGTCCTGAACCTACGGAAGCAGGCCGTGGCCAAATATGGAACGCCCGACAAGAACCCCGCCTTCTGGAATTCGCTTAGTGCCAACAGTTTTCTGAAGGACCTGGGAGGCCCGGTACAGCTGCATATCGGAGCCGCCGACGCCGAGGTTCCAGTGGCCTTCCATAACAGCCTGGCCCAGCAGCTTCGCAGGGCCGGGAAATCCGTGCAGCACTACGTGTATCCCGGAGACGACCATAACCTGAGCCGGAATCTGGGCGTGGCCCTGCAGCGGAGCGTAGCCTTCTTCCGCGACCGGCTGTGAGCGCGCTGCTTCGGCTGATCGCCGTGCTGCTGGTTCTGGGGGGCGCCTATGTTGTTGTGACCCGGCCGGACACGCTGCCATTTTCCTTACCTTGGCAGGCGTCCGAACCTGGCGCACCGTCGCCCGGTACACCGGGCCCGACTGACGGCAGCACCCTGCGCACCGATCCCCTGGGCCGCGTGACCGACGAGGCCATTGAAGCGTTTGTGGCGCGGCAGCCCATCAGTCTTCAGGCCCTGCGTGCCAGGAAGTTTCCCGGCAGCGCCCTGAAGGTGGTGCGAACACTGAATGCCGGAGTGAACTACAGCCGTCAGGTGGTGTCGTACCAGTCCGAAGGACTGACCATCTATGCCCTGCTGACCGTTCCGGCTGGTCCACCACCTAAAGGGGGCTGGCCGGCCATCGTGTTTAATCACGGCTACATTCCGCCGGACGAGTACCGCACGACTGAGCGCTATGTGGCCTATCAGGATGCGTTCGCACGGGCCGGGTTCGTGACCCTGAAAAGTGATTACCGCGGCCACGGCAGCAGTGAGGGCGAAGCGCGAGGCGGCTATTACGACCCCGGATATACGGTCGATGTGCTGAACGCCGCCGCTAGTCTCAAGAAAGACCCGCGCGTCAATCCGAAGCGCCTGGGATTGTGGGGCCACAGCATGGGCGGGCAGCTCAGCCTGCGGGCTCTGTTGGTGGATCCTGACCTCAAGGCGGCGTCGCTGTGGGCCGGTGTGGTGGCTGGCTATGACGTGCTGGCGACGGACTGGAAGCGGTCGCCACAGACGCCGCCTCCAGTGATCGACGGTCTGAACCGGCGCTACCTGCGGCTGCTCAGCCCCAACAGCGCCTTAGAGGACCTGCGCGGCCGCCCCATACAGCTGCATCACGGCACGGCAGACAAGGACGTTCCCTACAGCTTCCAGAAGGCTCTGGCCAACGACCTGCGGGCGGCTGGGCAGCCGGTCGAGGCTTACCGCTATGAAGGAGACGACCACAACCTCAGCCAGAACCTTGGGGTTGCGCTTCGGCGCAGCGTGGCCTTTTTCAAGAAACATCTCTGAATGAGGCGTGCTGGATCAGCCGGCCCTGCTCGGTCAGTTCGAAGCGCCCACTGCGTTCGACGAGCCACCCGGCGCGCAGGGCGTGCGCCAGGGCCGGTCCGACCAGCGCCGGCGTCCACTCCAGGCGGCTGGCCAGCTCAGACACGGTGGGCGCCAGGGTCTGCTCATGCAGGGCCGTGAGCAGCAGCCGGGCGCTGAACTCCTGGCGCTGACGCGAGCGCCGCTGTTGGGTGGCAACCAGACCCTGGAGCGGCGAGAACAGGACGCAGGCCACGAAAATCACGCCCAGCACGGTGGCGATCATGCCAGCAATGCTGCTGTTAAGCCACAGAGCCAAGCCATACCCGGCAGCGCTGGCCAGCACTCCGATGCCCGCAGAAAGCCACAGCATGACAGCCAGTCGCTGCGTGAGCAAAAAGGCGCAGGCAGGCGGAATAATGACGAACGCCACGATCAAAACGGCGCCCACGGACTGAAAAGCCCCCACGGTGGTGAACGACAGCAGAGTCATCAGGGCGTAGTGCAGGGCGGCGGGGACAAAGCCCAGGGTGGCCGCGAGCCCAGGATCGAACGTTGAGACTTTCAGCTCCTTGAACAGCGCTGTGACAAAGATAAAGTTGAGCGCGGCCAGGCCGCCCATCAGCAGCAGAGACTCTGGGACTTCTCGCCCCCCCAGCACAAGGGTGTTGAGCGGGGCGTAGGCAATCTCCCCGTACAGCACTGCGTCGAGGTCCAGGTGGACGTCGCGGAAATACAGCGAGACCAGAATGACGCCTACCGAGAACAGCAGCGGAAATACGACCCCGATCGCTGCGTCGGCTTTCAGGCGCCCGCTGCGCTCCAGCAACTGCACGCTGCCTACAGTCAGCAGCCCGACCATGGCGGCTCCCACCAGGGCCGGCAGGGTCGCGCTGCCTCCCGAGATCCAGAATGCTCCCACGATTCCGGGCAGGACCGAGTGGCTGATGGCGTCACTCATCATGCTCTGACGGCGCAGCACCAGGAAGACGCCGAGCAGGCTCCCTGCCACGGCGACCAGCGCGGCGGTCAGGATAATCACCACGTCGGGGTTCATGGCTGGGCCTCGGGGGTGGCGCGGGTGTGCCGGCGCAGTGCCTGTGCCCGGCGGCGGTGAGCCAGTCCGGCCCAGACCAGACCACGGCGCGGCGCGAACAGCAGCGACACCAGCAGCAGTACGCTGGCGACCACAATAATCACCGGCCCGGTGGGCAGGTTGGCCGTGCCGGCGGAGATCACTGCCCCACTGACACCGGCGGCGGCCCCGAACAGTGCACTGAGCCCCAGCATATGTCCCAGGTGATCGGTCCACTGACGTGCCGCGGCTGGGGGCGCGATCAGCATCGCAGCCATCAGCACCACGCCCACGGTCTGCAGCCCGATCATCACTGCGACCACAGCCAGGGAGGTCAGGAGGGCCCCCAGCCGCCCTGTGGGATATCCGAGGGTCGCGGCGTAGGTCGGATCGAAACTCAGGAGCTTGAATTCCTTGAACAGCAGGGCCACCGTTCCGAGCCCGACTGCAGCCAGAACCGCCATGGTGGTGACGTCGGCCGCCACGATGGTGGCCGCCTGTCCGAACAGGAACTTGTCCAGTCCAGCCTGGTTGGCATTGTCGCCTCCCTGGATATAGGTCAGCAGCGTGATGCCGAAGCCGAAGAATCCAGAAAGTACTGTTCCCAGCGCTGCATCTTCCGACAACCTGGTCTGGCGCAGGACCGCCAGCACCGCCAGCGCGCCCAGCCAGCCACTCAGGCCGCCGCCCAGCAGCAGCCACAGCGGCGCCTTGGTCCCGGTCAGCAGAAAGGCGAGGCAGACCCCTGGCAGCGCGGCGTGGGCCACAGCGTCGCCCAGCAGGCTCTGCCGCCGCAGCATGGTAAACCCACCGATCACGCCGCCTGTAATGCCCAGCAGCGCACTGCCCAGCGCCACGTTCCGCAGGGTGTAGTCGGTCAGCAGTTCGGTCAGGCCGCCCACTTAAGCGCCTCCGGTGGCAAGCAGGTCACGCAGGAAGCGGGTCCGGGCGCCGTACGCCCGTTGCAGCAGTTCCGGCTGAAACACCTCATTGAGCGCTCCGTTGGCAACCACCTCGACGTTCAGCAGTGTCAGATGGTCGAAGTAATCCCGGACCGTATCCAGGTCATGGTGCACGACGATCACCGTCCGGCCGGCCCGCTGCAGGTCCTGCATCACATCCAGGATGGCCCGTTCGGTGGTCGCGTCGACGCCCGCGAATGGTTCGTCCATCAGATAGACCTCGGCGTCCTGGGCCAGGGCCCGTGCCAGAAACACCCGCTGCTGCTGCCCACCGGAGAGCTGTGAGATCTGACGCCCGGCGAGGTCCGCCAGGTGGACCCGCTCCAGCGCGTCCATGGCCAGCTGCCGCTCAGCCCGCCTTAAGCGCCGGAACCAGCCCACCCGGCCGTACAGTCCCATGCTCACAACATCCAGCGCGTCGGTCGGAAAGTCCCAGTCCACGCTCGTACGCTGCGGCACGTACGCGACTCTATGCCGGACCTGTGCCAGAGGTTCACCGAAAAAACGAACCGTTCCGGACGCCACCGGCAGCAGGCCCAACGAGGCCTTGAGCAAGGTGCTTTTGCCCGCACCGTTGGGCCCGACAATGGCACACAGCCGGCCGGCCGGAAACGTCACATCCACGTCCCAGAGGACAGGCTGTTCGTGATAGGCGACCGTCAGGTCACGTACCGTCAGTGGAGCTGGTACAGGTCCGGCAGTCATGTCATTTCCCCCTTAAGGCGCTGCTGATTGCACGTGAGTTATGGCTGACCCTACCCAGGGAGAATCCCTGAGGTGTGCCACGACTTCCCAGAGCGTCGCTGAACAGCTGACCACCAACCCGGACCCGGTGTCCCTGGTCCCGGACTGCTGCGACCACGGCTTTAATGGTCCGCTGGGGCACGCTGCTCTTCACGAACAGGGCGGGGATGCGCCGCTGAACCACAAGGCGCGCAACTTCCGGAATATCGCGCGTTCCGGCTTCCGGGGCGGTTGACATCCCCTGCACGCCGCGAACCTCCGGTCCATACCGCTGCCCGAAATAATTGAGCGCATCATGCGCAGTCACCACCACCCGCTGCTGGCGGGGAACAGCCTGCACGAGGGCCATCACCTCCTTATCCAGCGAGTTTATGTGGCGGAGGTGCGCGGCCGTGTTGCGGTGAGAGATCGCGCGGTCTACGGAACCGACGGCGCTCAAGGGTTTACGGGTGGTTGCAGCCATTTTCCACAAGCTCGCGTCGAACCACACATGGGGGTCGTACAGCCCCTGAACACTGCCGAATCCCCCGGCCAGCCGGTATTTTTCCAGCAGTTCCGTCACCTTGCCTTTCAGGTGCAGCCCCGAGCACAGCACCAGATCCGAGCTGACCAACTTGCGAACATTGCGCGCTGTCGCCTCATACAGATGTGGATTTCCAACAGTGCCCATTAATGCAGTCACGGTGACCCGTTGTCCTCCAACCACCCGTGCAAGGTCACCAACCATATTGACCGTGGTGGTCATTTTAAAGGCCCGTCCGCGGAGGTGCGCCCGGCGCAGGTCACCGACCTGGGTCCCTGTTGCGGATGCTGCGGCCGTACTAGCCAGAAGGCAGAGGCTGCAAGAGAGAACACGAGAAAACATGTTTTAGGTTGTCCTAAAACTATTGTTCTGTCAATGTTTAGGCACTGTTTGAACTTGGGAGGTACCCGAGCACTTTTCTCGGGAACCGCCGCGAATTTCCTGATATGCCGCAGGAATAAAAGCCCAGAAGTCTTATACCTGAAGCGTCTATTCTAGAAAGAGCCGGCCCAAGCAGGCGCATATGAAGTTGCCCAGCGTGTCGTTTCATGGGAGCTGCTTATGATTCACCGTCATCCCACAGCACTGTCGCGGCGGCTGAGTTGTCGTTGATATCGTTGCGCGTAAACCGGTACTCAGTGAATCTCGAAGCTTGCTGCTTCTGTCGGCCGCGACAGGTAGTACCCCTGGGCATGGGTGCAGCGCAGCCCCTGCAGAACGCCGAGCTCACGCTGCTCTGCGACGCCTTCAGCCACGACACTGATAGCCACTGACCAAAGCGCTGCTTTTTCCTTTGGCAAACTTGGTTCCCTGGCTTCTTTCATCGGGCTGATTCGGGAAGGACGCACAGCCAAGCCAGAAGAACTTTGTGGGTACAGAGCCTTAGTGAGCCGTCAAGCAGCTCAGAAGCGACAGGCGGTCGCCGTTGGATGTGTCAGGTTAAGAATGCTTATGGGCTGTCTCTATACACCTTGCATGAGAACCTCATATGTCTGTCCGGTACATCCGTGACGCTGTGCAGAAGCCGTCAGTCCCCCGGCTCGTCGAAGACTTATTGTTCGGCACTATTAACAAGCAAGCGATTCACTCCCTGCAAGGGAGAAGCCCGTGCGTAGGTCCGTCCCAGGAAGCTTTCTTCCATCAAACTGTCCGACTTTTGGGCTGACCTCCTCAGGGAGCACTAGGACGAGCATAGAAGTCGGGGTAGGGCTGGGGCCGCACTTGTGGACAGGCACGGAGGAGGGTTCGGAATCTGACTGAATATGCCCGAAGGCAGGTGCTCTCAGCCTCTTTCTCCTCCGCAATGTTGTGGTCTTCAAGTCCACAGAAAGGTGACCGTATGAAACTTTCTACTGTCTTTTACACGCTTGGTTTTGCTTCAATCGCCCTCAGCGCCTCGCAGTTCCTGACCAGCGAGAGTGCCGATAAGGAACGCAACGGACTGTTCATTGGCCACTGGCCTCCGACGCTGTTCTTACTCGGAGAAATCGCCGAGGACCGTGAGCGTCAGAGCAGTCTTCAGTCCTCGTGAACCTGACTGTTCGCTGCTCTCCGTAACACCTTAGGGTGCCTGCCCACACGAACCAAAGAGTATGAACCTGGACCACCTTGGTGGATCATCACTGCTTTGTATCGCTGGGGCCTATTGCAGAAAGGTTTCACGATGAATTGAGAGGGTATTGTGCCAAGTTTGGTCTTTTGGGCACTTGAGCTGGCCCCGGAACTCTTCGACGTTTTGGATGAGTTGTTTCGCTGCTTTCCTGCTCCACGACGACCCGGCGTCCCTATCGTACCTGCGCCTCCGAATGTCTCATACAGGAGAACAGCCGGTCACCCCGTGATCAGGCACCGCCGAAGAGAGGAGACCTATGACCTATTCCGACAACGATCCGCACCCCGATGTTCAACCAGGCATGGAGGTGGTCTGTTCCGATAGCTACGTTCATGGTCACGTCATCAGCACGTCTGGACCATACCTGCAGACCACTGATCCAGACGGCCGGGCCCATCACCTGCCCCTGTCGGCCGTGTCCCACGTAGACAGCCAGGTACACCTCAACATGACCCACCAGGAACTGATCAACGCCCTATAGAGTTGTGCGCTGCCCGCCTACCTGTGTCCGACACACAGAACGGAGAGTGCAAACGCCTCAGGGTGGTGCCAACTGATTTACGCCGCCGGCTTTGGGTCAGAGACCGACAAGGTGTCCGCTCGAGCCAGGTTCACGCGCCCATCTTGTTGCTCAGTGATCCGCAGGGAATGAGTGCGTGTGCACTCTGCCCGATTTTCCTTGACCTTCAGGAGGTCGCTGCCCATGACCCAACCGCTCGAGCGCCTGCCGCACCACCCGCCCGTATCCACCTTTGGCGGTACGCAACAGTTGCGCCCAGACGTGGTGCGTGTTCGTCTGCCTATGGTCAACGTGTATCTTCTGGGCCTTCCGGGGGAACCGTGGGTTCTGGTCGATGCAGGACTGCCGGGGACTGCTGGCCTGATCCAGGCCGCCGCCCGAAAGATTCATGGCGAGCGTCCGCCGGAGGCTATCGTCCTCACGCATGGGCATCTGGACCATATCGGCGCCCTCAAGGCCCTGAAAGTCGCCTGGAACGTGCCGGTGTACGCGCACTCCCTGGAGCTGCCTCATGTCAACAACGTGGCCCCCTATCCGTTCCCGGACCCCACGGTAGGCGGCGTTATGAGTCTGCTGTCTCCCGCCTTTGTTCCTGGTCCCTTTGACCTGCAGGTCAGCGCTCTGCCCGAAACCGGGGCGGTGCCTCACCTGCCTGAATGGCGCTGGCTGCACACTCCTGGGCATACCTCCGGTCACGTCTCGCTGTGGCGTGACCGCGACCGGTCACTCATCGCTGGAGACGCCTTCGTCACCACGCATCAGGAGACGGTTCGTGGAGCACTGCTGTTACAGCCGACCGTGGTTCAGGGCCCACCGGCCTACTACACCCCAAACTGGGACGCAGCCAAAGAGTCGGTCCACCTTCTGTCGGCCTTGAATCCGGAGATGGCCGCTACCGGGCACGGCCATCCCATGTCCGGCCCTGAACTCATGGCGTCGCTGCACCGGCTGGCCAAGAACTTCGACGAGGCGGCGCGGCCAGTGCAGGGCTGGTACCTGACCCGTCCAGTGCCCGTGGCCCCTGCCCAGGCCGGTCAGCCGGACCCCTGGAGAACCCGGGTGCTGGCGGGCATGTTGTTTCTGGCTGTCTTCCTGCTCAGCGGGCAGCGCCGGCGCCGCTAAGAGGGGTCCAGCAACGAGAGGAGCACCTGCGTGTTCACGCAGGTGCTCCTCTCGTTGCCCACTCATAGTGGATACGAGAGAACCAGTGCTGGTCTGTAGAGCAGCAGGTTCAGGAACCAGACAGAGCGAAAATGGCAGCGCTGCGAGCCGGGATGCCTGAGCCGGCTTCTGAGGTACGCAGAAGTTCATGAGCCTGATCGAGGCTGAACGGCAGCGATTCGTATGCTTCCATGTCTTCGTGGCCAAAGTTGACCACCAGCAGGCGGCGCTGGTCGCCAAGCCGACGTTCCGCCCAAAGTACCGGGCCGGCAGACCCCGCCAGCAGCTCGCCTCGTGAAGCATGGTTCATCACCGGGTCCTCGCGGCGCAGCCGCAGAAGCCGGCGGTAGACCTCCAGGACACGGGCGTGCCGGACGTCCTCAAGCTCGGCCCAGTTCAAGGTGCTGTGCACATAGGTGGATTCGGCCTGAGGATCAGGTACCGCGTGCGCGCCGAAACCCTTAAAGCCTGCAAACTCGGCCAGGCGCCCCTCGGTGACCTGCCGCCCCAGCTCACCGGGGAAATCGGAAAAGAACTGAAACGGCGTGCTGGCCATCCATTCCTGTCCCTGGAACAACAAGGGTGTCATGGGCAGAAACAGCAGCAGTGCGCTGGCCGCCAGGAAGCCTTCGTCACCGGCAGTTTCCTGAAGGCGGTCGCCGGTGGCCCGGTTACCGATCTGGTCATGATTCTGAATGCAGTACACGAAGGCCGGAGCCTCCAGGCCATCGGCAGCGCGCCCCCGCGGTTTGCCGCTCAGCGGCCAGGGCTGGCCTTCGTACAGCCATCCGCGCTCGATACAGCGTGCCAGGTCAGCCACGTCCGGTGGATAGGCCGCGTAATACCCGTCCTGCTCACCCGTCAGCACCACGCGCACCTGATGATGAAAATCATCGGTCCAGATGCCGTCGACACCGTTTTCCTGCACCAGCGGCGGAAAATTGCGGTCGTCCTCGCAGAAGACGTAGGTCGGAGCTCCCCGTTCCTGACCCAGGGCGTGTGTCCGCTCGGCCAGTTCCGCGAGGATGTGCTTTTCGCTGGTATCTACGATCTCGTGAGTGGCGTCCAGCCGGAAGCCATCGAATCCGTAGGTGCGCAGCCAGTGGTCCGCCGAGTCGAGGGCCAGCTGCCGCATGAGGGGTTGCGTGTAGTCCGGCGCCGCCCCCCAGGGGGTCTGGTGCTCCGGATTGAAATATTCCGGGCTGTAAGCCCCCAGATAGTTTCCGTCCGGACCGAAATGGTTGTACACCATATCCAGCAGCACCAGCAGCCCGTGACCGTGGGCCTCGTCGATAAACGCCTGAAGGTCTTCCGGTGGCCCATAGGGCGCGAAAGGAGCAAAATGCGCGACTCCGTCGTACCCCCATCCACGCTGCCCCGGAAAGGCGGATAACGGCAGCAGTTCAATGGCAGTGACGCCAAGTTCCTGCAAGTGCCCCAACCGCTCTGCCGCTGCCCGGTAGGTGCCCCCGGGCGTGAAGGTGCCCACGTGCATTTCGTAGATCACCAGTTCATGCCGCTGACGCTGCGGAGCGCGGTGCCGTGCCCTGTAGCGGCTTTCCCACACCACCGCGGGGCCATGGACGCCCTCAGGCAACCAGCGGGCATACGGATCAGGAAAGGCCTGTCCACCAACTTCAAACTTGTAGCGCGTGCCGGGTCCAAGGTCGGCAAAGGTGCCTTCGAACACGCCGCCGCCTGCAGCGTTCAAAGAGCGGCGGGAAGTGTGGTCACCGTCGTACACCAGCAACGCGGCCTCCTGCGCCTGGGTGCTCCACAGCCGGAAGGTCGTGCCTTCCGGCCCCGTGGAGGCCCCCAGTGCAGGCGGACGTGCAACCGAAGCAGGGTCAGACAGTCTGGTCATGGGTGAATCCTTTCATGAGGCCAACGCCCGGGCCATGGCGTTATTGACAAGACTGCGCTCATGGTCGCGGATTCGGGAAAGGCCCTTCCAGAGCGCCATGATCTGGTCACTGGCGTTGCTCTTCGGCCTCTTTAGCCGCCGGAAGCCCAGGTTCGCGTGCCCGAAGGTCATAGGTATCGCCGGCCGCCAGGACATGCAGGCGCACGTCGTGAATCGACAGGGTCTCTCCGGTGCGCGCCTCCGCCACGTTGGAGTGCGTGACCCCAGAGCCGTCAGCCACATAGACGCCGCCGCTCCCGATCACCGTGAAGCAATCTCCCCGCACCACGATGGCGGTATCTTCGTCAATCCCGATCCCCAGAACCCGGGGATTCTGAGCGACCGCGCCCAGCAGGCGTCCCATCCGCCCACGTTCTGCAAAATGCTGGTCAATGATCACGCCGCGGATCAGGCCCAGGCCAGGAGCCATCTGGAGCTCGCCCACGCGGTAGGTTTCCTCGCTGCGGCCCTTGACGAGCATGGTCTCGCACATCATTGATGCCCCAGCCGACGTGCCGGCGATGACTCCGCCTTCCAGGTAGATTTCGCGAAGGCACTTTTCTACCGGAGTGTCTGCAATCAGGCTGGTAATCCTGAGCTGATCGCCTCCGGAAAAGAGCACTCCAGTAGCTCCCTGAAGTTTGTCCAGGGCTGACGTCTTGCTGGCGTCCGACCGTTCGTCCAGGTACAGTTCGACCAGCTCACTTACATCCAGGCCTTCAAAGCCTTTCTGGTAGCTCTCGAAGTACCCTTCGCGGGTATGTGAAGCCACCGTGGCGATCACCAGCTTGCCTCCACCGGATAACCGGGCCACTTCCTTCAGGATCTCGCGCGAGTCTTCCTTGTCCTCATGACCACCGATAATCACCAGCGTGCCTTTGCCCGGAAGGGCGCACCGTTCAGCGTGGGGTAGTTCCATGTGCTCCCTCCTCCTGTTTCGTCAGATAGACCTTTGGTCCCTCGCTGCCGGCTGCCTCAAACGCGACCGGCATATGGGGGCTGTTGTGCCACCAGCCCAGCTGACCATCCGCAGTCAGCGCGATCCCACCTGCCTCGCCGCCGATACGGGCCGTCATTTCGCTGAGCGTCGCTTCGATGGCCTCAGCCGGGCCAGCCTCCGCGGCCAGACGGCCCATAATGCGGCCGGCGCTCATCATCCGGGCGATGCGCTCGCCCTCACCGGTCAGGGCGACTGCGCCTACTTTGTCCTCGGCGTAAAACCCGCAACCAGGCTGTGGGGAATCGCCTACGCGTCCGACCCGTTGCCCGTCGAGGCCTCCGGTAGACACGGCGGCAGCCACGTGTCCCTGGGCGTCCAGAGCCACGCAGCCGACCGTATCGCACGTCCGCTTCGCGGCATCGGAAGCAATCAGGTCGTTTGGGTCACACAGCTCTGCGCTGCATTCACGGGCAAAGCGGTTGGCCCCGTCGCCCACCAGCAGGATGGCCTCGTCACGCAGCAGGCGGGCTGCGACCTTGACCGGGTTCCGCACGCCTTTAAGCGCTGCCACGGCGCCCACGTCCAGCGTACGCCCGTCCATCACCGACGCCTGGGTCTCCACTTCGCCGTCCTCGTTCTGAGCCGAGCCGTATCCGGCATTGAAGACCGGACGGTCCTCCAGAACGCGAACTGCCGCCTCGACTGCGTCGACGGCGCTTCCGCCAGCTTCCAGTACAGACCGTCCGGCCTGCAGCGCTGCCAGGCAGCCGTCCCGGGCGGCGTCCTGCTGATCGGCGGGAACTTCGTGGGCGCCGCCATGAACCATGATGGCCCAGCGCGCCCTGGTTACAGAATTTTCAGTCATGAGATCCTTTTGCCCAGGCCGAATAAGCAAGTTCAGGCTCGGCCAGGGCACTTGAGCTGTCAAAGTCACGCATCTGCTGCCAGGTGGCTTCAACCTCGGTGGCCAGCAGGACCACCAGGTCACCCGGCACGGCCAGGCGAAGGGCGGCGTCCACTGCAGACGGCTCATCAAGGATGGTCTGCATATGGGCTGAGTCCAGACCGCCGCGCAGGGCGCCTTCCTCAATCAGGCGGGCACCTTCTCCGACAGCCCTGCCGCGGCGCAGCTCGTCCTCCCGCACAATCAGGACATCAAAGGCTTGTGCAGCCAGCTCTCCCATCCGCACGATGTCCTCGTCTCGGCGGTCGCCAGCAACACCCATCACGCCGATCACGCGGCCCTTGGGGGGGCGCAGATGGCCGATCAGTTCTCTGAGATGCTCCATGCCGGTAGGGTTATGCGCGTAGTCGAGCAGCACCCGGAACGGATGGCCGTCATACAGGTTCAGGCGGCCGGGACTGAGCTCGAAGGACGTGGAGAAGCTGCTGAGCGCTGAGCGGATCATCTGTAACGGTACCTGCTGAGCCACGGCGATTGCCGCTGCGGCCAGCGCGTTCTGCACGTTTACCTGGGCGAACCCGCCCAGTGTGGCAGGAATGTCCCGGGCGCGCATGATCGGCTGGCGCCGGTCGTCCTGGTACAGCACCAGTTCGTCGCCCAGCACGGTGGGTTCGCGCACGATGGCGGTGCCGCCCCCGCCGATGTGCTCCTTAAGCTCGGCCGAGTAGGCTCCGCCGCCGCACATAGAGAACAGAATGATTTCTCCCCGCGCCTTGCGACGCATTTTCAGCGTCAGGGGATCGTCCGCGTTCAGCACACTCGCACCGTTTCTGGACACGACCTCGACAATCAGAGACTTGACCCAGGCCAGGTCTTCAATGGTCTCGATCCCCTTGAGGCCCAGATGGTCCGGCTGAATGTTCAGGACTGCTCCTACGTCACAGGTCGCGAAGCCCAGGCCCTCCCGGAGGATCCCGCCGCGCGCCGTTTCAAGGACAGCAACTTCCACGCTTGGGTCACTCAGAACCACCTTCGCGCTTTTGGGACCGGTGGTGTCACCGCTGACGACCTGCTCGCCACCGATGTAAATGCCGTTCGAAGTGGTCAGGCCGACGACCTTCCCGCTTTGCTGCAGGATGTGCGCCACCATGCGTGATGTAGTGCTTTTTCCGTTGGTGCCGGTGATGGAAATAATTGGCATGCGGCACGGCACGCCCGGGGGAAACAGCATGTCCAGCACCGGAGCGGCCACATTGCGCGGCGTGCCTTCCGACGGTTGCAGGTGCATCCGGAACCCGGGAGCCGCGTTCACTTCCACGATGCCGCCGCCTGTCTCGTGTACAGAGCGCGAGATGTCCGGGCTGATCAGGTCGATTCCCGCGACGTCCAGACCGATCACCTTGGCGGCACGCCGCGCCACAGTGATGTTGTCTGGATGAATGACGTCCGTGCGGTCCACGGCGGTGCCGCCCGTGGACAGGTTGGCCGTGTCGCGCAGAAAAACGGTCTGTCCGGCGGGCGGCACGCTCTGCAGGGTCCAGCCGGCCTTGGCCAGCAGTCCCAGCACGTGCTCGTCAATGCGGATGCGCGTCATGATGTTCTCGTGGCCCTCGCCGCGCCTGGGGTCCCGGTTGACTTCCTCGACCAGCGCCTCGATGGTGCGGGTACCGTCACCGACCACGTGTGCCGGAATCCGCTCGGCCACAGCCACAACTTCGCCGTTGATGACGAGCACCCGGTGGTCGTTGCCCTGAAAGTACTGCTCGACCACCACGTCACGGCTGTGCTGCCGGGCCTCAGCGAAACCCTGGCGGACCTGCTCATCTTCGGTCAGCTCGATCGAGACTCCCCGGCCGTGATTGCCGTCCAGGGGCTTGGTCACTACTGGCCCACGCAGCCGGCGCGCTGCGGCCACCGCGTCTTCCGCCGTCCGGACGACAGCTCCACGCGGAACCGGCAGTCCGGCGCGGTCAAGTAACGCCTTGGTCAGGGACTTGTCACTGGCAGTCATGGTGGCAATGTGAGCCGTCTGTCCGGTGATACTGGCCCGCACCAGCTGCTGGTGCCGGCCGTACCCCAGCTGAACCAGGCTGGCGTCATCCAGGCGCAGATGGGGAATGCCCCGTTTTTCTGCCTCACTGACCAGCGACTGCGTGGTGGGCCCCAGGGTGTAGCGTTTGGCCAACCGGCGCAGGGCACTGACCTCGGCTTCAAAATCAAAAGGCGAGCTGGCAAAGAAAGGCTCCTCACCAGCCGGCACGAGCAGCTCCACGCCTTGAACTCCTCGCAGGTGCTCCGGCAGCAGACTGTCCACCAGCCGGAGCGCTACCGCTCCGGCTGCCAGACCCAGGCGCTCTTCGCGGTAGGTATACAGCACGTTGTAGACCCCTGGCTGGCCCTTGACCGAACGGGTCTTGCCGTAGGTGACGCGGCCACCGACCAGGGATTGCAGGTCCAATGCAACATGTTCGGTGACGTGTCCAAGCCAGGTTCCGTCCTGCATCCGGCGGATCAGGCCTCCAGGCTCCTTGTAGGAACAGCCGTGGTTGTGCAGAGACGGCAGCAATGAGACCAGGGCTTCAGTAAATCCAGGCAGGGCACTGGTCGGATACTGTTCCAGATCACCCAGGTCCAGCTGGAAACGGATCATCGGCTCGTACCCGTAAACGTTGGGTCCGCGGTAGATCTGTTTTTCAATTACCCGCATGGGACGTGGAGTAAGGGGCGTAGGTGCGGCATCATTCATAGGGGGTCTCCGTTTCAGTGCCCGGGTGGATCCTGATCAGGCATTAAAAGAAGCTAGAGTTGTCTGAGACGCCGTAAACACAGATTCTGCAAAGTCTGTCAGCGAAAAAACTTGCGCTGTTCTTGATTTGGCTAAAGATGGAGTAAACAAGGCAGCGTGCGAGGTTCTGGGACGTCTTTAACTCTGGCAGTCACGGACTGTAAGCCCTTTTGCACATTGGTACTTTTCACGAGTCCAATGTGCTGACAAAGCACAACTGATGTCGGCCGCTCTGTCACGGTGAAGTCGAGGTTTATGCCGTGATGACGGGCTGCCGATCGGAGGCCCGGCATTCAATAATGCTGAGTGCCTGCTGCTCCGTCATGCTCCCGATAATTCTGAAACTGCCAGAGCCCTCTATGGAACGACCCGGCGTCCCATGGGCGGCCGGATCAGCTTCTCAGACTGTTCCAGTCAAGTGCCTTTCGCACGTACCTGGGCTTTTTACATCTACTATCGATCCTTCTCGGCTTATCCCAAGCCATCATGAGCCAGAGGTCTCAGAACGTGGATAGCTCCCGAAGTCAGGCTGCTAAAGAAGTTCCCGGGTTATGAATCGCCTGTTTTCTCATTGGGGTCGTCCAGAGCCTTGGACTGTGAAGACCCGATTTGACGCAGGAAAATGGTGAGTACAACGATGGCGGTGACTGCCAGAAACTCGCTTTGCCAGTTCTGGGCAGATTCAAACCAGAAGGTGGGTTCTTTAAGGAACTCGCCCAGGGGAAGTGGATCATGGCCCTGTGCCAGACGCTCGTGGTTGAAATTGCGCATCGAGCTGACAAAGTGCAGCAGCAAAGATATGAAAAAAAGTCCGAACAGCGTCACTGTCAGGGAGTTTCGTTTCCAGAAGCCGCGAACGGCACTGTCACGCCTGTTCTTTTCACGCTGTTCTTTAGTCTCCTCCTCAGGGTAAGGATTGGATTCGGCGGATCCACGCTGCCTGAGATAGACCGTCAGGACGACAAACGCCGCCATCTGTAAAAATTCGCTTTCCCAATTTTCGGTGGTAGTGGACCAGAAGTGTGACGAGAGCAAGTATTCGCCCAAGCTCAGGCTCCGCTGTTTTAATTCTTCCAGCTCCTGGTTATGGACCGCCCACCCACTGATCGCCTGACCAGCCCACAACACGAAAAAGAAAATCATCAGGACAATACTGAGCGCATTATCAGACCAGAATTTTTTCAAAGTGCCTCCAGAGCGGATACTCAGATTGTTGCATGTGCTGAGCGCCTCACAGACCTAGTGCTGTTGCCGGCGATCCGATTCTGGTGCAGGTTCATCAGGACTAGGGACTCCGTCATCGCGCAGTCGGTAGTACCGCCGGAGCCACTGACTCAGCCCATTAAGATCTGGAAACAAGGTTCGCTCAGTGATGTTGGAGCCGTCGAGCTTGTCGCGCACCTCCCACTTCAGCGCAGCGGGAAGAATGATCCGCCGGGCCGCGCCTTCGCGCCCGCTAAGCCAGACGTCGAGGGTCATTTCTGGGTCAGAAAGCACGGAAAACAGGGCCGACTGCTGCACGATTCTCTGGTCGAGTGAGGGAGGCTCCAGGAACAGCAAAAAAGGTTGCCCGGATTCGGCCTCCATACGGTCAAGCCAGGTCATCTCGGCATCAAAGGCCAGCGCGTCCCGTCCCTGCGTGCCGAGGAGTTCAAGCATGTCCACGGTAAACACGCTGGCGCCCTCGCGGCGCAGCAGGTCGGACAGTGCCTGAGGGAGGGCCTGATTGGTCTGGCCGGCATTGAGCATCCAGATCACGCCGTCCTGGTCGAAGCGTTCTTCCTGAGCGGTGGCAAAGTGCAGAGCCACCAGGGGAGAATAGGTCCAGTCCAGCAGCCGGGTCGGCAGCCCATGATGCTGGCCCAGCGACAGCCAGTACCACAGCAGGTCGCGGGTCTTCACATTCGCTTCGGCATACTTCCGGAAGGCCCGGACCAGATGCCGCTCGATATCCCGGGTGTTGCCGGCCAGCCGTTGCAGCGAAGTGGTCAGGGGCGCGTCGTGCCCCTGACCACGGAAGACATACGGTGACCGGAAGCGCCTCAGCGCCGGATTCCAGGATTCTCCATGCAGAACCTCCATCAACTCGGTCCATGAGTTGACCCGGATATCCTGCAAGAGGCCTACTCCTTCTCGCCCTGCAGCTTGCGGAAGGTGGCCAGTGACTGAGCCACCACCTGATCCATGTTGTAGTAGCGGTAGGTTGCCAGACGGCCCACGAAGGTCACGTCATTGCGCTGCTGTGCCAGCGCCTCGTAGCGCTTGTACAGTTCAGCGTTCTCCGGGCGGGGCACCGGGTAGTACGGATCCCCTTCAGCCTGCGGGTACTCGTACACCACGCTGGTCTGATGATGCCGCTGCCCCGTGATGTGCTTGAACTCACTGACGCGGGTGTAACCGTAATCGTTGGGATAATTCACAGTCCCGACGGGCAGCAGCTGATCCACGTCATGCGTCTCGTGGCGGAATTCCAGGCTGCGGTAGGGCAGTTTGCCGTAGCAGAAGTCAAAAAACGCATCGACAGGCCCCGTGTAGATCAGGTGACCGTGCGGAATGAAATCCACGATCTGACGGTAATCGGTGTTGAGCATCACCGAGATGTTCGGGCTCGACAGCATGTTCTGGAACATGCGGGTATAGCCGTGCAGCGGCATGGCCTGATAGGTATCGGCAAAGTACCGGTCGTCCCGGTTGGTGCGGGTTGGGACGCGGGCCGTGACGCTCGCGTCGAGTTCGCTGGGGTCCAGGCCCCACTGCTTGCGGGTATAGCCCCGGAAGAACTTGTTGTACAGGTCGCGGCCCACTTTGCTGACCACAACGTCTTCGCTGGTGCGGACCGAGTCGACCTTCTCGGCCACCGAGGCAAAGAATTCCTCCACCTGAAAGGCCGTCAGGTTCAATCCGTACAGCTTGTTGACCGTGTCCAGGTTGATCGGAATGGGCAGCAGCTGACCATCGACATTGGCCAGTACGCGGTGCTGGTAGGGGCGCCACTCGGTGAACTGCGACAGGTACTCGAACACGTCCTTGGAGTTGGTATGGAAAATGTGCGGTCCATACGGATGAATCAGTACGCCTGAGTCGTCGTAGCAGTCGTAGGCGTTGCCTCCGATATGGGGGCGGCGGTCTACGATCAGGACCCGGCGTCCAGTGTTTGCCAGCCGCTCGGCCAGCACACTTCCGGCAAAGCCGGCGCCCACAATGAGGTAATCGAAGCTTTTCCCGTTGTCCCGGGCCTGCATCTCCCGGGGTTCAGTCATCGGCGCCCTCGAAGTACGCTGCTCCAGCGGCCAGAGGTACCGCCGAGTGCAGGACAGCTGCTGCTTCAAGTTCGTCACGCATGCCCTGCCACGTCAGGTCCCAGGAAAGCTGTGACAGATAGGCGTCCGCGCGCTCCTGCCGGAGCCTGGCTGCAGAGGTGCCGGCTTCTGCCAGAGCAGCGGCGCAGGCTGCTTCAAAGGCGTCGGCACCATCAGCGACTCGTACCATGTCACCGTCGCCGTAAGGACGAATCACGTCGCAGATCCCCGTGGATACCACGGGAACACCTGCTGCCAGATACTCTGGAGTCTTCGTGGGGCTGATGAATTCGGTCGATGCATTCAGGGCGAAGGGTAGCAGTGCCACGTCCCAGTGGGCAAGATAAGCTGGCAGGTCTGCGTATTTCTTCTGCCCCAGATAGTGCAGGTTTTCGCCACGTGGGAGCTCTGCCTCGTCGATTTTGACCACGGGGCCCAGCAGCACGAACTGCCACTCCGGGCGGCGCCGGGCCACTTCGCCAATCAGTTCGATGTCGAAACGCTCGTCGATTACACCATAGAACCCGAGACGTGGCCGGGCCAGCGTTGCTTGATCGGCCGGGTCAGCCAGACCGGCGCGGGCCTGTGCAAAGTGACTGACCTCCACGCTGGACGGGAAGGGGTGAACGTTGCCGTGCTGGAGGCATTTGGCCTCGTACAGCCGGTGACCGCCAGTAAAGACCACATCGGCCTGCTGGAACAGCGCGGCTTCACGTCGGCGCAATTCCGGTGACGCGCCTTTGAAGTTGGCCAGTTCATCCATGCAGTCGTAGACCGTGACGCGTGGACTCAGACGTGCGGCAACCGGCAGTTCCATGGGGGAATACACCCACAGGTCGTATTCGGTGAGGTGTTCTTCGGCCACCAGGTCAGCCAGCAGTTTGGCTGTGATCGACTGGGCCTCGGCGGGAGCCAGCCCAACTTGCAGATAAGGCGTACACACGGTGACGCCGCACTCGGTTCGTTCCAGTTCGAAATGATTGGCAAAGTCGCCAAACATGGGTTCTTCAACGTAATACACACGTCGGTCTTTGGCCGCCCGGGTCATCAGGTGCTGTGGGCGCTGGTAAACAAAGTTCCAGCGCAGATGAGACAGCACGATCAAGGCAGGAGTCGGAATTGTAAGGGGCTTAGACACAGGGCTCCTCCCAGTTCAAAAGAACTTGTGAAAGTTATAAACAAAGAAGTACGTCAGGCGACAGAAACTACGTCCCCGACGGGTCTGGAGCCCAAATATATGTCACAATCGCCACGTTATTTTTGGCAGAAGAATCATGTCTGTGAACGGTGGTCAGAGAGTCGGATGAAGACTTCTTAAGACTGTGGCGTGCTCTCAGCACGAAATCTGCCTATCAGCTAAACTATTAAGTTCTTTTAATCACATGAACTGGCTGGGAGTGACCTCGTGCCTGCCCCACATATAGGTTGACCGGTCCAATCGTTGAACGACGCTCCCATCCTGCTCTTTCTCAGGCCAGCTTGGCAAGAGCAGCATGTCAAACTGCTTCAACATGACTGATTTCGATGTGATCGTGATGGGAGCGGGTCACAATGCTCTGGTCACGGCTGCGTATGCGGCGCGCGCGGGCCTGCGTGTCGGTGTGTTCGAGCGCCGGCATCTGGTCGGCGGCGCTGTGAGTACGGAGGAAATTATCCCGGGGTACCGGTTCGACTATGGGGGCAGCGCTCACATCCTGATCCGAATGACCCCAGTGGTTCAGGAGCTCGAGCTGTCGCGGTATGGCCTGCACTACCTGGAACTTGACCCCCTGTTTCACTGCTCCGACGGGGAGACTCCCTGGTTTATCTGGCGTGACCGGGAGCGCACAGCACGCGAGTTGGACAGTACCTTTCCCGGACAGGGCGAAGCCTATTCGCGCTTCCTGGATGACTGGACGCCCTTTGCCCGGAGTGTCGCCGAACTGTTTAACAGCGCTCCTGGGCCGCTGGAACTGGGCCGCATGGCGGTGGGCAGCGGCCGGGGGCGCGACAGCGCCCGGCAGCTCAGCCGCATCCTGCGCCCCTACGGCGAGGTGGCCCGTGAATACTTTTCGGAAGAGCGCGTCCGTGCCCCGCTGACCTGGATGGCCGCGCAGAGTGGCCCTCCCCCGACCGATCCACTCAGCGCTCCTTTTCTGCTGTGGCATCCGCTGTATCACGAGGGCGGCGTGGCGCGGCCAAAAGGCGGCAGCGGTGGCCTGACCCAGGCCCTGACCCGAGCGACCCAGGCGCACGGCGGGCAGATTTTCCTGAATGCGCCGGTGCAGGACATCCTGGTCAAAGAGGGCCGTGCCCAGGGCGTGCGGCTGGCCAATGGGGAGATCTACACGGCCCGCGCCGTGGTGGCCGGATCGCACGTTCTGACCACCGCCGGCGCCCTGCCACCGGAATACGTCCCGGCCGCTGCACGGGACGTGCGGGTCGGCAACGGGTTTGGCATGATTCTGCGGCTGGCGCTCAGCGGCAAGGTCCACTACCGCCAGCACACCGAGCCTGAAAGCCGGGTGGGGCTGGGCCTGCTGATCAAAAGCGAACGTCAGCTGATGAAAGGCTACGGTGAATTCCTGGCCGGTGAACCCACCACCGATCCCCCGCTGGTGGCCATGACCTTCAGCGCCGTAGACGATTCACTGGCGCCGCCTGCAGGCGAGGTCCTGTGGCTGTGGGCCCAGTATTATCCGTTTGAACTGGCCTCCGGAAGCTGGGAGACCCGCACGGCCGAGGCCCGTGAAAACATCCTGAATGCTTTCGAGCATTACGCGCCGGGCACCCGCGAGCAGATTGTCGGCGAACTGGTGCAGACGCCTGCGTGGCTTGAGCAGCACCTGGGGTTGCACCGCGGCAACGTGATGCACCTGGAAATGACTTTTGATCAGATGTTCGCCTTCCGGCCGTGGATGCAGGCCAGCGGCTACCGCTGGCCCGGCGTCAAGGGGCTTTACCTGACCGGGGCCAGCACCCATCCCGGCGGGGGCATCATGGGCGCGTCCGGGCGCACCGCGGCCCGAGTACTTCTCAGCGATCTGACGCGCCGGCGGTGGCAATGACCGCTCAGATGGTCCTGCTCCTGGATCTCAGGCGGTTCATATGACGTACCTGCAGTACCACCTGGTGTTTATCGTGCCGGTGCTGCTGGTGCTGGCGGCACTGACCGCGCGGCGCCGTGGTCCAGTGGCAGGCCGGTATAACACCAACGACCGCTGGAGCTGGAGCTGGTTCTGGGCCCTGCCGCTGGTGGCCGCCGCATACACCACTCCCTGGGACAACTATCTGGTGTTCCGCGAGGTGTGGTCCTACCCGCCCGACCGGGTGCTGGGCCGTCTGGGATACGTGCCTTACGAGGAGTACGCGTTCTTTTTCCTCCAGACCCTGATCACGGGTCTGCTGCTGCTGCTGCTGCTGCGCCGGGGCGGACCGGCACGGATCGCGTCCCGGCCAGAGCTCGTCCGGTGGGGCGGCGCGGCGCTGCTGCTGGGGCTTGCCTTTATAGGAGCGCTGTGTCTGCGTCAGGAAAGCACGCTGTACCTGGGTCTGATCCTGGCCTGGGCCATGCCCGTCCTGGCCGGACAGTGGGCCTTTGGGGGAGACCTGCTGATGGGCCGCGCACGGCTGTTCTGGACCGCGACGCTGCTGCCCACGGTGTACCTGTGGCTGACCGACGCGTACGCGATCACGCACGGCATCTGGCAGATTTCCGCGCGGTACACCACTGGCCTGAACCTGGGCCCCCTTCCTCTTGAGGAGATGCTGTTTTTCCTGGTGACCAACTTGCTGGTGGTCACTGGACTGATGCTGTTCCTGCATCCGGCGGCTCTTGAGCGCCTTGGCCGCGCCCGTCCGTACCTGCGTCCATGGCTGGGCTTTGCAGCGCTGTACCTGCTCGCCAAAATTCCGGTTCCCCTGTGGCCAGGTGGGTTCCCGTTGCTCGGAATGCTGAGCACGGTGTTTCTGTGCCTGGCAGCTCTGACATACGCCGCCCAGCGGGTGGGTTGGGGCCGGGCCCTGTCTCTGCTGCTGCTGGGCAGCGGGACGGGCTGGCTGGTTGAGTGGGTCGGCAGCCAGACCGGGCTTCCTTTCGGCCACTACAGCTACCAGGGCGCTCCGGCCCCCACGCTTCTGGGCGTTCCCCTGATTGTGCCGCTGGGCTGGTTTGCCATGACCCTGGTGGCCACGCTGCTGTCGGGTGGGCGGGCGTGGCTCGCGGGACTGCTGCTGGTGGCCTGGGACCTGGGACTTGAACCCCTGATGACCTCCCAGGGCTACTGGACCTGGCAGGACCCCCACCCGCTGTGGAGCGGCGCTCCACTGCTGAATTTCGTCGGCTGGTGGGGCATAGGCACCGCGCTGAGCTGGGCGTTCGTGCGGCTGGCCCCGGGTTTGCAGCCGGCAGCTTCGGCCCTCCATCCGGGGCAGGTGTATCTGGTCGAACTGCTGTTTCTGCCCGGAGGTCTGCTGCTGTTCGGTCAGCCGGTCGCTGCAGGCGTCACCCTGGTGGCCATGGCGCTGGTCCTGAGCCAGACCCGGCGGGCGGTGTGAACCGCTGGTGGATCGCCCGGATGCTGCGGGCCACCATCCGGCGGCAGGTCCGCCAGGGCCTTGCGGGCCTCTGGGTCAGGGGAGAGGCGCCCCAGGGGGGCGCGGTGCTGGCCCCCAACCACCATTCCTGGTGGGACGGATACCTGCTGGCCGAGTTGGCCTGGCAGGCTGACCAGTCCCTGCGCGTCATGATGACCACGCGGCAGCTTGCCCGGTTTCCGTTTCTGCAGCTGATCGGGGCCCGGCCACCTGAACAGCTGCGTCCCCTGGCGCGTGACGCTCACGCCGGGTGCTGGGTCGTTGTCTTTCCCGAAGGAGCGATTCAGGCCGCCGGACCCCTAGTTGACCTTCAGCCCGGAGCGGCGTGGCTGGCCACTGCCGCCGGGGTTCCGCTGGTGCCGGTGGCCCTCCGGGTGGCGGTGCGCGCCGGACCATCCCCCGAGGCGTTTGTGCGCTTCGGCAGGCCGTGCCCTGCTCCAGAGCTGCCGGTGCGTCTGGCGGAGGTGCTGGCCGCACTTGACACCGATCTGGCTGCCGCCGATCCTGCATTGCCTCCTGCCGGGTATCTGCGCCGCGTCATGGGCCGTACCAGCCGCCCGGATGAAGTCACGCCGGCCGTTCGCTGGCTCGCCCGGCTGAGCGGTTTTCAGGCGCCCGAAGAAGCCCCCCATCATCCCCGTGGGCGACACGGCAAAATGCGCCCATGAGCCTGCGATCCCGCCCGGACCCTTCCACGGTGCTGCTGGCGGCCCTGTTTATCTCCGCTGGGATGATGCATTTTCTCAGACCGGAGTTTTTTGACCGTATCGTGCCGCCCGCCACGCCGATGTCGCCGCGCACCGCGACGCTGCTGAGCGGTGCGGCAGAGCTGGCAGGCGGCCTGGGGTTGCTGCATCCCCGGACCCGGCCGGCGGCCCGCTGGGGCCTGCTCGCCCTGCTGGTGGCGGTTTATCCGGCCAACCTGTACATGGCGCAGGACCCCGAGAAATTCAGCACTCCGGCCTGGGTGGTCTGGGCACGGCTGCCGCTTCAACCGCTGCTGATGTGGTGGGTCTGGAAAACCGGACGCCGGACGTCATGAAGGCGCTGTTGCGTACCCTGCCGTGGGTTGTCCTGTCGGTCAAGGTGGCCGTGGCCCTGGTCAATGTGGTGGCCTTTCCCCGATTGGTTCCTGGCGGCGCTGGCTCCGAGAAGTCCCGGCGGGTCTCGGTGCTGGTGCCGGCCCGCGACGAGGCTCCCAACCTGCGCCTCAACCTGGGCGGCGTGCTGGGTCAGGAGGCCCTGGAAGTGCTGGTTCTGGACGACGACAGCCGGGACGAGACCAGCGAAGTGGCCGCCGGTCTGGGAGCCTGCGTCCTTCGCGGCCAGCCGCTGCCGCCGGGCTGGAACGGCAAGACCTGGGCATGTCATCAGCTCTCCCGCGCGGCTCAGGGAGACTTTCTTCTGTTTACCGACGCAGACGTCACGTGGTCACCTGGAGCTCTGAACGCACTCCTGGCTGAGCAGGAGCGGACTGGGGCCGACCTTCTGAGTGTCTTTCCGCGTCAGGCGAACGTCACCCCAGGCGAGCGGCTGCTTACGCCGCTGGTCGATCATGTGCTGCTGACGCTGCTGCCTGCGCCCCTGCTGCGCGTGCGGCACCGGCTGGCCAGCGCGGCGAACGGCCAGGTCATGCTGTTCCGGCGCGAAGCCTATACCCGCCTGGGGGGACACGCCGCCGTTCAGAACCACCTGCTGGAGGACGTCGCGTTGTCTCAACACGTCAAGGCTGCCGGAGGCCGGGTATCGGTCGCCCTGGGCCGCGACCTGATCAGCGTGCGGATGTACCGGTCCTATCCGGAGTCGGTGAGGGGCTTTGGCAAGAATGCGCTGACGGTGCATGGCGGATCCCGGCTGGCCCTGAGCGCGTCCTGGATGTTGAATCTGCTGACCTACACCGTTCCGTTGCTGCGGGGCCACCCCGGACCAATTCTTCTGGCAGGACTCGAAGGTGTGCTGGTCAGACGCCTGACCGGGCGTACCCGCCCCGCCGACCTTGCGGAAATACTGCTGGCCCCGCTGCTGCCTCTGGCGGCCCTGCCGGTGTATGTGCGTGCCCTGCGGCGGAACGTGGAATGGAAGGGCCGCCATTACGCCCAGGACCGCCAGTGAATGTGGTCGTGATCGGCGCCGGTTTTGCCGGGCTGGCTGCCGCGCTCCGCTTGTCGCGCGGTGGCGCGCGCGTGACTGTTCTGGACCGGCTGGACCGGGCTGGGGGCAAGGCCGCGCTGGGCGACGAGGACTTCTCCAGCGGGCCTACCGTGGTGACCATGCCCCAGGTCTTCCGGGCCCTGTATGAGCGCTTGGACTGGGATCCCCCGGCGCTGGAGCCCGCCCGGCCGGTGACGCTCTATCACGCCCCTCACGGCCGCACCTTTGGCCCTGAAGCGCCGGGACAGCCTGGGGCGCTGGAGAGTACCCTGGCCCAGCTGACCACGCCCGAGGCCAGCGATTACCGCCGCCTGCTGGCCCTTGCCCGTGAGCTGTACGAGGCGGCTGCTCCCACCTTTCTGTTTGCCCAGCCTCCTGGACCTGCGGCGCTGGCCCGGTACGCGGCCCGGCATGGCCGCCGCGCCTCCCCACTGACTCCGCTGCACCAGCTGGTGGAGAGTGGCCCGTTCCTGACCCCCTTCTGGCTGCGGTTCGCCACGTACCTCGGCGCGGACCCCTACCGCGCTCCGGCCGTACTGCACAACATTGCCTGGGTCGAGCTGGGCGGCGGAGTCTGGCACCTGGAAGGCGGTCTGCTGCAACTCGCAGCCCGGATGCAGGCAGAAGCCCAGGCCAGAGGCGTGCAGTTTGAGAGCGTCACGCAAGTCACTTCGCTGCATACGCGGGGGGGACAGGTGGTTGCTGCCCACACCTCACGGGGGGTATTTACTGCCGACGCCTGGGTCAGCGCCGCGGATCATCATCTGACGGCCCGGTGGCTGGGGCGGCAGACCCGGCACGCCGCACTGGGTGTGAGCGGCTTTGCCCTGCAGCTTCGTCTTCATGAGGACTACGGGCAGGGTCACCACGTGTTCTGGCCTGCCGACTACCAGCAGGAGTGGCGCGACATCCGCCGCGGGAAGCTGCCGCGTGACCCCACGCTGTACCTGCACCTCGATGGCCGGCGGGCCTTTGTGCTGGTCAACGCTCCGCCGCAGCCGGAACTTCATGCCCAGGCTGACAACTACGCCGCGCTGATCCTGAGCCAGCTTCAGGCGCGTTTTCCCCTGGCCGTCGCGGAGTGGCGGGCGCTTTCTCCTGAAGACTACGCGCGTACCGCCAGGGCCGGGGCCCTGTATGGCCGTGCGCCTCACGGGCTCCTGGGCAGCCTGCGCCCGGGCTGGCGGGTCCGCGGACTGAGCAATCTCGTGCAGGTGGGCGGAACCGTATTTCCCGGAGGCGGCGTGCCGCTCTCTATGCTGTCGGGTTGGAACGGCGCGGGCGAATTGCTGGGGCTCCCATACGACCCGCTGGGCGGCCCCGACTTCGTGTAAAGCGCATCGCCAACCCTCTTCGGCCTGTGGAAAGGGCCGCCGCAGGTTCCGGATCCATGTGCACCTTACTCCCTGAACTGCTGGACGACACAGACAGGCGGTTCATCCAATCTGCTTTTTCCCTACCCCGTGATTTCGGCAGGCACTCCAAAGTCCTGGGCGATCAGGCGCGCGGTCATCTTGGCCGACATCATCACACTGGGCGTCCCGGCGCCCGGCTGGGCCCCAGCGCCCACCAGATACAGGTTGGACACGTCCTCGCTGCGGTTGTGCGGACGGAAGAAGGCGCTCTGGGTCAGCACCGGTTCAGGCCCGAAGGCATTCCCCAGATAACTGTCCAGCGTCGTTTCGAAGTAATCGGGCGTCACGTACTCCAGATGCGTCAGGCGCGCCCGCAGGTCTGGAATAACGCCCCGTTCTTCCAGATAATTCAGAACGCGGTCCACCAGCAGAGGTCCCTGAACGGTCCAGTCCAGTCCGCTGCCGTTGTGCGGCACAGGAACCAGGGTGTACGCCGCGTGGTGCCCTTCGGGAGCAAGGGACGGATCGGTCAGGGTCGGCACGTGCAGGTACTGGCTGAAGTCTGCCCCCAGCACCTTCTGTCCGAAGATCTCTCGCAACAGGGCTTCATAGCGCGGGCCCAGCAGAATGTTGTGGTGGCGCAGCCCGAGCGGCCGGCCGTTGTCCCGAAATCCGAAATAGATCACCAGCAGGCTCATGCTCTGGCGGGCGGCGCGCACCCGCAGGTCGGAGTTGACCAGCCGCGCCGCGCGCGGAACCCGCCGGAGGTAGGTGTTGGCCCAGTCGCCGTTGCTGACCACCAGATCGGCCGGCACTGTCTCGCCGCTTTCCAGGCGCACGCCACGCGCCTGACGACGTCCCAGCGGAGTCCGGACCAGCTGACCCCACTCGTCGGTAACCAGAATCTCCTCGACCCCGGCGTCATATCGGACGGTCCCGCCGAGCTCCTCAAATTTGCGCACCATGGCCTGAACCAGCGCCCCGGTCCCGCCCATCGCGTAATGGATTCCCCAGGTCTTCTCGACAAAATGAATCATGGCGTAAATCGCCGGAACGCTCAGCGGGTTGCCGCCGACCAGCAACGTCTCGAACGAAAACACCTGCCTCATCTTGTCCGAGCGGAAGTACTTTGACGTGAACGAGAACAGTGTGCGCACGGCGTCCAGGCGGAGCAGGTCAGGCACGGCGCCCAGCATCGTGGGCACATCACCGAAATGCGTGTAGCCCAGCTCCAGGAATCCTCGCTCGAAGATGGCCTGGGCGTCACGGTGAAAGCGCTCGTAGCCCTCCAGATCCTCGGGCGCCAGCGCCGCGATCTGCCGGCGGGTTCCTTCTGGGTCACCGTCGTAATCGAAATACGAGCCGTCATCAAACACGATCCGGTAGAACGGCAGGATCGGCACCAGCTTGACGTAGTCGCGGGTCCGGGGGCCACCGCTTTCGCCGGACGTCACCCTCGGCGCCTGACGGACCGCCGGCGGAAAATCTTCGGCGCCCAGGGCGGCGCGGTCACGTTCCAGTGCAAACAGTTCCTCGATAAAGTGCGGCACCGTGATGACGGTCGGGCCCATATCGAACACGTAGCCGTCGGGCGTGCGTTTCTGATACCCGCGTCCACCGGGCCCGTCAAGGCGCTCCAGAATGGTCGTGTCGAAGCCCAGGCTCTGCAGGCGGATGCCCAGGCTCAGCCCGCCAATGCCTGCCCCGATAATCACGGCAACCTTGCGCCGGGTGAGTTCTGGTGGACGCGCCATGGTGCGGCCACTGTAGCCCGCCTCGCCGGGACGGTGGCCCCTGCTCAGCCGCGCAATCCCTTGAGGCGCAGGTACTGCTGCTCCGCCCAGGCCACCGGGCAAGCCGACGCCGGCGAAGAATGGGCGCGGTATTCCTGCCACAGCAGCCTCAGTTTGTGCCGGGGCGGCACATGGGCACGCCGGCTGAAATTATCGTAGCCGTGGGCTTCCAGGTCATCCAGAATTCCCTCGTAGGTGCGTGCGGCGGCCGCGACCCCCACGCGGGCACGCCCCTCCAGTGCCGGAATGCCCTCCCGACCCCTGGCGTACCATTCCCGCGCCAGACCACACAGCTGTGCCATGAGTGCGCGGTACTCCGGCGTGACCCTGCCGGCCTGCAGGTCGGCGTGTGTGACACCGAAGCGGCTCAGCAGCTCAGCCGGCAGGTAGACCCGCCCGCGTGAGAGGTCCTCTCCCACATCCCGCAGAATATTGGTCAGCTGCATGGCCTGCCCCAGCATCAGGGCCTGTTCCAGGGTGTGTGCCCCGCCACGGTAGCCGCCGATAGGCGCGACCATAAAGCCCACGACTCCCGCGACCCGCCGGCAGTACAGGGTCAGGTCGTCCAGGCTGTCGTAGGACTGGCCCGTCAGGTCCATGCAGAAGCCCTCATATAACTCGGCAAACGCGTCCAGCGGAATCGGGTATTCCCGGGTCGCCCAGGCCAGTGCGGTCTGCATCGGGTCATCCCCGGGGTTACCGCAGAAGGCGGAGCAGACCCTGGCCCACCAGCGGTCAAGCTCTACCCTGGCCCCGGCGCCGGTGTATTCATCCGCGATGTCGTCGCCGACCCGGCAGGCGGCATAGACCGCCCAGACCGCCAGCCGTTGCCGCCGTGGATACAGCAGCGAGCCCAGGTAGAACGTCTGGCTGTGGACCCGGGTCATCACTCGGCACCAGCGCAGGGCGGCCAGTGGAGGAGATCCGGGCAGATTGAGGTCAGGCATGGCGGGTCTCCCAGGAATCGGGCGGGCAGGGCAGTTCACCGCATCTTAGTTCAGGACCAGCCAGAATCTGCTTTAACTTTAAGCAATTTTTCCAAGTGTAAATAAGCTGTCCGGGCAGGATCATACTGTCCATGAAGGTCAAATCAGCGGACCCGGCGTCTGCCCCTGAGTCCGTAGGGCAGCGGAGCATCTGGGAAAGCCGAGCCTGCTTCGCCCTCAAGCGCCTTCTGCCGCCGTAAGCACAAGACCCCTCTGGAGCGTGAGATGAGCCCCAAGACCCTGACCCTGGCCCAGCGAAGCAACTTTCTGCCCCTCACTCCACTGGGATACGCCCGGTGGCGTGAACGTTCCCTGACGCTGCTCAGCGCTCAACCCTTCGGGCTGGAGCGTGAAGCCGGGCTGTTTAAGGCGTTAGGCAGGCCCCAGGCGGGCCAGCGCTGGCTGGACGTGGGCACCAGTACCGGCTTTTACGCAGGAGTCCTCGCCGCTCAGGGGTGCCGGGTAGACGCTGCTGATATCAGTGCCGGCATGCTGCGTCAGGCCGCTGCCCGCGCCCCTTCGGCGCTGATCTCGTGGCACCAGGTCAATCTTGAGCAGTCCGGCTGGGACCCTGAAGGGTACGACGGCGTGACCGCCGGAGCCACCCTCAACGAAACGGCTGACCCGGCCCGGTTGCTTGGCGAACTGGCGCGGCTGCTGCGCCCCGGCGGCGTCGTGTGGCTGATGTATGTTACCCGGGCACCAGGTCTGACCCAGTTGGCCCTGACCCGCCTTGGCGGTCTGTACTTTCCGGACCTGGCCTGGGTCTCGCGCCACCTGCCGGGCCTGACCCTGGAGCACGCATCTCAGCATGGCGCAGTCCAGTTCGCCCTCTGGAGGAAAGAGGAACACACCAGTTCGGCAGTGCAAGGGGCGAAGCTGTAGCCATTTTCACCTGGGCCATCCCACGAAGGGATCCCTTGGATTCTGTATTTAACAGATTTCCGGGAAGTCGGGAGAGGCTCTGCGTGATAATGTCTCCGGAGCCCATGATCATGTCACGCCTGAAACACAGCACCCTGGAGCAGCACCACGAGGTAGAAGCTCTGATGCCTGTGTTGCAGCCGGACCTGACCGTCTCTGCCTATGCCCGGTTGCTGACCCAGGTGTACTCGGTGGTCCAGCCACTGGAGGCCGGGCTGCAGTCCTTGCCTCTTCCAGAGGCTTTCGACCTGCCCGCGAGGCTCAAAACGCCGCTGCTGATCCAGGATCTTGATGCAGTTTCGGAACCCCGGCCTGCTCCTTTGCCCCCCCTGCTTCCTGAAGGTGTGCCCGAGGCGCTGGGGGTCCTGTATGTCCTGGAGGGGTCCACGCTGGGCGGGCAGGTGATCGGCCGGCACCTGAACAGAGCGCTTGGCCTGACGCCCGGAACCGGCGGCGCCTACTTCCATGCCTACGGAGCCCGGACCGGAGCGATGTGGAAGGCCTTTGCTCAGGCCATGAACCAGAGTGTCGCGTCCCACGAGGAAGACCGGGTGGTAGACGGCGCGCGCGTGGCTTTCGGCGCCTTCCAGCGGGTGCTTCAGGGCATGCCGGCATGACCAGCCGCGGCTGCGGAAGTGACCTGTTGCCACCCACCTACCAGGGCGGACCGACCATCACCACCGACAACTGCGAGCGCGAGCCGATTCACGTTCCAGGCAGCGTGCAGCCTCACGGCGCACTGCTGACAGTCGATGCCCTGAGCCTGGACATCCTCCAGGTCAGTGCCAATGCCGAGGACCATCTCGGGACTGCCGCCGCCCTCCTGCGCGGGCGTTCGCTGGGCAGCCTCCTGACGGCAGATGAACTTCAGACCCTGACCACAGCCTTGCCCCCCGGATCTCCCGATCACCTGCAGTTCCGGGCAACCCGCGAATCGCCGGCCCCAGAGCCTTCCCAGGGCCTGCAGGCCCTGACTGTCCACCGCACCGGTGACCTGTACATCCTGGAGTTCGAGCCGGCACCCGAGGTGGAACGCACCGGGTCGCATGCCCTGCGCAACGCGGTCTTCGCCCTGGAAAATGCCCCGACCCTGGACGATCTGCTGCGGGTGGCGGCACAGGTCGTGCGCGATCTGTCGGGCTTCGACCGGGTCATGGTCTATGAGTTTGCCGAGGACGCGAGCGGAGAGGTTCGCGCTGAGGCCCGCCGCGACGACCTGAACTCCTTTCTGGGTCACCGGTTCCCCGAGTCGGATATTCCGGCGCAGGCCCGCGCCCTGTACCTGCGGCACCTGCTGCGGCTGACCGCAGATTCACATGCTGACCCGGTGCCGCTGGAACCAATCCTCGACCCCCGCAGCGGACAGCCCACACCTCTGGGCGGCGCGGTGTTGCGCAGCACTTCACCGATGCACCTGCAGTACCTGCGCAACATGGGTGTCGCCTCAAGCTTGTCCGTGTCCATCGTGGTCGACGGACGGCTGTGGGGGCTGATCGCCTGTCATCACGAACGGGCCTTCGTGGTGCCGCCCGAAACCCGCACGGCCCTGGAGTACCTGGGGCGGCTCCTGGCCCTGCAGGTCCAGGTCAAGACGCGCGCCGACACCGACGCTTTCCGGGCCGGACTCCAGACGCGCCGCGCACACATCCTCGGAGCTGCCGCCCATTCGGTTGACCCGCTGGCCACTTTCGCCGACCAGCGCCTGGATCTGGCCGGGCTGATGCGCGCCAGCGGCGTGATCGTCTTTTTCGAAGGCCGCTGGCAGGCCACCGGCCTTGTACCGGGTCCGTCCCAGATCGAGGCGCTGCTCTCCTGGCTGCGCAGGCAGGCCGGTACGCTGGTTCAGGTCGAGGCCCTGGGCGAGGTGTGGCCAGAGGCTCAGTCCTTCGCTGACCGGGCCAGCGGACTGCTGGCCATCAGCGTCGGCCTTGACTGGTCCGAAGGTGTGATCTGGCTGCGCCCCGCCATGACGACCACGGTGGCCTGGGGTGGCGCTCCCCCCGAGCAGGCCAAGGACGCCCTGGGTCCGCGCCGCTCGTTCGAGACCTACGAGCAGACCGTGCGCGGTCACGCTGAGCCCTGGCACGCGGGGGAAATTGAAGAAGCCCAGGAACTGCAGCGGGCGCTGACAGCAGCGCTGGGTGAACGGCTCAGTGTCGTCCGGAGCCTGAACGAGGCGCTGGAACGGTCAAACGCCGAGTGGCGCCAGTACGGCTTCGTGATTGCTCATGACATGCAGGAGCCGCTCAGGTTGATCACGCAGTTCGCGGAGTTGTTTCAGCTGCGTTACCGCGACCAGGTCGACGAGAACGCGGCGCAGATGATCCGGTTCATGCTGGACGAGACTGCGCGTCTGCGCAGTCTTACGGGTGACCTGCACACGTATACGGCGCTGCTCTCGGCTCCGGCGGTGGCTCGTCGCCGTTTCTCTCTGACTGCGGTGGTCCAGGACGTGCTGGTTAAGGTCTCGGCTCAGATCAGCAGCAGTGGGGCTCGGGTAGAGGTTGACGGCGATCTGCCCACCGTGGAGGCCGATCCGGGCGCCGTGCGCGAACTGCTCTTGCAGCTGGTGAAAAACGCTGTGACCTTCGGTGGACAGTACGCCCCCTGGATCAAGATCGGCGCGGAGCGCTCACCCACAGGCTGGAGCATCACAGTGCAGGACAACGGTCTGGGCATCGCCCCGGAATATCACGAGAAGGTGTTTGGCCTGTTTCAACGTCTGGGACGCCGCGAGGACACACCAGGCAACGGCATCGGTCTGGCGCTGGCCCGGAAAATAGCCGAGCGCCATGGCGGCGCCCTGCGGGTGAATTCGGTTCCAGGGGAGGGCAGCACCTTCACCTTCTGGCTGCCTGACCCCCAGATCAGCAAGGGTGCCCGGCGGGAGGCTGGTCATGACTTCTGAACCGGTCCGGCTGCTGCTGGCCGAAGACAATCCGGCCGACGTCTATCTGATGGAAGCGGCGCTGGAGCTTGCCGCGATGCCGGTCACGATGACGGTGGCGCGTGATGGCCGGGAAGTCATGGACCAGCTGGGCGAACTCAAAGCCACGGGTCACCTGCCTGATCTGGTGCTGCTTGACCTGAACATGCCGCGGATGAACGGCTTCGAGGTGCTGACCGCCGTCCGCCGGGACCCGGTCCTGGCGCACCTTCCGGTGGTGGTCTTCACGACTTCCACCGCTCCCGAAGATATCCGGCGTGCCTATGAGCTGCATGCCAACTCCTACGTCAGCAAGCCGGTCACTCTGTCGGGGTTCATGCAGTTGATGGAACGTCTGGGCGCCTACTGGTTTGGTACGGCCAGCCTGCCCCGCACCTACAGCCCCTGAGTGCCCTGTCAGGCTGCCGGAGACCGGGTAAAGAGACTGAGGACACCGACCGTGTTCAACGACCCTCACGCCCGCGCGGAAGCGAAAAGCTGAAGGTCGCGCCCTGTTCCTCCTGGCTTTCCGCCCAGACCCGCCCGCCGTGCCGCAGGATGATACGCCGGACGTTGGCCAGCCCCACACCGATGCCTTCGAAGGCATCGGGGCGGTGCAACCGCTGAAAGACGTTAAACAATTTGTCCGCATAGCGCGGATCGAAGCCGACCCCATTGTCGGTGACCTGAAAGACCCACTCTCCGGGCCGCTCCTGGGCCGCCACGGTGATATGCGTCTCCTCACGGGGCTGGCTATATTTCAGGGCGTTGGACAGCAGGTTGACCAGCACCTGCCTCAGCAGATCGGCGTCAGCGGTGACCACCGGCAGCGGCCCGACGGTCCAGGTCACCCGCCGCTGGGCGGTGTCGGGCTGCAGCGTGGTCTGCACGCTGGCCAGCAGGTCACCGACATTGACCTGCGTCAGCCTCAGCGTCTGCCGTGAGGTCCGGGACAAGTCAAGCATGGCGTCGATCAGGGTGTTCATGCGGGTTGCTGCCTCGTCCACCAGATTGAGGTAGCGCTCGGATTTCTCGTTGAGCGGCGCGTCCAGCGAGCGGCGCAGCAGGCCGAGGAAACCGGTGATATGCCGCAGCGGCGCCCGCAGGTCGTGGGACACCGACATGGCGAAGGCGTCGAGTTCCTCGTTGGCCATCCGCAGCGCATCGGACCGCAGGGTCAGCTCAGCATGCTGCGCTTCAAGGACGTCGTTCTGAGATTCGAGCTGATGGGTCCGTTCGCTCACGCGGGTTTCCAGGTCACGCAGAAGCCGGGCGCGTCCAAAGGCGATGGCACACTGCGCGGCCAGGGTCCTTAAAAACCGCTTTTCGTCTTCGGTAAAGCGGTGGGGCTCCATAAAATCCAGGACCAGGACGCCCAGGGGCCGGCCATCGAGAAACATGGGCAGGACGGCTGTGGCCACCACCGGAGCGGTTGCTCCAGACCGGGCTTCCACCGAGGGGTACTTCCGTGCCAGTTCCCCTTCGTGCTCGAAGAACAGCGCCCGCCGCTGAGCCAAGGCGTCAGCTGCGGGGCCGTCGTCTTCGAGCATTGCGCCCTGCCAGATCGAGGGGCTGCTGGCGAGCTGGCCTGTCATGGCGACACGCTCGAGATGGAGGCCCTCTGAGCCGGCCAGCAGAACAGTTGCGGCGCGCGCATCAAGCGCCTCACGGGCCGGTTTCAGAATGACCTCAAAGACCCCCTCCTGCATGCGGGTGGCCGCCAGGGCTTCGGTCACTTCCTGGAGCCGCTCACTGAGCGTAGGGGGCGCGAGCGTGCCGTGGTGATCAGGCATGCCTCAACGATAGAGCAGACCGCTGCAGGCCGCCGGAACCTTCAGATCGTGTAAAGCACGCTTCGTCTGCGCCAGAAAGTCGTTTCTGGTTTTTAAGACTCTGATTCCGGCTCGCGGACTCCAAGCTGACGGGCGAGTTCCAGGGCCTGCTGGTAAGCCCGCGGGCTGGTGAAGCCGAACTGATGGGCCGCCTGATACGGTGTGGCGGCAATGGCCATGCCGTGATCGCGCAGCGCAGCCATACGCAGCTGGCTGGGCGTGGACCAGCGTACCCCCGCGTTCTGGAACGCGGTCCACAGCCGGGCCCTGAGGGTGCGTTCGTCAAAGGGAAATACCCTCTGGGTCAGGGCGTCCGGGTTCAGAGGCGCGGCGTCGAGGCGGGCCAGTTCGTGCAGTGCACTCAGGCTGCGGCTGGGGATCCGGCACTCGGTACGGCGCAGCAGTGTCTCACGGCTCAGGTTGACGTGCTGCCACTGCAGCGTCAGCAGGTCCGTCATGGTGAAGGCGAGGTCGTCGATCAGCAGCAGGGCGGCTCTGGCATGGGCGTCGCTGGTCTGGGCATGGACCAGCTGCAGTTCCGCGCGCGAGGGGAGAGGATCGGTGGCACTTTCCCGGGCGTGCCGGGGCAGGCCGTCGAGCGGATTGGCCGGCACAACACCCAGCTCGCGGAAGCGTTCATACAGGCGCGAAAGACTGGTGGCCCGCGCGTTGTAGGTGTTGGGTTTGGCTGCGTTCTGCTCGTCACCGATACGTCCCAGTGGTTTGAGCAGCCAGTCGTGGAAATCGGCCGGTGGTCGGCTGAGGTCAATGTTGTCGGCGCGGGCGTCTTCAAAGGTGGTTTTGAGGTTGCTGCGCAACACCTTCTGAATGCCTGGCAACTGCACCAGCGGAAGCAGGCTGTCGAGCTGCTCGCTGGCACTCATGGTCGGATGCCGCAGCAGCCGCAGGATCGTCACAGCACGTTCGTCAGTTGGATGAAGTCCCGTCACAGGTAAAGTATACGTATGAATGTACGAAAGCGGAAGAGCAGGTGTGCTGAACCAACTTGATGTGTAGCCACTACGATCGAGAGCAGATTCTTCGTAACTTTCCGGCTCAAGCTAGTGGAAATTTTCAAGCGGCCAAAAAAGCTCCTGCCAAAAGCCACCGCAACCAGGCTATAGCCCAAGCACGAGCGAATCAGCAGTCTATCGGGAAGCGAACGGCGAGAGAAAGACCAAAGCCAAGGTGACACCAGCTGTCCTGTCTCAAATGAAATTGAAGCAGAAGCCAGACCATAAACAGGGCACCAGGCCCATGGTAAATGTACGGCTTGGCTCAAGCGGCAGAAGCTGACGCCTTAAACCTGATGAGTACGGGACCGTGGCTATAACTGTCAGGAGGGAAGCGCGATGACAATGAGGAACCAAGTACGTGCTTCCGTAAGCAATTCCCTGGTTCAGACACACAGCAGAAGGGAGGCGCAGCTAGAGGGGAAAAACGTCCGTGTCTAGAACAGGAGGTTCGAAAAGACGGGTGATGAGACGAGTTGCCCAAGTTAGGTACCGCTGACGGGCTTGATAAGACGTACATTCTTACACGTACCAACACGCGGGCAGGCCAAAGCGCTTTACAGGAACTTAACACAGCGGTTCTAGGCTGCGGCCATGACCAAAACTTTGCTGACCACCGTTTTTATCGCCTTGCTGTCGACTGCCTCAACACAGAACCATCACTCAGGGATGAACCATTCCGCAGCGGGAGCCAACCACAAGGAACTCAAAGATCTGAGTGGGAAAGCGTTCGACCGGGCGTTCCTCAGCATGATGATTCCGCACCACGAAGCGGCCGTCGACATGAGCAAAGCCGTTCTTCCTACCACGAAATCAGCTCAGGTCAAGGCCTGGGCCCAGGCCATCATCAAAGCCCAGAACACCGAAATCACGCTGATGAAACGCTTACTTACGACCCATGGCGGAAGCGACAAAGCCATGGCGACCCAGATGAACTCAATGATGGCAGGCATGGTCAAAGACGTTCACACGGCCAGCAACCGCGACCGCGCATTCGCAAAAGGCATGATTCCTCACCACGCCAGCGCTATTGAAATGGCCAGCCACGCCCTGAAAAAGTCAAAGAATCCCACCATTCTGAAACTCGCCCGTGACATTGTCAGCTCACAGACCAAAGAGATCAACCAGTTCAGGGCCTACCTCAAGTAAGGTAGGGCCGTGGCCCGTGTCCTGATTGTGGATGACGACCCGGCAATCCTGGAGATTCTGCGAGCCTATCTCGGGGCTGAGGGTCATGAGGTGCTGGAAGCCCAGGACGGCCAGGAAGCACGGGCACTACTGCCGCGGGCCGACGTCGCCGTGATGGACTGGATGCTGCCCGGCGCAGCCGGCCCGGTCCTGGCCCGCGAAGCCCGCGCGGCAGGGCTGGATCTGCCCATCCTGATGCTGACGGCGCGGGGAGAGGAAGAAGACAAGTTGCACGGGCTGGAAGAGGGCGTTGACGACTATGTGGTCAAACCCTTCAGCCCGCGCGAAATTGTCGCGCGGGTGCGCGCCCTGCTCCGGCGCGTTGGAGTCCACCAGGACGTGCGCTCCGACAGTCTGACCATGGACCTGAAACGGCGCACCGTAATGGTTGACGGCCTTCCTGTCGAGCTCTCACGCCTCGAATTTGATCTTCTCGCGGCGCTGGCGCTGCATCCGGGTCTGGCCTGGACACGTGAACGCCTGCTTGAACGCCTGTGGGGGCCAGACTTCCCAGGAACTGAGCGGGTAGTCGACGTGCATATCACTGCCCTGCGAAAAAAACTCGGGGACGACCCGGAGCGCCCCCGCTACATCGAAACGGTGCGCGGTGTCGGGTACAGGTTCCGGGAACGCGGAGGCTAGCACGGTGGGCTTCTTCATGCGTCTGCTCCTGTCGCACCTGCTGGTGATCCTGCTGGCTGTAGCAGGTGTTTTCATTTCGGTCGAGCTGACGGCTCCGGGCTTCTACCGCGCGCACGTGGAGGAAATGGTCCAGACCCTGGGTCCCGCCGGTGCAGACCTGCGCGGGCACCTGGAACATGGACTGCGTACGACCTTAAGCCGGGCCCTGTGGGCTTCGCTGCCACTCTCTCTGCTGCTGGCCACCATCACCGCCTATATTTCGTCCCGGCGGGTGGTCAGCAGCGTCGAGACGCTGCGGCGCCGCAGCCGGGCGCTGGCCCAGGGCGACTACCGCCAGCGAGTACAGGCGACCGGGCGTGATGAACTGGCTGATCTGGCCCACCATTTCAATGTGCTGGCTGCGGCACTCGAGCGGGTGGAGCAGGGCCGCACCGAACTGATCGGAAATGTGGCACACGAGTTGCGTGCGCCACTCACTGCATTACGCGGCTATGCCGACGCCATGGATGACCGTGTGATGCCTCCGGAACACGCGGCGCGCGCCATCAGCCGGGAGGTGGCCGCGATGGAAAGGCTGGTGCGAGACCTGAGTCTGGTGTCCCGCGTTGAGGCCGGACAGGTTGAACTTCACCTGTGTCCGGTCCGAGTGAGCACGCTGCTGCAGGCCGTGCGCGAACGGTTTGCGCTGGCCTATGAGGAAAAGGGGATCGTGTTGCGACTCCCCGAATTCACCACAGGCTCAGGCCAGGCTGCGCTGTATGCCGATCCGGAAAGAGTGACTCAGATTCTGACCAATATTCTCGGCAATGCCCTGCGTCATACCCCAGCCGGTGGAGAAGTAGACGTATCAATCGGCATTCTGAAAAACAATCTGGTGATTGCTGTCTCAGATACAGGCCCGGGCATAGACGCTGATCATCTTCCACGGCTGTTCGAACGTTTTTACCGGGTAGACCCAGCCCGGTCCCGCCCAGGTGCTGGCAGTGGCGTGGGGCTGACCATTGCGCGGGGGCTGGCTGAAGCCATGAACGGCACGCTGATCGCGGCGTCTGGTCCTGGACGGGGAAGCGTTTTTACACTGACCTTGCCTATGTATGAATCATAAGTTCCTGCTGTCTCTCGTGAACAGCAACGGAAGTGATGACGCCGTGCTCAATTAATTACTGAAGCACCACAATTTGTACTAAGTCCAATATTTATCAGACGCCATAAGAGTAAGAGTCCTGTGTGAACTCCTTTAACATACTAAAATTCAAAGTCAAGCAGATCTGACGAAGGAGCTTTCATGAAACGTCCATACCTATTGCCATTTTTTGCTGCCTTAAGTGCCTTGGCTGTCCTCCCCGAAGCAAGTGCCCGGACTTTTGCTGACATTAAAGCCAGTGGCGTGCTGCGAGTTGTTTCCGGAGGCGATCTCCCCCCCTTTATCCGCGTAGAGGCTGAGCGTCACCGGGGCTATGAGCCTGAACTGATTGAGGCTGTAGCCCGTAGCCTGGGCTTGACCGTCTCTTATCAGGTCGTTCCGCCCTATCAGCTGATCAAGGAACTGCAGGAAGACCGCGCTGACATTGCCATTGGTGCACTGGGCATTACCAGCACCCGCGAAAACAAGGTGGACTTCACGATGCCAACCGCGTGTGCGGGCGTGTCGGTCGTCTCGTTTGATCCCAAGCTTCAGAAGCATACCGACCTGGTCGGCAAGTCTATTGGTGTGGGGGCCGGTTCCATCATGCAGGCATACGTCCAGAAGCTGCCGTTCGAAAAGAAAGTCACGGTATACAACAGCAGCAAGGAACTGATCTTTGCTGTCATGGCAAAACAGGTCGATGCCACCTTTGCGTACACGATCATGGGGCCTGCGGTGAAAAGCCTGTATCCAAAAGCGCCCATCAACTTCGGACCTGAACTGTGGCGCGTTCCAATCGGCTTCATGACCGCTGAGGACAATGTCACGACCCGCACGACGCTGAACGGTGCCATCAACAGGTACATGCAGTCCACCGGCTACGCATTCCTGTCGCAGAGATATTTCAAAGAAGACGTCCGCTGCCGCGGCTGAGTCACGCGAAGCCGTCACCTCCTGTTGACCCCTCAAGAGCGGTTCCTTTCATACCCTTCATTCGTTAAGGACTTGGGGCTGCACCACATGGCCATCGGAGTCCAGAACCGCTCAGAGTACAATCCAAATAATTCGAGCCGGGCTTCCATTTCTGGAAGCCCGGCTTTCCGGGATTACAAGCACTCCTCACACGACCTACGAACCAGAAGGGCTCTGCCGGACCCCGAAGATCCTCGGGACCAGTACGATTGACTCAAGGCGCTCACGCCAGTAGTCAAAATCGCTGGGGAAACGGCAAATTAACGTAGAGCGCCTGTAGGTTACAGGGCAAAACTCAATTGATTGCTTCTGGCTGGTCGGACGAGAACGCCTCCCGCCGCTTCATGTTCGATGACAACGCCCGCGCCACCTTTGCCCTCGACGGTCCGAACTGAGCTCCATCCTCACTACGGCACCAGGCCATCCCAGACCACCTCTCAGCGGTTTTTTGGAATCCGCTGGGAGCCAGATGTTTTCTCGACCACACATCCGCCCACGCATAGCTTATGGTGCTTGACCTGACCCAGCTCTCCGGGCCATCGCAAGCCTCTGGAACGCACCAAATCAATCCCAGTCAAACTCGACTTGCCAAGAAGGGGTACCCCAGTGGGCCCTCCACCCTTAAAGCGCAGATCACGAGATGCGGCTGTGGCTCTCGCGCTTCTGCTGATACATAGCGGCGTCGGCATCCCGCAGCAGGAAGGACCCGGTCATGTCGTCTGTACGCAGTGTGGCGGCGCCCATGTTCAATTCCAGGGCAGGATGACAGGCAACCCTTCTGGCCAGGGCTTCGCGGATCCGCTCGGCGACCTGTAAGGCTCCTTCCAGGGTGGTATACGGCAGCAGCAGGGCAAACTCATCTCCGCCCCACCGGAAGACATGATCTCCCGCTCGCAGGCACTCCCGCAGCGTGGTTCCCACCTCAACCAGGGCCTGATCCCCTGCCGCGTGCCCCAGCGTGTCGTTGATGGCCTTGAAGCGGGTGATATCCGCCAGCAGCAGGGACAGTGGCGTCTTGTGCCGCTGAGCATTTGCCACGACACCCTCAAGACATTCAGTGAAGGCCCGGCGGTTGGGGAGGCCTGTCAGCACGTCCGTGCGCGCCGCGTGCTGGATCCTGGAACGCTGCCAGGCTTCGTGTAACAGCAACGCCGCTTGCACGGCGAACGACCGGGCCACCTCCACCGAGTCCTCGGCGAATGCGTCCGGATCATTGTGAGCGTCGATGTTCAAGAAGGCGTACACCTCACCGTGGTGCAGGATTGGCACCCCGATGTTGGCTGCGATATGGTCCACAGAGGGCAGAGTTCCCTCGTGATACTCCCCTTCCCGCAGAAAGCCGCTGCCCTGCACATGAAGCCGCGCGTTTCGCAGAATACGGGGGACTCCTCTTAACCACGCGTCTTTGCCCAGGCCATACCAGTTGTCCCGGGTGTCATCTATCCGGAAGCTGACCTGACTCAGCTCAGCCTCATCGAACGTGACCGCCGCGGCGTAACGAAACAACTCTCCATCTCGCACCAACAATGAGCCACTCTGGGCGCCGGGAATCTGCTGGAGGGCCTGCTGGAGCAGGGGACGGTAGGCACTTTCAGGATCGTTTTCCAGCAGGCTGCGCTGCATCGACAGCAGTTCCGACAGATGCCGCTGAGACTGAATCCGGTCGTATTCAGTGCTGATGGCCCGCGCCACGATATCCAGCAATTGAAGTTCGTCCCTGCTCCAGCGGCGTCCAGGATCTGGCAGCCACAGGGCGATCCGCGCGCGCCATCGGCCCGCAAGCGGCAGCAACAGGCCACCGGGACGGATCAGAGGCTTGCCCTGACGGCACGCTGCCAGATCCTCACGGGTAAACGTCACCTCAGGAATGGTTCCGGTGGTCCAGGCTGGCTCTGGCACCAGCCTGCCGTGATGGTCCCGCAGGCCCTGAACCCCCAGCAGACCAAACACCTCCATCAACTGTGGCAGAGCCGACCGAATCACCTGCTGGTCCGTGCCCCGTCCAGCAAAGCTGAGGGCCAGCTGACTCAATTGGGCGGAGCGGCCCAGCAGCAGCAGAGTGTCGCGCAGATTGGTCACTGAATCCCTGAAGTGCCCGAAAGCGACCAAGTGTGCAGGATCTGCCTCTTCAGCACCGGCCTTTCCACGCCACTCCACACTCCAGTCAGGACCCGTGGTCACCACCACCGGCCCTTCCGGAAACGCCTGGACAAGGCGGTCGCGCAGCTCCTCTGCGCTCCGGCAGCTGGCAAGACTCACCATGACCTGGCTATAGACCTGCGCTGAGGCGGTTGCCTCGTCCCCTGCGCCGGATTCACTCATTGTGCGCCTGCTGCGCTGGAGCTCCATCGGTGTCATCACGCTACGTCACCCACTCTTTCAGGACTGTGACAGTGCCGCGCGGCTGTTCGCCCTGCATGTGGCGAACACCCAGGCGGGTGTCCCAACCGGGAACGATGTCCCAGATGTTTTTGATCCATCACAGAGTACTGATCCTACTCTCCCTTTTCCACAAGTTCTGCCGGTGTGCCCTCGCTGGTCCGCTCCTCTGCGGGAGCCAGCATCACACCGGGGTCCACACGCGGCAGCGAGAAGCTGAAGGTCGCCCCCCGGTCCTCCTCGCCCTCGGCCCAGACCCGCCCGCCGTGCCGCACGACCATCCTGCGCACATTCGCCAGCCCCACACCATAGCCTTCAAACGCCTCGGCTGCGTGCAGCCGCTGGAACACCCCGAACAGCTTGTGGCTGTAGGCCATATTGAAGCCTACGCCGTTGTCACGTACGTGGACCACGACCTCCTTGCCCTGATCCTCGCCCCAGACCTCGACACACGGCTTGTCCCGGCACTGCGAGTACTTCACGGCGTTGGACAGCAGGTTGGTCAGAATCTGGCGCAGGGCCAGCACGTCCGCCTGGACCACCGGCAGGTCATGCACCTTCCACTGCACCGCTTTGGCACCGGGAGCGTTGTCCAGATCACGCACCACTTCCCGCGTCAGGATGTCCAGGGCCACTGTCTGCGGCGTCAGGTCATGCCGCCCGGTCCGGGCAAAGTCCAGCAAGCCGTCAATCAGGTGTTCCATGCGCCGCGCGCCGTCCTGAATCAACTGCAGGTAGCGCGCCGACGAGGGCGGCAGCTGTTCGAGGGCATTGCGGCTGAGCAGGTCCGCAAAACTGGCGATGTGCCGCAGCGGCGTGCGCAGATCGTGAGAGATGGAATAGGCATACGCCTCCAGCTCTCCGTTGACGTCTTCAAGCTGTGCGGTGCGCTCCTGGACCCGCGCCTCCAGGGAGGCGTTCAGCGCACGAAGTTCCTCTTCCATATGCTTGCGGTACGTCACGTCCTTGCCGGTCGATACAAAATGGGTGATCCGCCCGCGCTCTCCCTTGATCGGGGTGATGGTCTTTTCCTCGTGGTAAAGCGAACCGTCCCGGCGGCGGTTGATGAGTTCACCGCGGTAGACCTCGCCGCGCAGCAGGGTGTCCCACATCTCCCGGAAGACAGCCGGGTCATGCAGGCCCGAGTTGAGAATCCCCGCGTCCTGGCCAACCGCCTCGTCACGGCTATAGCCGGTGATGGCCTCAAAGGCACTGTTGACGTACTCGATCACGCCGTCACGCCCGGTGATCAGGATCGGGTCGGCGGTCTGCTCGATGGCACTGGACAGCTTGAGCAGCTCAAAGCGCGCCGTACGCCGCTCGCGTTCGTTTGCGCGCCGCAGTTCATCCTGCCGCGCTTTGGCCTCGCGCGCTTCGAGCTCGCGCAGCCTGCGCTCGTGCGCCTGCACAGTAAGGGTCTTGAGGTGCAGGTCGACAAAAACGCTGACCTTCGCCTGCAGCACCTCTGACCGCACCGGCGAGAAGATGTAATCCACCGCTCCCAGGGTGTAGCCGCCCAGCATATCGGCTTCAGCGCGGTCATGCGCGGTCACGAAGATGATCGGCGTGGTCTCGGTCTGGCGGCGGCTGCGGATCAGCTCGGCAGTCTCGAAGCCGTCCATGCCGGGCATGCGCACGTCCAGCAGAATGACCGCGAACTCCTGGTTCAACACCATGCGCAGCGCCTCGCGGCCGGAGGAGGCCAGCACCAGATTCTGTCCCAGTGGTTCCAGCGCCGCTGCCAGCGCCAGTCGTTTGGCATCCTGGTCGTCCACGATCAGGATGTTGGCTTTGGGAATATCAAGTGCGGCGGCTGACATCAGGCAATTCTCCGGTAGAGCTTCTCGCTGAGATTGATGGTTTCGAATCTGCGCTGGTGCGCGCTGAAGTCCAGGGTCTCGTGCCGCCCCAGCCCCAGCACCCCGAAGGGCACCAGGCTGCCCAGCAGCAACGCCTGCACCTGCTCTTGCAGCTTCTGGGTGAAGTAGATCAGCACATTGCGGCACAGAATAAGGTGAAACTCGTTGAACGACCCGTCAGTCACCAGATTGTGCTGGCCCCAGATGATGTTGCGCCGCAGGTCGGCGCGCACCAGTCCGTGGTCATACTGCGCCGTGAAATACGAACTGAAGGCCCGGATGCCCCCCGCAAGCTGGTAGTTGCGGGCATATTCCTCAAGCTTCTCCTGAGTGTAGATCCCCCGGCGGGCGACCGCCAGCGCCGGAGCGCTGATGTCGGTGGCATACAGGCGGCTGCGTTCCAGCAGACCCGCCTCGTGCAGCAAAATCGCTACCGAGTACACCTCCTCGCCGGTCGAGCAGCCTGCGTGCCAGACCCGCAGGAAGGGATGGGTGCGCAGCACCGGCAGCACCTGCTCACGCAGCGCCCGGTAGAAGGGTGGGTCACGGAACATCTCAGTGACGTTGATCGACAGGGTGTCGCGCAGCCGCACCAGGGCCATGGGATCGTGCAGCACCCGGTCCTGCAGGGCGCTGACGGTCGCGAGGCCCTCCTGCGCCATGCAGTGCAGCACCCGGCGTTTCACGGTCGCCGGGGCATACCCCCGGAAGTCGTGCCCGGAATGCCGGTAGACGCCTTCGAGCAGCAGGCTGATCTCGATATCCTCGAGCGGTTCGGTCGGGAAGGATGACATGTCAGCGCGAGAGCCAGACACGCAGCAATGACAGCAGCTGACCGGTGTTCACCGGTTTGCTGATGTAATCGCTGGCACCCGACTCGATGGACTGCTCACGGTCGCCCGGCATGGCCTTGGCCGTCAGGGAGATGATCGGCAGGTTCTTCCACTTGCGGTTCTGACGGATCAGGCGGGTGGTTTCGTAGCCGTCAAGCTCCGGCATCATCACGTCCATCAGGACAATGTCGAGCTCCGGATGCTGCTCAAGCATCTGAATGGCGTCCCGGCCGTTCTCTGCCGTCAGCACCTCCATCTGGTGACGCTCCAGGACGGCCGTCAGCGCAAAGATGTTCCGGATATCATCATCCACCACCAGCACGCGCTTGCCGTGCAGAACCGGCTCCTGCTGACGGGCGCCTTCAAGCACCTGACGCTTGGCCTCGGGCAGGTTGGCCTCGACCCGGTGCAGGAACAGCGTGACCTCGTCGAGCAGACGCTCGGGCGAACGCACATCCTTGAGGATGATCGACTTGGCCGCCTTGCGCAGCTGGGTTTCCTGCTGACGGGTCAGGTCCTGCGCGGTGTACACGATGATCGGAATGGCCCGCAGCGAAGGAGTCTGCTGCAACGTGGTCATCAGCTCGAAGCCGCTCATGTCCGGCAGGTTGAGGTCCAGCACGATGCAGTCAAACGGCACGCGCGCCAGGAGTTCGAGCGCCTCGGCGCCGCTGCTCACGGCGGTGGTCTTCACGTCTCCATTGCCGATCAGATCCACGATGTTCTGGCGCTGCGGGCCATCGTCTTCCACCACCAGCAGGTTCTTGACCCGCCTGGCCAGGAAGTTTTCCAGGCTGGCAAACGCGGCGGTGAGCTGCTCGCGGTCCCCGGACTTGGTGATGTGGTCAAGTGCCCCGAGCTTGCGGCCCACCAGCGACTTTTCCTGCCCGGAGATGATATGCACCGGAATGTGCCGCGTCAGCGGATCGTGCTTGAGCGAGTCGAGCACGGCCCAGCCACTCGTGTCGGGCAGGGTCAGGTCCAGCGTGATGGCCGCCGGGCGGTAGGTCTGGGCCAGGGTCAGCGCCTGATCTCCGCGGGTAGCGATCAGCCCCATGAAACCGCGTTCACGGGCCAGGTCCAGCAGGATACCGGCGTAGGTGGGGTCATCCTCGACAATCAGCACGGCCCGGTCGCCCGGCTGGAGTGCGCTGCGGTCGTCAAGGGGCAGCTCAGTGGCCGCTTCACCGGCCGGCTGGTCCACCGTGGCCTGGGCCGGCTCGGCGGACACCGGCGTGGGTGCAGCGCTGAACCTGGCCGGGCCGGCGCTGGACGCCCCTGAGGACAGCTGAGCCATCAGACCGGGCTGGGGCTGACGCTCCTGACGGTCCACCGCGCGGTCGCCCATCGGGAGGTACAGCGTAAACACACTGCCGACCCCTGGAGTGCTCTGCAGGGTGATTTCTCCGCCCAGGATGCGGGCGAGCTCACGGCTGATGGCCAGCCCCAGCCCTGTGCCGCCGTACTTGCGCGAAGTCGTGCCGTCGGCCTGCTGGAACGCCTCGAAAATCACGCGCTGCTTGTCGGCGGCGATGCCGATGCCTGTATCGCTGACGCGGAAGGCCACCACCGAAGGTGCCCGGCGCAGCGTGGAGTGCTCGGTGCTCCAGCCAGACAGCGCAGGCTCGACCTGCAGGGTGACGCTGCCTTTCTCGGTGAACTTGAAGGCATTCGACAGCAGGTTCTTGAGAATCTGCAGCAGGCGTTTCTCGTCGGTCAGCAGGGTGGGCGGCAGATCGGCACTGAAATTCAGCTGCAGCGACACGCCCTTGTCGGACGCCACGTGGGCGAAGGTGGTGTCCACCGCGTCGCGCACGCTGCGCAGCGGTACTTCGGTCAGGTCGGCGCTGACGGTGCCGGACTCGATCTTCGACAGGTCCAGGATGTCGTTGATCAGGCTGAGCAGGTCATTGCCCGCCGCGTAGATGGTCTTGGCGTAGGCCTGCTGCTGGTCGGTCAGGTTGCCGTCCGGGTTGTCGCGCAGCTGGTGGGCCAGCAGCAGCAGGCTGTTGAGGGGCGTGCGCAGTTCGTGGCTCATGTTGGCCAGGAATTCGCTCTTGTACTTGCTGGTCAGGGCCAGCTGGGCGGCTTTTTCCTCCAGAGCGTGGCGGGCCGACTCGACCTCGCGGTTCTTGTCTTCGACCTCACGGTTCTGGTCGGCCAGCAACCTCGCCTTCTGCTCGAGTTCCTCGTTGGTCTGGCGCAGCTCCTCCTGCTGGCTCTGGAGTTCCTGGGCCATGCTCTGGGACTGGCGCAGCAGGGTCTCAGTGCGCATGGTCGCCTGAATGGTGTTGAGCACAATGCCCACCGACTCGGTGAACTGTTCGAGGAAGCTCAGGTGTGTGGCGCTGAACGGCTCAAACGAGGCCAGCTCGATCACGGCCTTGGTCTGGCCTTCGAACACGACCGGCAGCACCACGATGCTGTTGGGCGTCGCGGCGCCCAGCCCGGAGCTGATCTGCACGTAGTCGTGAGGCACGTGGGTCAGAACGATCGGTTCCTGCTCCAGCGCGGCCTGCCCGACCAGACCCTCCCCGAGGCGGAAGCGGTTGCCCAGGCCCTTGCGCTCGCGGTAGGCGTAACTGGCCTGCAACTGCAGGGTGGGCGTGCTGGCCTCCTCGTCAAGGGTATAGAACACGCCGTGACGGGCGCGCACCAGCGGCGCGAGTTCCGAGAGAATCAGGCGGCTGACGGTCAGCAGGTCACGCTGGCCCTGCAGCATCCCGGTGAACTTGGCCAGGTTGGTTTTCAGCCAGTCCTGCTCATAGTTCTTCTCGGTGGTTTCGCGCAGCGTCTGGATCATGGTGTTGATGTTGTTTTTCAGCGCGTCCATTTCGCCGCTGGCATCCACCGAGATCGAGCGGGTCAGGTCGCCCAGCGTCACGGCCGTGGCCACTTCAGCAATGGCCCGGACCTGGGTGGTCAGGTTGGCCGCCAGGCTGTTGACGTTGTCGGTCAGGTCCTTCCAGGTGCCGCTAGCGCCCGGCACGTTGGCCTGTCCGCCCAGCTGACCCTCGGTCCCCACTTCGCGCGCGACCGAGGTGACCTGCTCGGCGAAAGTTGCCAGGGTGCCGATCATGCCGTTGATGGTGTCGGCCAGCTCCGCGATTTCCCCCTGGGCCCTGACGTTCAGCTTTTTGTCCAGCTCACCATTGGCCACGGCTGTCACGACACGCGCAATGCCACGCACCTGATCGGTGAGGTTGTTGGCCATGAAGTTCACGTTTTCCGTGAGGTCCTTCCAGGTGCCGCCCACACCCGAGACCCTGGCCTGGCCGCCGAGTTTGCCCTCAGTGCCCACTTCACGCGCCACACGCGTCACTTCGGAAGCGAAGGCGTTGAGCTGATCGACCATGGTGTTGATGGTGTTTTTCAGGTCGAGAATCTCACCCTTGACGTCCACCGTGATTTTCTTGCTCAGGTCGCCGCCGGCCACGGCGGTGGTCACGAAGGCGATGTTGCGCACCTGATTGGTCAGGTTGTTGGCCATGAAATTCACGTTGTCGGTCAGATCCTTCCAGGTGCCGCCGACGCCACGAACGTCCGCCTGGCCGCCGAGTTTGCCTTCGGTGCCCACCTCGCGCGCCACACGGGTGACTTCTGAGGCGAACGCGTTGAGCTGGTCCACCATGGTGTTGATGGTGTTTTTCAGGTCGAGAATCTCGCCACGCGCGTCTACCGTGATTTTGCGGCTGAGGTCCCCGTTGGCCACGGCCGTGGTCACGTCCGCGATGTTGCGCACCTGACCGGTCAGGTTGTTGGCCATAAAGTTCACGTTGTCGGTCAGATCTTTCCAGGTGCCGCCGACGCCGCGAACTTCGGCCTGACCTCCCAGCTGCCCTTCAGTGCCTACTTCACGCGCCACACGCGTGACTTCCGATGCGAAGGCATTGAGCTGGTCCACCATGGTGTTGATGGTGTTTTTGAGCTCCAGGATTTCTCCACGGGCATCTACCGTGATCTTGCGGCTGAGGTCCCCGTTGGCTACAGCTGTGGTCACGTCCGCGATGTTGCGCACCTGACCGGTCAGGTTGTTGGCCATGAAGTTCACGTTGTCGGTCAGGTCCTTCCAGGTGCCGCCGACGCCGCGGACTTCGGCCTGACCTCCCAGCTGCCCTTCAGTGCCTACTTCACGCGCCACACGCGTCACTTCTGAGGCGAAGGCATTGAGCTGGTCCACCATGGTGTTGATGGTGTTTTTCAGGTCGAGAATCTCGCCGCGCGCGTCTACCGTGATTTTGCGGCTGAGGTCCCCGTTGGCCACGGCGGTGGTCACGTCCGCGATGTTGCGCACCTGACCGGTCAGGTTGTTGGCCATAAAGTTCACGTTGTCGGTCAGGTCCTTCCAGACCCCGCCGACGCCAGCCACCTGAGCCTGGCCGCCGAGCTTGCCCTCGGTGCCCACCTCGCGCGCCACACGGGTGACTTCCGACGCAAAGGCATTGAGCTGCTCGACCATGGTATTGACGGTGCTGACGATCTGCAGGAACTGACCCTGCATCGGCTGGCCGTTGACCTCCATGGCCATGGTCTGCGACAGGTCACCGTGCGCAACAGCCGTGATGACGCGGGTCATTTCTGCTGTGGGGCGGACCAGGTCGTCGACAAGCTCATTGACGCCCTCAATCAGAGACGCCCAGCCGCCGGTAGTGGTGCCCACAGGAATACGCTGTTTGGTGTTGCCTTCCTTACCGACCACCCGCCCGACACGGGCGATGTCCTGCGAAATGCGCTGGCTTTCTTCAAGCAGTTCGTTGAAAGTGTCCGCAATTTTGCCGGGTACGCCGTCCCAGTTCATAGGCAGGCGCACACTGAAGTCGCCCCGCCGGAACGCGTTCAGTGCAGCGAGGATCTGCTGCTGGTCGTCGAGCTGTGGTGGAGTCAGTGTGCTGGTCATGCGATGAGATCCACAGCAGTGTGTCTGGAACGAAATAGAAAGGCGGCGAGCTTCATGTCGGTTAAGAATATGGAGTAGGTTCTGGCTGCATCAGAAGTTAAACGTTGTATGAACGGCTTCTCATGCTTACAGGCAGCAATAGCCTCTATGCAGTTCGGTTAGCAGAAAGTCCTATGAGCGTTGTGCCTGCCAGGTGAGAAGGATTCCTGGCTGGATTTACTCACAGTTCATTCCAGACATTCGTTTCATACAGCAGGTTTGGTCAATCTGTCACCCGGCATGACGAGGCGGACGTTCGACTATGGAAGTCCCCATCACAACAGGGAGGACCTGTCTATGAAGCGCAGCCTGAATGTTCTTAGTTCAACCACTCGCCCTGGCTTCCTGGCCCGCTGCGGCGGCGTTATGGTTTCTTTCCCGGTGGACCCGGAGCCTGACCGCCTCCAGGCGGGCCGCCCATGACCTGCTGGTTCAGAGACCGGGCGGACGCGGGGACTCAGCTTGCGCACCTGCTCCACGCCCGGGGCAACTGGCCGGCCGGCACCCTGGTGCTGGGCCTGCCCCGCGGAGGTGTGCCGGTTGCTGCGCCGGTCGCACTCCTGCTCCGGGCGCAGCTGGACGTCCTGCCTGTGCGCAAACTGGGGGTTCCTGGCTGGCCGGAGGTTGCCATGGGGGCTATCGGGTCGGGGGACGTGAGGGTGCTGCACGAGGACCTGATTGCCCGCCTGAACATCAGTGAGACGGCCATTCGTGAGGTCGAGACCCGTGAGCGCACCGAGCTTGCCCGCCGGGAGGCCGCCTACCGGGAAGGACGCAGCGCGCCGGACCTCGCCGGCAGAACTGTCATCCTGGTCGATGACGGGCTGGCAACCGGCGCCACCATGCGGGCGGCGGTGGGCGTGGTCCGCGCGGCGACTCCAGAGCGTATCGTCGTGGCTGTACCGGTCGCCTCACCCGAAGCCTCCGCAGATCTGAGCAGGGTCGCCGACGAGGTGCTGTGCCTGTGCACGCCGCCTGGGTTCCGGGCCGTCGGTCAGTATTACCAGAATTTCACGCAGACCAGCGACGACGAGGTGCGTACAGCCCTGCGCGCAGCCAGTCAAAGGAGCAACCATGACACAACCACACAAGGCGGCCCTTGAGATCCTGCGCCGTGAACAGCGTCCGCTGGCCACGGACGCCGACCTGAGTTCCCTGCTTGACGCGATCGGCGACGCCCGGTTCGTGTTGATTGGTGAAGGCTCACACGGAACGCACGAGTTCTATCAGGAACGTGCCCGCCTGACGCGGCTGCTGATCGAGCAAAAAGGCTTTACTGCGGTGGCTGTGGAGGCCGACTGGCCGGATGCCTACCGCATCAACCGCTTCGTCCGCGGCGGTTCTTCAGATGATGACAACGCCGCCGTGGCCCTGGGTGATTTTCAGCGCTTTCCCCGGTGGATGTGGCGCAACAGCGTGGTTCGGGACTTCGTGAGCTGGCTCAGGGAATACAACGCCTCGCGCGCCGAGCGGCAGGTGGGCTTTTATGGGCTTGATCTCTACAGTCTGCACCGCTCAATGAACGCGGTGGTGGACTACCTCCAGCAGGTTGATCCGGAGGCGGCCAAACGCGCCCGGGAACGCTACAGCTGCTTTGAGATGTTCGGCGAGAACCCCCAGGCCTACGGCTACGCTACCGAACACGGCGCCTGGGAACCCTGTGAGCAGGAAGCCATGCAGCAGCTGCTTGAACTGCAGCGCCGCGCCCCTGAACTGACTGATGGACAGCAACTGAGCGACGATGAGCTCTTTTTTGCCGAGCAGAATGCCCGGCTGGCCCGCAACGCAGAGCAGTATTACCGGGCGATGTTCCGGGGACGGGAAAGCTCCTGGAACATCCGTGATACCCACATGGTCGAAACGCTTGAAGCCCTCGTGGAGCACGCACGTGGGCGCGGCCAGGAGGCCAGGGTAGTGGTGTGGGCCCACAACTCCCATTTAGGCGACGCCCGGGCCAGTGCGATGGGCTGGCAGCGCGCCGAGGTAAATCTGGGCCAGCTGACCCGGGAACGGTGGCCCGACAGCACCTTTATCATCGGGCAGACGACATACGACGGGCAGGTGCTCGCGGCGCACGACTGGGACGAGCCAGGCCTGGTGATGACGGTACGCCCCGGTCTACCGGGAAGCCTTGAAGCGCTGCTTCACGACGTTGGCGAGCGCTTCTGGCTGGACCTGCGCCCAGGGTCTCCCGCAGCAGCCGCGCTGGTTCAGGAGCAGCTCCAGCGCTTTATTGGAGTGATCTACCGCCCCGCCACTGAACGCTGGAGTCACTACGTGGAGACAGTTCCAGCCGGACAGTACGACGCGCTGCTTCACATTGACCACACCCGTGCTTTGCGCCCCCTCGACGCTGATGCAGGGGACGCACAGGAGGAGGTGCCGGATCTGTATCCCAGCGGGCAGTAAAACCAGTCAGGGCAGCTCTAGCTCTTAACTCTGAACGCTTCAGGAAGGGCTTCTACAGAGGAAACGGGTCCAGGTTGGCGTTCTCCTCATGGCGCAGCCACACGAGCGGCGGAGCATACAGCCATGACCAACGAGAGGGGAGGCAGCAGCGGCTCGGCCGGTGGGCGCGATCCGAACGGTGATGACAAGACCAACAACGGTCTGGGAGATGGCCGGCGGGATCCTGGTTCCAACCACGGCAGCCCCGACGACCGCGAAGGTGACGGCCGGCGCAACGGCAGCGAAAGTGGCGGCGGAAAAAGCCAGACCAAAGACTAAAGACTGATCCCAGAAATCGACTTTGAAGACCAGGAGGCAGACCATGGCAGACAATGAACGCGAACAGCGCCGGGTGAACCACGGTGACGTAACCACCGACGAAACCGGGCTGACCGACAAGGAAGTCGAGCAGCTGGGCGTGCGCAGTGGACGCGGAGACCGGCCGGTGGCCGGTGCCGAGGCCAATGAGGAGTACATCAGCGGGCACGTGCAGCGTGGCTCGGACGGCGGATCCGCCTCGGACCTCCTGGACCCGGACGAGGGACCACGCGAAGTTCGCAACAGCTGAATCTGGTTGACACAGACGCTACAGGCTGCCCCTGCTCTAGCGGCGGGTTACTGGAAGATCCAGCTTGTCAGCTTTATGCGTCGTAGCTGGACACCAGACCACAACATGGACCCATACCCGAAAAAACAGGGGATGGGTCTCTTTTTTTCCAGAGCAGCTTAAAAGTCCTCGACTTCGCGCGATACGTCGTTGTCGAGCACAGCGACATACCGCCGGGTCGTGTCTACGCTGCTGTGACCCAGAAACAGCCCCACACGGGTAAAGTCCCGGGTGGCGGCATACAGCCTCGTGCCGGAATGCTTCCGAGCTGCATGGAACCCGCGCCAGGCGTCTCCGTGACCGGCAGCCCGGAATGCCTTCTGAAGGCGGTAGGTGGCCTGACCATAGGTCCAGTGGAACAGCCGGCCATCGGACCGGGCCGGTGTCAGCCCACTCAGGGCTTCGCGGGTGCGCCGCCCCAGGGGGACCCGGCGCACCTTGCCACCTTTGCCGGTCACCGTGAGCTGAGAGCCGTTCAGATCTGACACCCGCAGTTGAAGTGCCTCGCTCACACGGAGCCCTGCATGGGCGCACAGCAGCAGCAGGGCAGCCAGTCGGGGCTCGCAGTGAGGCAGGGCCGCGTCAATCTCTGCCGAGTAGGGCGGATTTTTGACAATCCCAGGCGTTGGGTCAGGGGGAACGTGCGCTTCCTCGAAGGGCTGTGCGTCGGTGGCACCGGCCCAGCGCAGGGCCCGGTACAGGGCTCTCGCGCCAGCGACGTACTGGGCCACACTGGACGCCGCCAGCGGACCCTGTTTGCCTTTTCCATTGGAGGGCCGGGTCTGCAGCCAGGAGACGAATCGGCCGCCGTCACGTTTTCCCGGCCGCAGCAGCTGCACGCCAGCCTGCTGGGCCCAGGGTACGAATTCCCGTACGGCCAGCGAATACGCCTGGATGGTCTTGACACTGGTCCGTGCACCCTTACGGCTGGCGGTCAGCATGTAGCTTTCCGTCAAGCTGACCAATACCTCCACGTCATACTGGCTGGCGGCTTCAACGGCCCTGACCCGCAGCACCGGATCGGCGAGGTTGGCCAGAATCAGGGCGTCGGTACTGCGGACCAGCGTCATGCTGCAGAGCATACCGGACCCAGGTGTCTGGGTAATTAGTGCCAATTGCCGCAGTAGCGCGTGAGCGGTCGAGGCCGGGCCCAGAGCGCACACATTCTCAGCCGGCCTCCGCAATCATCGCCGGCTCAGTAGGCCAGCGCTTCGAGCTTCCCTACAGCTACACCAGCAGAATTGGCGGTGACGCTTAGGGTCCGGGGTCCCGCCTGCACACCCGCGAAATCCACCGGAATGGTCTGCCCGGCCCCAATGGAGAGGGGAACGCTGCGTCCGTTGAAGCTGACGGTCAGGGCGCTGCTGGCCGCCGAACTCGCATTCGTGATCAAAAAACGCAGGTTGCCGGCCACGCTGACGTTCAGGTCAAAGCTTCGGCTCGCACCGTTTGAAATCGTGCCAACGTTAGTGCTGATGACGCCAGGCACAGGGATGGCCGCACTGGCGGTCGTCACATTCAGGTCGCTGGTAAAGGGAGAGACATTCCCCTGGGCGTCACGCGCACGTACCGTGAAGGTATAGGCGGTTCCAGCGCTCAGGCCGCCAATTGTTGTTCCCGCGCCGCTCACCGTAGTCCGCAGGGCGCCATTCAGGTAGACCTCATACCCGCTGACGCCGCAGTTGTCAGAACTGGCGGTCCAGCTCAGGGTGACGCTGCTGCTGGTGCGGTCCACCGCTGTCAGGCTCCCTGGAGTCCCAGGCGCGGTGGTGTCGGACGCACATGGATCGCTGGGAGCTGAGAGGTTGGCACCGGATATTTGCCCGATGCTGACTCCCTCCGATCTGGCAGTGACGACGACGGCACCTGAACCTGACGCGACATTCGGGAAGTCAGCAATGACGGTCTTTCCAGCGTCGGCAGCAAGATCATAGTTCGAACCGGCGAAGGCCACATTGATCAGGCGGCTGTTCAGGCTGGAAGTGCTCTGCAGCGAAAGGCGGTAGGTTCCGGCTGAGGTGATGGTCACCGGGAACGTTTTTGAACTTCCGGCAGCAATGGCCCCGGCGCTGGTGGTCACTGTTCCTGGCAATGAGGCGGTGGGCGCATCCCCAGTCTGGGTTCTTACGCTGATTTCGGCTGTAAATGGCCCGAGGTTGCCCTGGGCGTCCCGGGCCCGCACCTTGAACTGGTAGGCGGTATCGGTATTCAGACCACTGATGGTTGTCCCAGTGCCGCTCGCTGTGGCTTTCAGGGCGCCGTTCGTGTAGACCTCGTAGGCAGCGACTCCGCAGTTGTCGCTGGCCGCCCCCCACGACAGGCTGACGGAACTGGACGTCTGAGCGGCAGAAGACACGGCGCCCGGGACAGACGGCGCGGCCGCGTCTGTCGAGCAGGGCGTTGTGCCTGATCCACGGGACGACACCACCTGACGGGCCGGGACCGTCAGCGTGGCGCCGTCTGAAAAGGTCACGGTGATGGGACTTGCGGTGGGATTGTAGGCGGCATAAGTGCGGGCGGTGCCTTTCTTGAATACTGCGTAGTTGGGCACGTTCGCGGTAACACTGGTGTCTACCTGCCCCATAGCATTGAGGCTGTGCAGGAACTGATAGGTGTGGGCTTTCGTCTCGCCATCTTCCGGGGTATAACTGCCGCTGCCGAACTTCGAAAGGGCACCCGCCGCGTCAAACATGGCGTACACCGACCAGAAGATGTCCTTCCAGGAATTTGGCTCCCGGCCCAGGAAGTCGTAATTGGTCTTCAGGTACGCCGGGTTACGGCCCAGGTAGAGGCTGCCCGCCTGGATGGGCAGCAGATTGATGCCCTGTATGGCTTCCTTCTCGGCACTGAACCATGTCGAATACGCTCCGCCGTCTCCCCAGACCATCCCCACGGCAGGTTTGTTGAACCCGGCCGGAAATACTCCTCCTCCCTGGTTGAACCAGTACTGCTCTATAGCTGCCGTTTCGTTGGTGTACAGAAAGATACCCAGGTCCCGCACTGCCGTGTTGCCGGTGACTGATCCCCAGTTGATCAGGGCAGAGGAAAAATTCATGTCCTCACTGGAGGATTCCTGATTATTTCCTGCCGCAAACCCGGAGTGCCCTGCAGCCCAGGAATGACCAGCGTAGGGATCAAAGTTGCGCAGGCGCGGAAACTGGCTGGTGGTGGTCGTCCAGTTGGCCGCGTCCATAATCAGATCATTGACGCTCGCGCCCCAGGTACGTCCCTGCGGCGTGGTGCCAGAGGCCCAAGTCGGGCGATACTGCTGCAGCACTGCAGCCGCCTTGATGAAGTAGCCCCAATGGAAGTGGTGGTCGTTCAGTTCCTCCTCGCTGCCGTACCCCTGGGGGTAGCCGATCAGTGTGCCCCAGGTGGCGTTGTAATAGAACAGGTTGCTGCCGCTGCCATCGAGCCAGTCCTGTAGTACCCGCTGAATAGCGTCCAGGAAGGCGTTCTGCGCGGCTGTATTGCCGACCTGCGCTGCCAGCGGCACCAGCTCGGCCAGCTTGCCCAGACCCTTGCCGACCCAGTAGGAGTCCCCTGTGGGGTTGAGGGTCGCCCTGGTGTTGGCCTCATTCACGTAGGCGGCCAGCTGGGTTTTGCTCAGGGTGTTCGCGGTACCGTTATCCGGTAGATAGGGCAACACTCCCTGGAATTTGTGGGTTGTAGAAAAGCTGTTGGAGCCACGAACGACCTTCATTTCGCCGCGCGGAGAGACATACGTGTAGCCCGTGTTCACGCTGCTGGAATTCATCCACTGGTGGCGGTACAACGCCATCAGGGTTCCTGTCGCATTGCCCTCTTTGGCCGCCGTGCTGACGTTGAAGGTGGTCGTCAGGGTGGCCGTGCCTGGGTTGTAGGTCCAGCCCACCTGACTGCCCGTCACAAAGTTGTAGGCATAGGTCCTGAAATCGTTCAGCGTCGTCGTTGACGCATCTGGAAGAACTGCGACCGAGTAGTAATCCTTGCCGGCCAGGCTGGACGTGGCCACAGTATTGTTCACCGACCAGGCTGCTCCAGCCGGCGCAAAAATGCCGTAATGCCGGCCGTTGATGGTTATCCCCAGAACATTGCCCTGATTGGCCCAGACCGTGGGCGTTGCGACAAAAGTGATCTGCGCGTCACCGCCGGACTTGGTGGCATACACAAAAGGCAGTCCATGGCCGAACGTGGCGCGCAGGGTCCGGGCACCGTCATTCCACAGGGCGGTCGTGGTCCAGTCTCCGAAGTCGTCAGTCTTCGTATCAGGCGAATTCAGGCCCGCAATGCCAAGTGTCAGGTCGGGGGTATAAGGGTACTCGTACTTCTCCAGACCCGGCGCCCCTCCGATCTGCGAGCGGTTCGGGTAGCTGAGTTCCAGGCCACCGGACCGCGCGTGTAGGGCCAGCGGATGCGCGAACATATTCTCGGAATACGTATTGCCGGCGTTGCGCTTGAACAGGATTGAAGACCAGAACTCGTTGGTCGGAGCCTTGCCTTTCGAGGAAGCGTTGGCCGTCCAGGCCGGTGTCAGCAGGACACCCGATGTGTTGGTAGGACCACCTCGCGTGCCCGGTGGCGCGGTCGTGCTGTAGTCCAGGGGTCGCAGAAAAGACGATGGAACGTCGCCTGACTGCGGGGCGGCGTTTCCGCAGGCAGACAGCATTAGACTCAGACCGACGAGCACAACGAAGTGGGCGTGACCTTTCGACATGCAGAACCTCCAGACCGCTCATGCTAGCGATCAGTAAGAAAACGTTTTCAAGGAAATGAAAAAAGAGATTCAGAGAGCTGGGCTGCGGGCGTACCGGACAGACTCACGAACTCTCAATGTCAGCGGCAGCAGCGGGAGCTCAGCAGAAGTGTCGGCGTCTTTCAGCTGCTGCAGAATCAGGCTTGCAGCCTGCTGGCCCATCTCGAACAGGGGCTGATGCACTGAGGTAAGCGGTGGCAGGGCGAATTGTGAAGCCGGCAGATCATCAAAACCAACCAGGGAGACGTCCTCCGGAACCCGGATACCCTTGCGATACAAGCCGAGCCGGGCGCCGTAAGCCATCTGATCGTTGGCAGAAAAGATGGCAGAGAAGGCAGTGCCCTGACCCAGCCAGTGGTCCACTGCCTGACTGCCAGATGGCTCATGGAAATCACCCTCATAGATCAGGTGCGGATCAAACGGCACGCCAGCGTCCGCCAGGGCCAGCCGGTAGCCTTCCAGGCGATCAAGCGCGTCCCGGTGGGACGCCATCCCGGTGATATGTGCAATACGCCGGTGCCCCATCTGAATCAGGTGTGTCGTGGCCAGCCACGCCCCATGGATGTTATCTACCTTCAGGCTGCGCCGTTCCAGGCCAGCGACCCGCCGTCCAACAAGAGCCAGGGGAAAGCGTGCGGCGAGGGCGTGCAGCTGATCGTCCTTGAGACGCCCTCCCAGAATGATCAGGCCGTCGACCTGGCGCCGCGTAAGGGCGGAGATAGCAGCCGACTCGTCCTGAAGTTCCCAGTGGCCGTTGACAAAAATTGGCTGGTAGCCAGTGTCCACGAAGCCGACGTCGATCCCACGCGCCACCTCGTTGTAGAACGGACTGGCGATGTCCTGCGTCAGCACGCCGATGGTCATGGACCGGCCCCGCACCAGTCCCTGTGCCGCAGCATTGGGCTCATAGCCCAGGCGAGCTGCTGCTTCCAGCACCCGCTGCTGTTTGTCTGGAGCCACTGTTGACGATCCGTTCAGCGTCCGGGAAACCGTACTGATGGACACATCCGCTGCTCTGGCGATGTCTTTGATCGTCACGTTTCTATTCATCACAAGGTAAACCTGCTTCTGGAGAAGAGGCGGAAAGAATAACCCACAATGGCGGCCTGCTGTAACCGGGGCCGGTAAGTTGTTCCCGTGCTACGAGATTACTCGCCCAAGAAAACGTTGTCAAGCGCTTGAGAAAAGCGGCGTGTATCTGGGTTCCAAGAATTTGAATTCCAACGCCCAAATTCGAATCAGCGTGGGATGACTTTTATAAGCGCAGCAATCCTTTCGTCAGGAATCTATACCGATTGTGCTCGAAAGGACGTCGGTGGTTTTACACCTATTGATGAGGGGTATATCTACTTTCATTCTGGTGGCAACTGCATGAGGCGCCAGTCGGAACCTACCGCTTTCCCGCTCAATTTCCAAAAAGCCTCAGGGACCGTTTCGAATCTGATGTAAATAGACTGGTTTTTGGGCGTGACTTCAGGCTGTTTTCATCCTCCTTTTAGAGCTAAGTCTGATTAGTGCTAAAAATGGCAGGAAAGTCGGAGGAGCATACAGAGGCCGGGCACTCCTCCAAAGGTGCCTTAAAAGCGATTAGGGAGAAGGATTATTTTATGTCGTCCTGGACACGCTTTTTAAGCGATTAGTCATTCCAGCAACTATTTCTAGGGTATTCAGGGCCTGCATCTAAGGTTGAGCAGTGCCAATCTGCACCTTCAGGCGACGTTCACTGGCACCCGGAAAACTCAGTATTGCTACAAAGGTCATCCTTGAAGTCAGCCCGGAAGGAAACGACAGCTGGCTCATCTCGGGAAGCCAGCGCCGAAATCATTTTTGCAACATGCCCGGCGCAGGCTCTAACTCACACTTTGAATCTTGTACCAGCGGTCGGCCTGACACGGATAATTGTTCCGTGTCCATGACTTACCGTACGCCTGGCCTGACGGTCACCGATCATGAATTCCAGATTCCGCTAGTCCATGATTGTCCGCAGGGTCTATTGATCACCGTGTTCGCGCGCGAGGTGGCCCTTCCTGAAGGCCAGGCACGGCCCTTCCTGGTGTTCTTCAATGGCGGTCCAGGGTCCGAAGCGCCCCGGCCACTCTCGCCGCAGCAGCCGGGATGGCTGGCCCGGGCCCTTGAGGATTACCGGGTGCTCCTGCTTGACCAGAGGGGCACCGGGCGCTCAACGCCTGTTGGCACGCTGAGTCATTTGACGGCGGCGGAGCAGGCAGCTTACCTGAAACACTTCCGGGCGGACGCCATTGTGCGTGACGCTGAATTCATCCGTCAGGCCCTGGGCGCCGAGCGTTGGAGTGTGCTGGGGCAAAGTTTTGGGGGGTTCTGCGTCACGACCTACCTGAGCCTGGCACCAGAGAGTCTCGCGGAAGCCTTGATCACCGGCGGCCTTCCCGCAATCGGCCGTCACCCGGACGAGGTGTATGCGGCCACGTACGCGCGGGTGCTGGAGCGAAACGAGCGCTTCTATACGCGCTATCCCCAGGACCTGGAGCGGGTCCGGACGCTGATGCTGCGGTTGAGCGAGCAGGACATCCGGCTGCCAAACGGTGACCGGCTGACCCCCCATCGCTTCCAGCAGCTGGGGCATCTGCTAGGCATGAGCACCGGCCTGGAGAAGCTGCATTACCTGCTTGACCTGCCAAGCGACTCGCCGGCGTTCCTCCACGACGTGGCCGGCGCGCTCAGCTTCGCACGAAACCCGCTGTACGCCGCGCTCCACGAAGCCTGCTGGGCCGACGGGCACACGACGAACTGGTCTGCGCAGCGAACCCTGCCTGAGGAATATGGGGCGCCGGAGCTCCTCACCGGTGAGATGGTGTATCCATGGATGTTCGAGGAGTACGCGGCGCTCTCCCCTTTGCGTGAGGCGGCCAGTCAGCTGGCGGCAGAGCCGTGGGGCACGCTGTACGACACGGAGCAACTGCAGCGGAATACGGTACCGGTGGCTGCCGCCGTGTACGCCGAGGACATGTACGTCGAACGCCGCTTTTCCGAGGAAACGGCCAGCCTGATCCAGGGAGCCCGTATATGGCTGACCAACGAGTTCGAGCACGATGGACTAAGGGTGGATGGCCGGCACGTGCTGGGCCGGCTGATCGACCTGGTGCGCGGACGGATCTAACGCCCGGTCCAGCTCCGAAGTTCCAGACCGGCACCGAGCGGAAAAAAGCGTCACACCTTGAAGACCCAGGTGGACATTGATGTGACACTTCTCTGTGCTGCGAGTTGTGCCAGGTGTCCGTCTCCTCCAAGGTTGGGCCCCAACCCGCCGGCGTGTCAGCCCGCTTGACCCGAGAGCAGCCAGCAAGGACTGTAAGAGTAAGGGTCGCCATGAAAGATCCTCTTGGGTTGCCGGAACAGGACCCGAGGGCATGCTTTCAGCTTGAAGGTGGGCCGCGTCACCAGGTGACGCGGTCCACCTTCGCTGTCCCTGTCAGCGCCTGTCGTGTGACGCGCCGAGACTGCACATCAGGAGGAACACCTATGAACGACGTGATGTTGAGTGTGCACGCGGTTGAACGCTTTCAGGAACGCTTCGCCGGGAATCTCAGCTGGTCAGCCGCCCGCGACCGGCTGCGCCGCGCTCGCTTCATGGGTGTGCGGCCCGGACGGGCCCGGATGTATTCCCTCGGCGACATGCGCTTTATCGTCCAGGACGGCATGCTGATCACGGTCTACCGGCAGACTTACACCACGGTACCGGTCAGCGAGGACCTCTGGTGTCTGAGCGCACTGGAAGGATGAAGACTCGGGTGATCGGGGAAACGTGCCCCACGGCGGCGAGCAGGACAGTTCAGCTGTGCGGATCCATGTGTCGGCTTGTCCAGCACATTTCAGCGTCGTGGAGCGGCATGATCAAGTGGAACCGCGTTTCCAACACTTACAAAGACACTGACTTGTTGACAATCTATCTTGGCAGCATTATGGTGGGCCATGTCAGCGCTGATCCTCCCGGAAGACTGGTCCGGCACCCTTGACGACCTCGTCGAAACCGCCAACCGCCGTCTTCCCGACCTCCTGCCCCTCGACAGGGCTGGCCGCACCAAAGACGACGTCAACGCCCGCCTCGTCCGCCACTACACCACCGAACGCCTGCTCGACGAACCCCTCAGGGTGGGCCGTGAAGCCCGCTACACCCGCCGCCACCTGCTGCAACTGCTGGCCCTGCGCAAACTCATGGCCGAAGGCTTCGGCGCCGCCGCCCTGCAGGGCACCCTCCAGACCCGCAGCGACCCTGAACTTGAGGCCCTGCTCACCGGGGAAACCCAGCTCGAAGTGCAGACCAGCAACCCGGCCCTGGAATACCTGCAGGCGCTCAAACGACCCAGTCCCGCACCCGCCACACGCCCGGTGCTGGCTTCGTCTCCCTCGGTCCTGCCCCCCTCTCCGGAACGCTTCACCCGCCTGATCCTGGCCCCTGGCCTGGAAGTGCACGTCCGCCATGACGTCCGTCTTCCCCGCAGCAAGTTGGAACAGGACCGCCTCGCCCAGATGTTTCTCGACGCCCTCAACAGCCTCAGGAGGCCCACATGACCACGCCCCGTATCGAGCTCCGCCCCCTGCGCGCCGGCCTGACCGCCGGCCAGACCACCACCCTCACCCTGCTGATCCGCGTCCACCCGGCTCCCGTCACCACCCAGGTGTCCCAGCGGCCACCGCTCAACCTGGCGTTCGTGATCGACCGCAGCGGCTCCATGAGTGGGCTGCCGCTGCAGATGGCCAAACAGGCCGCCATCGCCGCCGTCCGCCAGGCCAGACCGGACGACCGCGTCAGTGTCGTCGCCTTCGACGACCGGGTGGACGTGATCGTGCCCAGTCAGCTCGCCACCAGCCGCGAAGCGGTCATCCAGGCGATCGGAACGATCGACGACCGGGGATCCACCAACTTGCACGGCGGGTGGCTGGAAGGGGCCACCCAGGTCGCACAGCACCTGACCCCCGGCGCCCTGAACCGGGTGATTCTGCTGAGTGACGGGCAGGCCAACGTGGGCGTCACCGACCGGCGGGAGATCGCGCGGCAGGTCCGCGGCCTGACCGAGCGGGGCATCAGCACCACCACCATCGGGCTGGGCTCCCACTACGACGAGGAACTGCTGCTGGCGATCGCCAACGCGGGGGACGGCAACTTCGAGCATGTCGAGGATCCCTCGCGTCTGCCGACCTTCTTCGAGGAGGAACTGCAGGGCCTGACGCGCACGACGGGGCGGATAGTCAGTCTGGGGCTCGAGCCCAACCCGGAACACGGCGTGCTGGTGAGTGACGTCCTGAACGACTTCGAGCGCAACTCCTTCGGGCGCCTCCAGCTGCCCAACCTGGTCGGGGGTCAGCCGGTGGACGTGCTCGCGACCCTGACCGTTCCGCCTCAACCACAGCGTGGCGGCCAGACCGTGGGCGTGACCCGCGTGCGCCTCGCCTGGACTGGAACTGACGGAGCCCGAAGGAAGCTGCGTGCCCAGCTTGACCTACCGGTCATGGCGGCCGATGCGTACCACACCTTGCAGGAGGACCCGGCGGTGCTCGAAGCCCAGGCACTGCTACAGGCGGCGCGGTACAAGCGCGAGGCAGTAGAGGCCATCGACCGTGGGGACCGGACCACCGCGCGGCAGCGCTACCGGGACATCCACGGCGTGATGATGTCTGCGCCCCTGCCCGCCCCGATGCTGGCCCAGGAAGTAGAAGACCTGCGCCTGCTGGACAAGGCTCTGGACGCTGGAGATAGCGCCCTCTCTCGCAAACGCGCCGTCAGCCAGGCCAACAACCGGGCCCGCAGTAAACACCGCGAGTAATTACCAGAGGTCAGGTGCGGAAGGGTTGGATTTCGAAGGATCCAGCCTTCTTTGCTGATTCCGGGCACCTCACGACTCCAGGCACACCACGATTTCCCTCGCCTGCAGGCGAGCGTTCCGGAGGGTCCATGATCAACCACAGAACCGAGCCGTCTAACCGTCCGTCTCAGGTCACGAGTGCGATGTCCCCATTCAGGCCCCAAGGGTCACGCTTCCAGCAGGCACCAAAGGAAGTCTGCGAATCACCTTTCTTCCGGGAAAGTGCGGACCGGCGGTGGGCTTCCGGGTGGTCCACGCCCGCGATATGCAAACGGACCTGAATCGGCTCCGGGCTTTAGGAACCACCACCCTGGCAGGATTTACTGAAGTGGACGAGATGGCGGCCCTCAGGGTGCCGCTGGATCACTTGAGCCAGGCAGCACAGCATTGTGGCGTCAACCACCTGCACTATCCCATCCGGGATGTGACGGCGCCGGAGGGCCACGACACCCGGCAAGCCGCGCTGACGTTTGCTCAGGAGCTGGCACGCCGCGTCGAAAGCGGGGAAACCGTCACAGTCTACTGCCGTGGCGGGCTCGGTCGCTCCGGCATGATGGCCGGGGCGGTGCTGACGGTGTTGGGCGTCCCACCTGCGGCGGCCGTGCAGGCGGTCCGGAGTGTGCGACCCGGAGCGATCGAAACCCGGGCCCAGGAGGAGTTCGTGCGTTGGATGGCTGGAACTGAGGCCCATGAGACCACGCCACCCGGCACGCAGGGGAGACCCGTATGACCGCACTTGACCGCGACGACCTGGCCCGGCGCGCCCACGAAACCGTCAGGGTCCTGGAGCAGATCAGCGGCCAAGCGGGAACCGGGGCGCACTTCTTGTAGTACTCTTCCCTGAAGTTACACGGCAGGGCTTGCCGTAGGCGCTCCCTGGTCATCGAGTTGCGGCAGGAGACGCGCAGCCACGCGATCCGGGCAGTGAAGGGCTTCCACGTCGCGTTCCGGCGCGCCGAACGTGGGGGACGTGGGCGGTCGCCGGTTCAAAGAATTGTATTAGTGCTAAAAACAGCACTGTAACTTAGAAGAGGTGCTCTACCCCCGTGAGGCCTTCGATGCCCTTCCTGGCCTTCCTATAAGGAAATGGAAAACTGCTATCTGACGCTGGGCGCGGCTGACTATCTGATCAAACCGTTCGACATCGCGGACCTTCTCGCGTGCACCAAAGTGCAGTTCCACCAGCAGGGAACGGCGGAAGTGAAGCGCGGTTAATTGCCCCTGCAACCCGAACGGTGGCAGGGGCTGTTTCAGGGACACGCGCTGCCCTTCACGCTGAAAGAGTTTGAGATCGTATAGGTGATGCCACAGGAACCCGGGAAGGTATTCAGGCGGGAGGAATTGACCACACTCGTATAAGGGGAAGCTTTGCCGGAGGGCAGTAACGTGATTGACGTCCACCTGTCGAATGAGGATGACCCGATATGGCGTAGATGGAGATAAGCCCTCACGATAGGAGGCACCATCATGACTGATCGCAGAATCCACACCGCCGAGTTCAAGCGAGACGCAGTGCAGCTTGCTCGAACGAGCGGCAACCTGTCGGGCACCGCGCGTGACCTGGGCATCAACAGCTCCCTGCTGCGCAAATGGATGAATGCTGAGCAGGAGAAGGGCGAGTTGGCATTCCCTGGTCAGGGCAAACAGCTCCTCACTCCAGAGCAACAGGAGATACAACGGCTTCGCAAGGAGAACGAAATCCTGCGACAGGAGCGCGAGATCCTAAAAAAGGCGGCAGCCTTCTTCGCCAAAGAAACCACACGCTGAGGTATGAATTCATCCAAGATCAACGCCCCGAGTACCGCCTGGACCTGCTGTGCCGGGTGCTGGAGGTCTCGGTGAGCGGGTACCACAGCTGGCGAAGAAGGCCGATCTGCGACCGCAAGGAAGAGGATGCGCTGCTCGAGCAGCGCATCCAGGAAGTGCATCAACGTAGTAAACGCCGCTATGGGGCGCCACGCATTCACGCGGAGTTGCACGCTGGAGGAGTGCGCGTGTCCCGCAAGCGGGTGGCGCGTCTGATGCGTGCCAGTGGTCTGCGGGCCAAGGGAAAGCGCCGCTGGGTGCGGACCACGGAGAGCAGTCACACCATGGCCGTCTGCCCGAACCTGCTTGAGCGGCGGTTCGAGGTCTCGCAGCCGAACCAGGTCTGGGCGTTGGACCTGACGTATCTGCCCACGAAAGAGGGCTGGCTGTATCTCGCAGTCACCTTAGACCTGCATTCGCGAGCCGTGGTGGGTTACGCGATGGACATGCAGATGCCAGCCACCTTGCCACTGGCGGCCCTTCAGATGGCTGCTGGCCGACGTCTTCCGCCACCAGGCCTCCTTCATCACAGCGACAGGGGCAGTCAATACGCGAGTGGCATCTTTCAGGCAGAACTGGCCCGCATGCGGGCCAGGGGCAGTATGAGTCGTAAGGGGGATTGTTGGGACAACGCCGTGGTGGAAAGCTTCTTCAGCTCCCTGAAAAGGGAGTTGCTGGAGGACACCATCTTTGAGACCCGGGACGTGGTCCGACAAGCCGTATTTGAATTCATCGAGGTCTTCTACAACCGTCAGCGTCGTCACTCGTCTCTTGGGTACTTGACGCCCCTGGAGTTCGAACGCCAAGCTACAGCTGCTTAACTTCAGCTACGCAATATCGGGCCAGGCCCACAGGCCATCAGGCAGACCTGGTTGTTACGTGCCGCCCCATGGCCGATGGGCTGTTCACGACAGCGGACGAGGCCCGGGCATTGGGCGAACTCCCGCACAACACCAGGTGGAACCGGGCAGTGGACAAGAACTGTGCGGGGCTCCTCTGAAACGTGCGTCATCGCCTGCTGCTCTGCTCCTGATGGACAATGGGCCGCCCAAGGATCAGGGACGAACGCCGTTCGGACGTTTGGAAAGATTTCAGCTTTCGGGCCTGCGATGACTCGGCCCCTGGAGCAGCAGGCGCTACAAGCGTTTTCGCCAGAACTTACTGTCACTCCGGGGCACCCAGCGAAAAAACACGTGGGTGCCGGGCCGCAGGTGCGGCCCGACATAAAACATCAGGGAAACAAGAATCCCACCTCAAATCCCACGTCTTCTCATCGCCATGGCCGTCACTCGGCGGCCAGCACCAGCACACCAGGCCTTCGAGGCTGCTGAGCAGCACGGCCCGGAACGAGGAGTCGTCCGGCAGGTACGCGTTCACGCTGGCCGTGACATTCTCCTCCAGGACGGTTACCCGTCCGATGCGCACGTTCCGGTGCGCGTACATCGCTGCTTCAAGCGCCCGCTCCCTCTCTGCCGCGTCATCCAGTGGCCAGAAGTACGGCAGAAGTAAAGTCAGCACGGTCGGCTCGTTACTGGCGGTCACCAGCAGGTAGAGACTGCCTTCGTACTTGAAGAGCACGTCCCCATCGTCATCCAGCGAGGGCCGGAATCCCTCCTCGGCCAGAAAGTCCAGGGCGGCCGCCGCGTACGGCGTGGGAGCGTGCGGTGTGAGGAGCACAGTGTCGTTCAGTTCAAGGTCACTCATAGGCACTCCAGGGAGCAGGTGAAGACGTCAGCGAAGGGCGGCGATCCCAGCCAGGTCACGGTGACGCGCGGATGGCGGCGTCGCAGACCCCCTTGAAGGCGCACCGCTTGCACGTGACAGGATCTGGCGTCGGGGAGAAGTCAAGGGCCGTGAGGCGCGTGACCGCCGCATGGACAGTGTCCAGGCCACGGGCGAGGTCTTCCGGGCCAAACAGGTGCAGGCGCTTGTGCCGCAGGTAGGCCAGCGCGGCTTCTCGCGCGCCCAGGTGGTGCGCGTACAGGGCGAGTTGCGGCAGATGATCCTCCGGGTGCACCTCGCGGTCTGTCTTGTAATCAAGCACCAGCCGCTGCTCCCGGTCGTAGGCATCGACAATGCCTTCGAACGTGACCGGCCCGATGGTGACCTGGAGGGGCCGCTCGCGCTCAAACGTGCGGCCATGAAGCGGCGCGTAGGTCTCCCCTTCCATAGCCTGCACCAACCCGATCACGGTCTTCAGGTCCGGTTCACTGAAGTAGGGCAGGCGCTCCTGCATGTCTTTGGCCGTCCAGCCGTGTTCAAGCGCCCGGTGAACCGCGTCACCAATCTGGCGTCCAGCCGCGCGGCGTTCGGGGTTGCTCGCCTCTTCCGCCTGCCGCTCGCTCCAGAGCTGGGCCAGCGGCAGGCGTCCTTCCAGGTGCCGGTAGGCGAACATGCGCGGGCACTGCAGGTACGTTCCCAGGCTCGTCACCGGCAGGCTGCCCGGCAGGACCACGCCCGGGCCGGTCCTGACCTCCAGGATGAGCCGGGCTCCGTCCAGACGCAGGGGCAGCGGAGCCACCGGGACCACGTCCTGCGGCGTCAGGTACTGCCGTTCCACACCCTCTTCAGGTAGAGAGGCCACGAAAGCGGCGAAGCGCTCCTGAGCCTTCCCCTTGTCCCCACCGGTGGCACTCAGGATCAGCAGATCAGCCGCGCGGGTAAAGGCGACGTACGCCACCCGCTCTGCCTCACTTCCTTCCTGCTCTTTGGCCAGGGTTTCCAGGGCGGTCCATTCCGGGGCGTCCCCTTCGAGCAGCGGCAGCCGCAGGGCCACACCCTGCTCGACATCAAAGCGCACCGGCGGCGTGCGCCCCCCGCCCTGCCGCAGGACGTCAGCGATGATCACCACCGGGAACTCCAGGCCTTTGCTGCCGTGGATGGTCATCAGCTGCACCGCGTCCGGGAGCGGGCTGATGGCCTCCGCTTCCTGGGCGCTCAGCCGCGCCAGCCGGTTCAGGTGGTCGGCCACGCTGACCACGTCCCGCAGACCCTCCTGAGCTCAGGCCCGCAGGAGCGCCTGAAAACGGCGGACGTTCTCCAATCGGCGCGGACCGTCCGGCTGGGCCGCGTGAACCAGCAGCGCTCCGGTGCGGGCGTCTGCGTCCATCAGCAGCTGCGAAGCACTCAGCCGCGCACTCGCCGCACGCAATTCCCGGATCCAGGCCACCGCCGCCTGAACGTCCGGGTGAGCGCTGCGGCCGGCCGCCGTCCAGAAGCTCTCCCCGTCCTGCCGGCGCTGCGCCGTGTCAAGCAGGATCTGGTCGGTCAAGTGGACGTGCGGTCCGCGCAGCACCGCCACCAGCGAGACGTCCGCCGTCGGGTCCGCCACTGCCTGCAGCAGGTTGGTCGCGTCGAGCACTTCTGGACGGTCGTACAGCCCACGGCCTCCATGAACGACATACGGCAGGCCCGCGGCGGCCAGGGCATTCTCGTAGACCTGCTGATGGGTGCGCGCCCGGTACAGCAGAGCGATGTCAGACAGCCGCAAGGGCCGGGTCCCGTTCAATGCCCGGTCGTACACCGGCTGGCCGGCCAGCAGCAGGGCCTGAATCCGGCCCGCCAGGTAAGCCGCTTCCGCGGCCCGCAGCGTGGCTTCGTCTTCCCCCTGTAGGGCGTGCAGTTCCACGCAAGCGGTGTCGCTCCCTGACGGGGACTCGGCCCGGAAGGCGGTAAGGGGTTCAAAACGCGCAGCGGTAGGCCGGTCCATGTCCGGCCCCTGCATCAGGTTCTCGAAGTAGGTGTTGATCGCCGAAACCAGACCGGCATGCGTCCGGAAGGACATTCCCATCGGAATGACACTCCCGCCCCGAGCCTGCACCTCGGTCTGCGCCGCGCGGAACACCTCCACGTCAGCGCGCCGGAACGCATAGATCGACTGCTTCTCGTCCCCCACGACCGTGAGGTTCACTCCGGATCCTGCCAGAGCGGAAAGGATGCGCCACTGCACCGGGTTGGTGTCCTGAGCTTCATCAATCAGCAGGTGTGTCCAGCGGTCGGCGTAGTACGCCTGGACCGCGGCCTGCTGGAGAGCCGTGTCCGCGTACGTTTCCAGGTCCGCAAAGGTAGCGATCTCCTGCTCCGCCTTGAGTTCCGCAAACCGCTGGCGCACATGGGCGAACAGGGCACCCAGCGCCAGGACCGCCTCATCATGAGCCTGAGAGTCAGGCGTGCTTTCTCCGAGCAGGTCGTGGCGCGCGGCCAGGGCTTTCAGGGTTTTCAGGGCCGCGTGGGTGGCTGCTTTCTGGTCCTTGTTCCAGCCCTTGCCGATGGTGCCTTTGTGGCCATCCAGGGCGCGGCGGACCGCCCGCAGGGCGTCGCCCAGGACCGGAGCCGAGGACGCTGCCTGCACAGCGGCCTGCCGGAAGCGCTCGAGCTCATCACCCGCTGGGCCGCCCAGCCCGGCCAGGGCGCCGGCGGCCTCATTCCATTCCTTGGTCACAGCCTGCCAGGCGCGCCGGGCCCGCTCTGAAGCGTCCATCCGCGCCAGCCTGCCCCCTACCCGGAGGGCTTCCTCGGCACTGGTCGGGTCATCCAGCAGTTTCTTCAGGACCTCGCTGCGGATCTTGCCAGGCACCGCGAGCAGGAGTTCCACCGGCAGTTCCGCCAGCACCGGGGCGAGGTGCTCGTCCACCCAGGCTTTGGTTTCGATGTCGTCGAGCACCTCGAACGTCAGGCCGGCACCGCTCTCGACCGGATGCTAGCGGGCCACCCGTCCGCACAGACCGTGGATGGTGCTGACCTGCATCAGGGGCAGGCTGGCCAGCGCGCCGAGCCATTCGCCTCCCTGCGCTTCCGCCCGCGCTTCCACGAAACGGGTGATGCGCTCGCGCAGTTCAGCAGCGGCCGCTTCAGTGAACGTCACGGCCACGATCTGCCCAGGATCCACGCCCAACTGCACCAGATTCAGAATCCGTTCCGCCAGCACCCGGGTTTTCCCGCTTCCCGCGCCGGCCGAGATGGCCACGCTGCCCGGGGAGAAAATGGCCTGCGCCTGTGCCGGCGTGAATCCGGCCGCGTCCTGCAGGGCCCCTGCGCCGGTCATGCGCCCACCTCGGCGACCCGGCCCCGGTCGCGGCACACCGGCTGGACCGCGCAGTACGCGCACGCTTCGCGCTTATGGTCCGGACTGGGCGCCACATTGCCCTGCGCCAGCGCCGTGGCCAGGTTCTCCAGGAACAGGCTGACCTTGGCCTGGTGCTGAGCCCAGCGGTAACTCTTCCTCGGGCTTTCCGCTGCGGGTCCCGCCGCCTCCGGCAGGTTCTCCGCATTCTCGATGCTCAAATACCGGCCACCCGCCGCTCCGAGGGCTTCCATGTACAGCGGGAGCTGCACTTCCAGGTTCATCACGCCTTCAAACACCACCTTACTGACGTACGACCCGGTCTTGTAATCGGTGACGGTCAGCCCGTCCGGCGTCTGGTCCAGCCGGTCGACAATCCCGACCAGCGCGAACGTGGCGTCCCCGGCGCGCACCGTGAACTCCCGGCGCTCTTCCAGGTGGACGGGCACCCAGCCGGGCGGCACGAACGCCGGGCTCCGAACGGCCCGCACGGCCGTCCGGCGGATCTCCTCGCGGTCCACAGGCCACAGTGGGCCGCCACGCAGTTCCCCACTGGCCCACAGCTGACGCTCCTTGCGCTTCAGGGCCTCTTCCGCGCGGCGCACCCGGTCCTCGGTGGTGTCCCCCGCGGCCCGGTCTTGCAGGGCGGCTTCCAGCGCCGCGTGCAGCAGCGTGCCCGTCACTCGGCGGTCTTCCACCAGGTCAGGATCAAGCGGCTCATCCAGGCGCAGCAGCTTCTGGGTAAACCAGCGGTAGCGGCAGGCTCCGGCCGCATGCAGCTGGGACGGACTCCAGCGCCGCTCCTCAACACGGATGGGCGAGTCGAGCTGGCCGGAGTGAGGGCCGAAGTGCCCGGCGTCCCGCTCCCGCTCGACCTGAACTTTGCCTTGGATGGACCCAGGCAGCGTCTGCCCTGCAAGGGCGAGCGTGAGCAGCCGCTCCATCTCCGAACCCAGCGCCAGCGGGGCCGCCTCTGCCTTCCCCTCCCCCAGCCGGCTCCAGAACGGGCTCGGGCGCAGTTCCCGGCCGTCCGGGCCGCGCCGGGGCCGGCTGATCACCAGCTCATGCCCCGCTCCGGCTACCGCGCCCAGAAATAGAGCTTCCTCTACGCTGGCCAGGGCGGACACGTCCGGAACATGCACACCGGAGCGTGACCAGCGGCGGCGGGTCGCGCTGTCGATCAGCGGATGGTCGGCGCTGCGGGCGGGGAACAGGGTGTCGGACACGCCCAGCACCCAGACGTGATCGAACCGGCGGCCCAGCGCGGCAAGCGGATTGGCCACCCGCACGCCACCGCGCCCCAGGAGCACCGGCATGGTTGTCGTCTGCAGCACGTGACGGACCAGGCCCAGCAGCTGTTCGCGCGAGCAGGCGTCCGTGCGGCGGGCTTCCGCGCTCAGGCGGTCCCCCAGCAGGCTGACCGCCACGTTCAGCGCCGGGTCGTGCTGACATTGGTCACGCACACCCAGGTCCACCAGCAGGCGCTGAAGGACGCCCAGGCCTTCCAGCCAGGTGGTGTCCTCAGGAACGTCCAGCCAGTCGAGGTCCGCGTTCCAGACCCCAAGGCCGGACGGGCAGCCCGGCTGCAGGGCCCGGGCCCGGGCGAGCGCATCGACCGACAGGCGCAGCAGAGGATGGGTCAGGACGCGCCGTGTGGCGCTGTAGCGCCACTCCCGGGCGTGAGCGTCGATCCAGGCTTGCAGCAGGCTGCCGAGAGGGGTATGCAGCAGCGGGAGCTGCCCACCGCTCACCAGAGGGACGGCGTATTCACGCGCGACGTCCGCCAGGGCCGCGAGGTAGGTCGCCTCATGCCGCACGATCACGGCCAGATGATCGGCGCGCACGCCATCGTCCAGCCAGCTGCGCACCTGCCGCAGGCAGGACCGCACCTCGCTTTCGATGTCTGGGAATTCCTCGTTGCGAAACGCGCGCTCTGCGGCTGACCGGTGCACGTAGGCCGCGACCACCTCGTCTCCACTCCGGATGGCCTTGCCCTGCAGGTGACACACCTCTAAACCCCGGGCAACAAGAGCCTTCAGGGTCTCTCCTGTCCGCTGCAGCCCCCGGGCGCCGTCCACGAAAGGGAGTGTCACCAGGGATCCAGGGGCCAGCAGACGGTCCAGAAGCGCCACCTGCGACGCGTCGAGGTAGGCAAAGCCGTGAACCAGCATTCGGCGGGCCGGTACCGGAGCAAAGCGTCCCGCAAAAAACTCAGCCCCGACAGGATCAAAGGTTCGCTCGGCTTCCGAACGCTGGACCAGCGCCATGAACATCCGGGCCACGTCACGCTCGCGGCCTGGGGCCGCCACCTCGGACAGCAGGGCCGCGTCAATATTGGCGCGCATCAATTCGCCGAGAAGGCGCTGAAGACTGAGCAGGGTCCCAGGCTTGTCCCGCAGCGGGTCCAGGTACTCGAGTGGCAGGCCGCTCAGCACGTCACGCAAGAACGCCTCCCGGTTTCCTGTGTTCAGGGGCGTCCATCCGGCGTCCCGCAGGAGATCACGGGCCGTCTGAGTGAGGGTCATGGCTGGTCCGGAATTACTGAGCCGGCCACGCAGGTCACGGCCAGCCTGCACGTTGGGCACCAGCAGCCTCAGGTCAGGCGAGTACCGCTCTGCTGCGCCGTCAAGCAGCACGCTGGGGTACGGGTGGGTGAGAAGCAGCCGGGTCATGGATTCACACGGGTTTGCATGACGACAGGAGCAGGCGCACGGTAACCGGCTGATGAGCTAATCCATTCATAAGCGTCATTAAGCACCACAGAGAACAGGCTGGAGGCACAGACGGGCTGTCCCTCCTGTTTGAAGTGCCGCAGGCTGGGAAGGGTATGAAGTCGCGCAGAATATGGAAGCTGAGGAGCAGGGCTCTTGGAGCACAAGGATGGTCTGCTCCGCACACAGTCCTGCCTGCGGCTCGAACCCCACTCTTGATGGCCTGGTAAAGCATCCCGCGTGATCATGGCGTCGTTCATCTCACCGCCTCCTGAAAACAGGGTGACCTTCAGATGCGTCAGACGCTGACGGGAAGAGCTGAAGGGTGGGACGTCATCCGTTGACGCTGACCGCTTTGAATGACTGGGAATGTGTTCGAGTCGAGCGGCTATGAACTCCTGTTGGGCAATCTGAACAGAGGCGCTGGTCCCCGCTCTTCGATGGTGTCCAACCGGCTGGCCTGCGACGCTTGAGCTGCAATGACGCCTTGTGTCTGGGCCTACTCCAGAGGGCACCCGTCAGCGCTGAACTGGATCCCGGGATGGTCGGGGACCAGTTCAGCACTCAGAGCCGGCCCGCCGTTTCCCTCACAGATGTTGCCGTAACCGCTCCCACCCGCCTCCTGCTTGTAGAAAATACCGCCGCGGGTATTCCCGGAGACGATATTCTCCGTCACCTCCGGGCTGGCGTTTCCAGTCACGATCAAGCCATACAGCGCGTTGTCCGACACGGTGTTCCCGCTGAATTGCCCGGAGACGCGTTCAGCCAGGACGACCCCACTCTGCTTGTTGCCCTGAACCATGTTGCCGGTCAGGCGAGGCTGCGCGTCCCCCCAGGCGGAAATCCCGGGATTTCCGTTGCCCGAAATCACGTTGTTCTCGGCGGATCCACCCGTATGGTCGGCGTAGGCCAAGCCGTTTTGCCGGTTGCGGCGGATGGTGTTGCCGCTCAGCGTCGGAGCGGCATACTCCGTGAGCGAGACCCCCGATTTCAGGTTGGCCTGAACGGTGTTGCTGGCCGCCGTGCCGGCCGAGTTGTCGAAGAAGGTCAGCCCGCTCTGCCGGTTGCCCTGAATGGTGTTCTGATTCAGGCGGGGTTGCGCCTCTCCCTGTACGCCAACCCCCTGCAGGGTGTTTTCCTCGACTGTGTTGTCAGTCAGGGTGGGCCGCGCCTGGTCGTAAATGGTCACGCCCCGGCCCCGGTTGCGGCGGATCCGGTTGCCGGTGAATTCTGGTGTGGCCTGCCCGGCCACATGCACGCCGTGCGCTCCGTTCTCTGAAAAGGCGCTGGCACTGACCGCGCCGGTAGCGTCGTCCTTGAACAGCGCCCCACCTTCGCTGTTGCCGGAGAAGGAGGACTCCTCAGCCTGGACGTGCCCGGAATCGGTGACGTACAGGCCGAAGGCGTTCCCCGCCAGGGTGGTCTGAAGAAGCGTGGCGTGACCAGTGCCCTTGACCCACAGGCCACTGCCGTAAGCTTCCTCATCGAGATCCCTGACCGCTCCACTCAAGGTCACGCGCTCGGTGGTGAGCCGGCCGCCGTCCTGCAGAACGGCCCGTGCTGGTGACCGGCCCACGTGAATGACACTCAGGCCGGTCAGGCTCGCCTCGACCTCCTCGAACACCAGGGTGTCGGCTGCCGCGTCACTCATCAGCAGGCTCACCTTCTGCCCCATGCCAGTGAGCTGAACATCGGCCGTCACCCGGACCGGCGCGGTCAGCCAGTACACGCCCCTCTCCAGCGCGACCTCACCGCCCGCGCCCAGGGCTTCAAGCAGCGTCGCCGTGGCCTCCTCGCCCAGGAGCGGAAGGGTATGTTCACCGTTGACCCAGCCGTCCTGGCCGGACGAGGTCCTGACCCGCAGCCAGGGGGTTTGTTCCTCGAGAATGTCCAGGGCGCTGCCCCGGACGACGGTCGCCATCACCGTGCTGCCTGCATTCGGCTGGTCCCGAACGTTGAGGTTGGCTGCGGTCACGATGTCCGTACGTAGGACCACCGGTTCAGGCTCTGGCGTCGCGGCGGGTGTGACGGCCGCCTCGTCTTGTTCTGGGGCGGCCATGGCCGGCTCAGGGGCGGTGGCGCCCATTACGGCGGTAGGCTCCGAGCCCCCCTGGGTAAGCCGAAGCCCGGCCACGGCCCCCCCGACGGCCAGAAGGACCAGTACGGCGGCGACCGCTCCGGTGGGGCGGGCACGTTTTTTCATCACTGGGGGAGCCGGGGGCGCCACCCGTGCTGGAGGGCCCTGCTGGATGGAGGAGATCGGCGGTGACACCGTTTCCTCTTCCCCGGATGCGGCGGAACCTGCCGGTACTTCCACGATCGTTCCGGCCCGATCCATGCCTTCGAGAATCTCAGCAGCGCTGACGGCGCGCTCGGCCGGCTCCAGGGCCAGCGCCTCGCTCAGGGCGTTCCGTACCGCCGGCCAGGTGCCTTCCGGCAGCGGAGGCAGGGGCACGCCCTGGGCCCGCGCTCCCGCTGGAGGTGGGCTCTGTCCAGACGCCGCTTCCAGCAGGCCCGCGCCCAGGGCATACAGGTCGGTCTGCGTGCTGGGGGCCCCGCCGGAGAGCAGTTCCGGCGCGGCATACCGCGGGTCAGCAAGAGCCCCAGGTCCCGCTTCACGAAGCGCCCGGTGGGCCAGGCCGAATCCGGCCAGCACTGGCTGGTCGTCGGCATCAAACCAGATGTGCTCGGGGGTCAACTGGGTGTGCAGCAGCGCCTGCGCATGGGCCGCCCCCAGGGCGCTGAACAGGCTCCGGATGAGGGTCTCGGCCTCCCGCGCGTTCAGGACGCGGCCACCCAACATGTCCCGCAATGGCCGATGCAGCCGGTCGTCCTGCACCACAATCACCTGATCCGGCGTCTCGATCAGGTCGGTGACCCGCAGGATTCCCGGATGCTGAACCTGGGCGAGCATGCGGGCATAGCGTAAGAACGCCTGGCGGATCCGGGCGCCGGTAGGCGTGCCCGGGAAGGGGGCAGTGAACACCGTCAGGATTACGGCGCCTCCCCAGCTGGCGGTCGCGCGGTACGTGGCTTCGTGGGCCTGCACCGTTAAGGTGGTCAGGACGGTATAGCGTTCGGCCACCACCGTCCCGGCGGGAAGGGCATCACTCATGGGGGGCCTCGAGGTCGGGGGAAGGGGCGGCTCTCAGCATCGCCTTGCGGTCTGCTTTAGCAGCCTCGATGACGGGGTTGTTCAGGCGGCTGGCGAACTGCAGGGCGCTGCGTGAGGCCGCCGGGTGCCGGATCACGGCCGCCAGCACGTTGCCGTCCTTCAACGCCCGGCCAGAGGCCTGGACCTTCATCCACGTCACCCAGCGTTCCACCAGAGCATGCCGCTGCAGGCGGGGGGGAGCTTTTTTCAGGGCGCGTTCAAGGCGCAGCAGCTGGGCATACTGCCTGTCGAAGGCCAGCGCCTCCAGCGTCTGAGGCGAGGTGCGGGCGTGCCGAGCCACATGAAGGCGCAGGCGCGGCTGACGCGCGAGAACGGCCAGAGCTTCGGGTCCGCAGGACGGGTTTCGCAGGACCTCCTGGGCCACACTTTCCTGCGGGTCGGACGCCAGATGCAGCTGAACCGCGGCGGGCGTGCGTTCATGCCGAGCGACCCTGGCACGCACGTCCACCGACGGGTGCGGAGCGAGGGCGCTCAGGACCTCAGCGGTTACTGCTTGATGCTTCGTCATGGCCACCAGCAGGGCTTCGTCGGACGCGGAGGGTCCCACCATCCTGAGCATGGCCTCCGGTGAGATGTCGGGCCGCCCCAGCAGTCCGGTCCTGACTTCCACTGACATATCCGCAGCGAGCGCCTGTTGAATATCCTCGGCCAGATGTTCACGCTGGGTCAGGCCGCTCCGGACATGCTCGTGTTCATCCTGGGTGAGCCGCAGCTGGGCGGCGGCCGAAGCGTTCGGGTGCAGGGCCACGTGGTACCGGACTTTAGGGGCGTCACTGTCCAGCAGGGCGTCGAGCGTTTCTTCAGGCGTGGCCAGGTTTCTGGCTTCTTCCAGCTCCAGACGGTGAAGGCTGGGCTGAACCTGGGTGTACAGCGGATGCTGCCGGATGCTGGGCCGCAGGGGTTGCTCCGGCAGCCGGCGCTGCAAGGCCCCTTCTGGGGCGGCCGGGTTGAGCACCACTGCCAGCCGCACGTCTTCGAGAGGGTCGTCGCTCAGCTGGTCGAGGACCGGAGCCGGTGTGGCCGGGTTACGGCTCAGACCCTGGCGGATGCGGGCGTCATGCCGTGGCAGGGCTGCCAGCACAGCAGGCCTGGCATCGGGATCGGCCGCCCGCGCGGCGCGCTGCACCGACAGGTCGCGGTCGTCCAGAAGGGTGTCGCGCTCGAAGTCCGGCAGGGACCGGTGCAGTCCCGCCTGGGCGCGCACCCGGGGATGGCGGTCACGCGCCAGCTGCTGCAGCAATGCGGCGGGCACTTCGGGGCGGGAGGCCACGGCGAGCTTGACATTGCGGCGGCGCGTGGCCAGGGCCGCTTCGAGTCCTTCATGGGTGGTCTCCGCCACCCGCAGCTGGGCCACCAGGCGGACCCGTTCGTTCACGTCCACGCTGAGGGCCGCGAGCACTTCCGGCGGCGTGAGTGGGTGGGCAGCGACAGCCTCGCGGGCCGCGTAGCGTTCATCCCCGGCGAGGAGCGCCAAGGCGGTCGGGGGGGTGCTGGGGTTTCTGGCGGTTTGCAGGCGCACGGCCGCTTCACCGTCTTCAGCGAGGCGCAGGAGGGTCTCTGCTGGCGTGTGGGGATGCCCGGCCGCGTTCTCCCGGATGACGGCCTGCTCCTGCTCTCCCGCCAGGATGGCGAGCTGCTCGGGCGTGGCGTTCGGGTTCTCAGCGGCCGAGGCCCGCACCCACCAGTCAGCATCCTGAGTCAGGAACGGCAGCAGAAAGGCGGGCAGGTGGACGTTGCGAGCCAGCGCTGCGCGGATGGTCCAGTCTCCGACCCGCGCCAGGCGCGCGAATTCCTCAGGCTCCAGGTCATGCTGTTCCAGGCGCATCAGCAGGGTTTCACGCGCCTGCCCGTACGGCTCGGCCTGATCCAGCCATTCAAGCAGGGGGACGGGCAACAGCGGGTGACGCGCGGCCAGCCGCTGCAGCGAGCGGCTCTGAGAGAGCAGTTCCAGCTGAGCGTCGGACAGCTCCGGAGTCTCCTGCCGCTGGCGGAGGATGGCCCGCAAAGCCATCGTCTCCTCACTCGGCCCGCCCGGCTGGGGGGCAGGAGACAGGAGTGGCGCATTTCCAAAGCCGTGCTTCAGCGCCCGCGCGCGCAAGCGCAGCGGCCACGGGACACTCGAATGGGCCTGGAGGAACGTCATCAGGCCCGGGTCCTGAGCGGCCTGGGCGAGCAGCCACCGTTCAGTGCGGTGAAGCTGGTGCTTCACGACCAGCTGGGTATGCCCGGCCAGGACCAGCCACCGCAAGGTCGCGTCTGCAGTTTTGGGATGGGCGGCCGCAACCTGCACGCCGAAGGGGCCCTGCCGGGCCAGCCAGTCCAAGTCCTGGGCCGTCAGGAGGGCCCGGTCACCTTCTGCGCACACGAGCACCTGCCAGTGCGCCTTGTTGAGGTTCGGATGCCGCTGGGCCGTGCGGCGCACGTTCTCGTCCAGACTGGTCGCCAGCTGAAGGAGCAGCTCAGGCGTGGTGCTTTCATGCATGGCTTCCTGAAGGAGGGTCTGGGCGTCCATGTCAGTTGGTCTTCTGCGCGTACTCGACCAGGATCTCCACGCGCTCGTTCCGGACATCGAATTTTCGACCATCGTACGGGGTCTGCCCCCCGCGTGCGGCCACGGCCAGGCGGTTGGGACTCACGCCGCCTTTGAGGTAGAAAGCTTCGGCCACCGCGCTGGCGCGGCCGGCTGACAGGCCCCAGCGTTCCGGCGTGTTCGGCCTGGACGTCTGGGTGTGACCCTCGATACGGACGCGTTTCCAGTGCTTGCCCTGCGCGCGCAGGACGCGGGCAAAGGCCACCAGCGCCGATTGCCCTTCCGGAGTCAGGACGGCAGTATCGCCCACGAACATCCGCTGTGACGAGAACACCCAGCGCTGAGCTCCGGGAGGATCGTTGCGTTGGCCGGGCAGCAGCAGCAGGGGCCGGGCGGGCAGGCGGGCCTTGCGGACCGCCTGGGCCACCGCGTCCTGGGCTTTGCGGTAGCGGACCTGTTCCCAGCCGGCCTGACCGACAGCCAGGATGCCGCCGACAAAGAAGATCAGCACGAACACCAGGTTCAGCATCAGGTCGCTGAACGCGATATAGGGATTGGTGTCCGGCTGCAGGCGGGACCGGATCAAGGTGTGAGCCTCCTCATCAGTCGCTGGCCACCGGGGTCACGTCGCCCCGGGTAAGCGCGCGGGTGAGCTGTTCGAAATTCCGGTCGAGTCGGGCAGCGTAACTGCTTTGTTCGACCTGCAGGTTCGCTCCGGCCTCCTCGAACTTGCCGCTGGCCCGGCTGAGGGAATCTCCCACGGTCTGGACACGCTCCAGCAGCGTCGAGGTATTGCTTTCCACCGTCTCCTGCAGGCGCGTGATGCTGGTGGCCTGAGCCGAGAGGTTCTTCTCCATCTCCCGGCTGCTGCTGCGCAGCGAGGCCGCCGCGCCTTCCTGCGCCTGCACCAGTTCACTCACACCCTGGCTGAGGCCCTGGGTCAGCTGCTGGACGGACGTGTCGATGTTGCCAAACACCGTTTCGATCTGGGTGCTGGTCTTCGCCAGGCCGTCGAGGCTCTGCCCAAGCGTGTCTCCGGCCTGGCCCAGCACCGTCTCGAGCTGGCCGGCGACCTCCTGCAGGCGCCGGTGAATGTCCTGAAAGCTCTGTCCGGCGTCGCGCAGGTACCGGCTCATGCGTTCCATCTGGGAGGTCAGGGCGCGCGGGAAGGTGGCCGGCACCAGTTCGGCGTGCACGAAGGCCAGCAGCTCGTCTTGAAACGCTTCCTGCTGGCGGGACGCCAGGGCGTAGGCGACGCCGGTGCCCAGGCTCAGCAGGATGCCCCACAGGCTCGCCCCGAAGGCCCCCTGCATCACACTCATGGTTTCGCCCAGGGCACTGGCCAGCTGGCCGGGTTCGGTGGCTTTGGCCGCGTTGCGGATCGGTTCGACCAGCGTTCCGATGGATCCCGCCAGACCCAGCACGGTCCCGAGCAGTCCCGCCAGCATCAGCAAGTTCGGAATGTTGCGCACAGCTGACAGCCGCGCCTCACTGACCGCGGCGACCGCGTCACTTGCCGCCTGCACGTCCGGACTGGCCAGCGTGCGCGCCCGGGTGACCGCCACCACCGCGCGGCGGATGGCGCTGTGCTCAGGAAAGGTCCTCACGGCCGTCAGGGCGTCTTCGGCCACTTCATCGGACTCGGGGGGATCTTCGGTGTCGAGCGCCACCGCGATCTTTTCGCGCACCAGCCGCAGGCGGGCCCGCTCCTGGGTGCGCTCGCGGGCCGCGCTCAGCAGGGCCAGCGCGAACACCGCCGTCAGCGGCAGCATCATCAGCCAGAGGGTGATCCAGCCTTCGGGGCGCAGGTAGAACATGGTGTTGATGATTTCTTGCATGGTTTAGGCTCCGGGGAACGGACTGTAGGGCATCCCGAAAGGATGGTTCGCCTCTTCCGGATGGAAGCTGCAGCGCATACCGTTCTTGATGACGTCCTCTTCGGTCTTGCCCACCTCACCACCGCACTTGACACAGAAGTACCCGTCATGCGGCGCTGTGAGGTTCTTCGGGAGCCGGTCGCCCTGGTTCTTGTAGAGGCCCTGAATCAGGTTGTCGTCGGGCGGGAAGGTTTCAAGCAGCGCCTGGCGCAGGTCGTCGTCCGCCGTGAGGTGGCGCAGCAGGGCCGTTTCGGCCACCTTGTCGTTCCAGTCGCTCACCGCGCGGGCCTGCCCGCCCTGGAGCTGCCCGTGCAGCCATTCCACGTACGCCTTGCGTCCGGCGTGAGGGGTTGCTCCCTCTGCGACTTTCTGGCGGACGCGGGCGTCCATCTCGCTCTTGAGCAGGGTCGCGGCGTTGGTCAGGCTCTTGCCGAACGAATCCCGGGGCTCAAAGGCCAGTTTGCGGGCGGCCTTGCCGAAACGGGCCGGCAGCTTGCGCCGCCGCTTGTCCGCGTCGGGATTCTCGCCCGGCTGGTTGGGCCAGTCCATCACCAGGTAACCGCCCTCAAGCCGCGTCACCCCATGCAGCGCTGAGAGGAACACCAGCCTCTCGGCTTCCTCGAGCTTGCGGATTTCGGTGTCGTTGATGGGCGTCCAGTCAATGTCGCTGCGTTTGCGCGTGAAGTAGGTGCTGAACCGGGTGGGCTGGCTGTAGGACAGCTCGCGCACGTCGTCCGCGCCGCGCAGGGCAAACCGGTACCACTCTTCGAGCATCACCACGCGGTACGGGTCGATGCCCTGCAGTTCCTTCGCGGCCGGGTACTTGCTGACCCACGGTTGCACGGCTTTGCGGAAGTCCGGGGTCAGGTTCATCCCGACCAGCAGTTTGCGGCTGGGCAGCGGGCTCATGGGATCGACCTGACCGAGAGGAGCGTTGAGCTGCAGGAACAGGCCCGCGCTGGTCGCGGCGCCCATCGCCTGACTGTTCGGGTCGAAGCTGGGGCTGCGTTTGTCATACAGACGGGTGACCACGTCCTTGCCCCCGCTGCGCAGGGTCTGCTCGAAGGGTTCGATGGCCAGCTGCTCGAGGGTGTTGAGCTGCGAGCGTTCAAAGTTGTCCTGACCGACCGACCAGGGACCAAGCAGCCAGTCCGGATCGTTCGCGCCGGGCAGTACGCCCTTGAGCAGCGCTTCCCAGGAGCGGATCAGGCGCGCTGAATGGGTTTCTTTGGTGCGGTCGTCGATGGCGATCGCTTCTTCTTTGTCCACCGTGCCGTTGGGTGGCGGGTCGAACAGAGACAGGCCGTTGACGTCGTTGGTGTCGTTTTCCAGCTTGGCGCGCAGTTCCCGCCAGCGGTCCGTCTGATTGGTCAGGCGTTTGCGCAGGTTCGTCAGGCGGCGCACAACCTTCTGCGTCTCGTCGTCCAGCACCGTCAGGGTGCCCACCTCGGCTTTCAGGCCACTGCCCGTGTCCCGTAGGGCTTCCTTGACCTTTTGATTGACGCGCGCCTTGAGCTCATCGTCAAGCGCCCGGCTCAGTGCCGGCAGCAGCTGCTTGGACGCCTTGTCCTTCAGGAAGAACACGCCGAGCAGAGTGTTGGTGCGGATGGTCTCCATCTGGTCGATGACGCCGTTGGCGCCGCCAGTCTTCCCTTCGCCGGGCTCCCAGCCACGCAGCTCGCCGATGCGGGGCTGCACGGCCTGCAGCAGGTCAAGCAGCATGTGCGGGCCCTGGTCGTAATCCAGCAGGCGGCTGGACACCAGCCCATGAACTCCGGCCATGACGCCCTCAGCCGCGCGGCGGCGGTTGTCGTTGACGGTGGCATGCACCAGTCCGCGCAATCCTTCACCGCGCTCCTTACCGAAAGCGGCGCGCAGATCGTCGAGGGCCTTGCGGGCGGCCTGCGGATTCCCGGTACGGGCGGCGCGCATGATCTCGTTTTTCTTGGCATCGAGACTGGCCCGGATGGACGCGCCCCCTTCATCGAGCAGCAGCGCTTCGGTCAGCGCCGGGACGGTGAGGCCCAGGGCGTCGAGTTCACCGTCGGGGTTGCCCTCGTACTTGCGGTCCTTCCAGCGGTCGACCGCGTGCACCAGCGTGCGGTACTTCAGCGCTTCGAGAATCCGGCGCATGGGGTACTCGATGGTCGACAGTCCGAAGGTGGAGAACGCGAACGCCCGGCCCTGCTGGACCGTCACCGGACCGGCGTTGACCATGTACGCCATCGGGTCGGTTTCCGGCACAAAGACGTTCAGGAACATGCGGTCGGCGATGGCCTGGGTGAGGCGCATCAGGTCGACGTTCTCGGTGCTGTTGGGGCGGAGCAGGTACACCAGGTCGTACGGCATGGCGTCGTGAGGCAGGACCGGGCTGCCTTCAGGCTTGTCGGGGAACTTGATGGTCTTGTACCGCTCGGTGTCGGTGTGCAGGTGGTACTGGTTGAGTTCGGCCAGGGCGTGGTAGGCGTTGGTCTTCCAGATCTCGGCGTCGGATTTCTGCGAGATGCTGAGGTTCGGGTGCGGCAGTGTGAACATGGCGAGGGTTTTCTCCTCGTCTTCCAGGACGGTCCGCAACAGGATGCCGATATCGCTGGCCGTGCCGCTGCAGGTTCCCCCGCACAGGGTGCCGACCACGATCACCCGCACGCCAGTCTGACCGGTCGAGGCGTTCACGGCGAACTGTACGTCCATCTCCAGGCCGGCGTTGTTGACGTTCAGCGCCGCTTTCGCCTGGGCGTCCGTGAGGTTGCGCAGCCGCGCCACGCGCTGCGTGATGGCGTTTTTGATCTCACTGTAGTTTGGCGGGTACAGCAGCGCCAGGCGGCCCACCATGCGGATGTGACCGGCCCCGGAGTCGATGCTCTGGGCCGGCAACTGGGCGAGGGTTTCTGCGTCAGCCCAGGTGTTCAAGGCGATGCTGGCCTCATGAATTTCCGGGCGGTGCAGGATGTCACGCCACGCGGTGGCCGGAATGCCCAGCGTCTTGAAGTCGTCGGTGCCGTTGAACCGGTTGGGCTTGGCCACGTCCGTCTCGACCGCCAGGAACTCCAGCCAGGGGGCGCGCTGCAGGCCGCCGACCTCCCAGTCGATCCGGTCGGCGAGCGCTTCGAGAATCTCGGTTCCAGTGCTGCCCATCCCGATGACCAGCGTTTTAAAGACCCGCATGCTCTGTGCCATGGCTTACTCCTTGCCCATCCGGGAGAACACGGCGGAAACCAGCACCGCCAGAATCAGGAACGTGACAGTAATGGCCGCCATGTAGATCACGTCCGCTGGGCGGAACAGGAAGTACATTCCGCAGGCCAGACCGACCGCAATCAGGAACAGCGCAAATCCCATGCCCTTACGGGCGGATTCCACCGCGCCGCTGCGTCCGGCACCGAACAGCAGATGCGCGAAGCCGACGGCGGCGGCGTACCAGACCAGCAGGGTCAGCCCGACCGTGGTCCAGAACCCCACCTGGGTGTAGAGCGGCACAAGTTGACCGAAAATCGAGTTGAGTTCCATCGGTTATCCCTCTCCCTGCATGAATGCGACGTTGACCGTCCGGGTAATTTCGCGCGGCACACCGCCTGGGCCGCGCACTTCGCCACTGAATTCGAGGGGAATATCCGGCTCCTCAGGGCGCAGGGACACGGTCGCGGTGTCGCCGACAACCACCCGGCCCGCCACGCTGCTCAGCCGGACATCCTCGTGAACGCCCCGCACCCTCAGGTCCCGTCCGACGCGCGTCAGCTCCGCGACCCGTTCCGCCGGCAACCCCTGCACCGGAACCACCGGCGTGTCCCCTTCGTGGACGTAGCCGGGACCAGCCAGGACGCAGAAGGCTCCGGATTTGGGAAGATCTTTCAGGCTGAAGGCCTGATCGCCCACGCGCAGGGTCCCGCGGCCGCCCCCTCCGCCTCCGGTCCCGCCGAGAAGTTTCCATGCGGCGAAGCCGCCTCCCAGCAGCAGCAGCCCGATCAGGACCGGGGCCAGGTTGGGAGTTCCGCCGCCGGGGGCCTTTTGTGTCGTGGCCGCGAGCAGCTCGGAGCGGTGGCCCCCGGTCAGGGGAGCGGCCGTAAAGGTTTTCGGCGCGAACACAACCGCCTGCAGCTGCCCCTGCACGTCTCCTCTCGGCCTGGTGATGACGTAGGGGATGTTCAGGGTGGCGCCGTCCTGAGTCCCCTCCACCCGAGTCCAGCGCTCGAGGGTGTTGAGGTATTCCGGGGCATTGGCGCTCATCAGCTTGACGCCCGAGGCGCCGACGCTGGCCGCCGTATTGGTGATCAGCACCAGCACCGTACCGGCATCCTGGTCAAACTCCTGGGTGAGTTCGACGGCCACACGCTCGGTATCGTGCCCACCGACGCTGCCCACCGACGGTGTGGTCGGCCACAGCGCTGAAATGCGGGTGTGATCGGCCAGCCGGTCGGCGCCGACCTGCAAGGTCAGGTTGGCCGGGTCCCGGTAGGCCCAGGGCTGCAGCTCCCAGGCCCGGGCGGTGACACGGTCACCGGGAACGGTCACCTTCTGGACAAACTGAGTGGCCAGCTCACGGGCTGCCTGCGCCCCTAGTGGGTCAGCCTTGTAATGGCCGGTGCTGAAGGCGACCACAAAGTGGGCGTTGCTGCGCTCGAGATCACCGCCCGCGTCCTTGACGGCGTCGGTTACGGAACTGACCAGGCGGGCCACACTGGGTTCGAGGCTGCTGCGGACCAGCTCGGCTTTCCCCTGACGTGTCTGCGCCTCCGTGTGAGAAGTACTGAGAACTACCGTTAAGAACATGAGCGGCATCACCCGAGATGTCCGCTCACATAAAAACTTCAATTGTTTTTTGTTGTGTTGCACTGTCTTGCTCCTAACGTAGAGAGGACGAAACATATGAGTCATTAGGGTAACCCTGAAGACATTTCAGGAAAGTCACATGCCACACCCATCAGAGTAGGGCATGGGTTGCCGCCCATCGTTAAGAGAGTGAGAGGGATTTCTAGTCATGGTGTGCAGCTGCACCATTCGCTCCCCCTCCCTTCCACCGCGCACGGCGGGGCTGAACCCGTTTCACGTTTTCAGAGTGAGGGGACACGGCGTCATTCATTGACGTTATCCGTTCAGTTCAGCACCGTCATAAACTGTCTCCAGCACGTGCAAAACTGCCTGACAGAAGAATGCCGTGCACAGCCTCCAAGGAAGCACGCTTAGGGTTGGACAACCAGCGAGACCCGACGTGTACGGTGGATTTGGACTGCTGGGTCCACCCGCTTTCAGCGCTGTCCGTGGCAATGTCGGGGTCTAGGGATGGAGGTAAGCCATTTAGCTCACGCCTCTTTGTTAATGTCAGGGAGCGAATCCTCCGAAAGCGAAGCTCGTTCTTCCAACCCGCTCAAACGGAACGTCCCGAGCGCCAGAAAGCCGTGACGCACAGGAGGCGCACGCCACATTCTGAGACCAGTATTGCTGCTGACAGCAGCTGCATGGGTGGCCTTCATTGCGCCAGAGCCAACCACCGGGGAACTGCCGTACACCAGTCTTGAACCCGGGAGAGGTGGCCTCAAGCGGACGCAGCCACGGAGCCGGTGTGATCCACGCCTTTACGGCTCGAGAGTGGGTTCTGACGTCGCCAGCTACCTGGTCACCACGGGCAGCAAAAGCGCAGCGCCAGCCAACAGCAGGGCGATGACCGCGGCCACAGTCAGAAACCGGAGCTGGGCCGCCTGCTTTTTCACGGAGTCGGCCAGGTGCTGTGATGTCGTCTGAAATGCCTCCTGGGTGCCAACGATTCGCTGCCCGAGTAGAGTCACATCCGCGCGGAGACGCACAATCCGGTCTTCGACGCCAGTACCTGGATGTCGCCCGGACCCGAAAGACGGTCAGTGCATGACCTGCGTTTGTTCAGCCGGGTCCAGCAGCAGCGCCACAGTGAATCCTCGGCCATCATCATCGACAGCCGCACTCTACAAAGCACACCCGAGAGCGGGCACCGGGGCGGCTTCGACGGGGCGAAGAAACGCAATGGTACCAAGGTGCATCTGGTAGTGGATACGCTGGGTCACCTCGTCACCCTGATGACCTCTCCGGCGAACGAGCAGGACCGTGTTCAGGTCCAGGCCCTGTGTCAGCAGGCGCAGGAGATCACCGGCGGCATGCTGGAAGTGGTGTTGCTGATCAGGGCTACACCGGGCAAGCCCCCGTCGAAGCGGCTCGCAACAGCAACATCGAGTTGGTGGTCGTAAAGCGCAGTGACGCTTCACGCGGCTTTGTCCTGCTGCCCAAACGCTGGGTGGTCGAGCGCTCCCTCGCCTGGTTGTCGCGCTTCCGCCGCCTCGGGCGTGATCTCGAACGCCTCTCGTCCACGCTGATCGGCTTTCACTTCGTTGCCGCAGCCGTTCTGATGCTGGCAAAACTCAAGCCCCTTTTAGGATGACGTCTTTCCCAGCCTCTAGTCTTCAGGTCCACGGGCGAGGTCCAGTGGTGAGATTGCCAGCGTGCCATGCGTCATTGGCGTCCCAGGAGGGTGACCCAGCACTTCCTTGATGCCTGCCTGGCAGATACCCGCATAGGGCGCCACTCAATAGGTAAAGCAGATATGGATTCATCTCGCCCTATGTAGGCCCCTCAATGCTTCCGCGCCAAGAGCCCTGGCCGCCGGACAAGGCGAGATGCACACTGCGTACCTCTTGGCCTCAAATAAGGAAGGGGGGTTCCTCACGACCCGGCCAGCCCGTTTTGTGGGCATCCAGGAGTTGGCATACAGGCTGAAGTCCCCAAACAGGGGTGCGCTCCAGGGACTCAGGCTGTAGCGAGTCGTGCGTATCAGCAGCTGGCTGACGTCGTTGTTGTCCAATCTGGAGTCTGCCCTCCCGTAGACCAGTCAAAGGTTAAGGCAGGCACTGATCGTGCGGGCGGTGTCTGTTGTTACGGGCAGATCGCAGCCTTGAGGCACGCCATCATCTGTTTGTCCAGCGTAGTTGGCTCTTATGCCTCAGCCCGCGCCTGAAGGGTGATAAGACCCTGCCGGGGTCAGACATCATGGCTGCCAGTCTGCCATCCCGCCTTAAGCTTCAGTGTTCTTGCAAAACAGCTTTGGCAGAGACACGGCTGACTAGAGCAGCTGTAATCTGGATGCATTTCTGTACCGTATCCCATGAATCCAACAGGCCACGTGAGCTTTAATCGTTCCCGTTAGAGATCTGTGAGTGAGAGTAGGGCATGATGTGGAAGAGACCTCTCAACCTAAAGCACCTCATGAGTCGGGTCTCCCCTCAAAGCTCACCGCCTCTCTGATTCATCGGTCTAGCACTGCTCAACGTCGGGCGTTTTGGTTCCAGACCCTTTCCGCGCTTCGTTCCGACGGATTGGAAATCACGAGACTTCATTAAGGTATAGTTTTTTTCATAAAGACAGTATCATGTGAAGTAGCGCAATGTTGACCGATCGACCTGAGTACCTGTAACTCCTTCCGAGGTTTCATGACGACCGAATCGTGTAGCGAGCCTGGAAACTTAACCAACCCCCTCGAGGCTCTCGCTACGACCAGCTGGGCAGAAGAGTTACGCCTTCAAAACGCTCAAGCTCGGGACCGGGTAAAAGAGGACCCGCAGGGAGCTTATCGCGAGGCAGGCAGCCTTCTTGCGCAGGCCGAGAAACTGGGTGACCTGGCATCTCAGGCCAGTGCCCTACACACGCAGCTTCTCAGCCTTCTGGAACTCGGCGACACGGAGCACGCGCAGTCACTCGCTGCACTCGCGGCCGACCGCTATCTTCAGAGCGCCCAAACCAACGGATACTGTGAAGTCCAGCTTCTACGCGCCGGATTGGCACTCTCCAGCAACCGGTCTGATGAGGCGCTGCGCCTCTGCGACGACATCATCGATGCCTCTCAGGACGAACCCACCACGACTCTGGCCGAAGCTTTGCTCACCAAGGCTATGGTGTTGTTCCGTCAAGGACGGCATGCGGATGCCAGCAGCAGCCTGCAGCACAGCGGTGAAGTGCGGTTATTGCTCGGCGATAAGGCAGGACATGCCAAATGCCTGAATAACATCGGCCTGATTTACGAAGCGGACGGTGACTTTGTGCAGGCACTGAACAGCTTTATGCGCTGTCTGGAATTTCTGCGCACCAACGAAATGGCCATGGACGGCCTGCTGAGCGCCTGTCTGGTGAACGTCGGAAAGGTCTACAGGGAGCTGGGGGAAACTGACAATGCCGTCGACTCGCTGAACAGGGGCGTAGAAATTGCCGAACAGGCCCGGCATCTCGATAAGGCTGGAATCTACGTCAGCCTTGCGGCCGGTCACTCGGAACTCGGGCTGATTCACCGCGAGCGCAAGCAGTTCAGCCAGGCGCTTGATGCGTTCATGCAGGCCCTGCATGTGACACAGAGTGATGGGATGCGCCGCGAGAGGTCCACGCAAGGTGGCAGCGCGCTTCATGAAGAAGCAGAGGTGCTGGATAACATTGGTCAGACGTACGCCCTGATGGGCGAGACAGACCAGGCTTTCAAGGCACTCAACCAGGCACTGCAATTGTCCCTGGCAGCTGACGATACCTCGAGTCAGGCCAGCGTCCTGACGCACCTCGGCTCCCTGTATGCTGCCAGCGGGCAGCACCAGCAGGCCATACCTCTGCTGCGCCGCGCCCTGAAGTTTGCGGACACTATGGCCCTGAAACGTCAGGCGCTCGAAGCTCACGAGCAACTGGCGCGGGCCCTGATGGGAGCCGGTCAGGATACAGAAGCCGCCTCGCATCTGCTGGTGGTCACGGAGCTTCAGCGAGATCTGTTCCGGACCGATAACGAGCGCCGGCTCCGCAACCTCACCGGCCAGCTTGAACTGGAAAAAGCCCGCTACCAGGCTGACATCTACCGTCAGCTCAACGATGTCTCGCTGAAAGCGCGCCAGGATGCCGAAAAGGAAGTCCAGGAGCGCACCGCCGAGCTTGAGCGCGCGCAGCTGGAAATCGTGAACCGACTGGGCCTGGCGGCCGAGTACCGTGACGACAAAACGGGCCTGCACACCTACCGGGTAGGCAATATCACGGCGCTGCTGGCCGAAGCACTCGGGCTCCCCGCGCCGAAGGTCGAACTGATCCGGCTGGCAGCCCGCCTGCACGATGTGGGCAAAATCGGGATTCCGGATACCATTCTGCTGAAACCGGGCAAGTTCACCCCCGAAGAGTACGAGGTCATGAAGCACCACACGATCATCGGCGCGCGTGTACTCCAGGGTGGACGTACCGAGCTCATGCACCTCGCTGAGCAGATTGCCCTGACCCACCATGAACGCTGGGACGGACAGGGCTATCCCAGGCGGCTTTCCGGCCAGGATATTCCGCTGGTTGGCCGACTTGTTGCCGTGGCGGACGTCTGGGACGCACTGACCAGTGAGCGGCCTTACAAAGGAGCCTGGAGCTCTGAAGACGCGCTGGCCGAATTGCGAGCCCAGGCCGGCCGGCAGTTTGACCCGGCGGCTGTCGAGGCGTTTGTACAGCTGGTTGAGAACGGGGTTCTGGAACAACTCGATGACCGGCTGAATTCCCAGGCGGAGCACGCTGACGACGCTCCACCGCTGATTCCTGGCGCAGCTGGCCCCGATCTTCCTTTTGAGATCCACAACTCGTCGTTCGACAATGTCATTCCCTATATCGATGCACTTATCAAAGGAGCCTGGCAGGTTCGCGACGAAGGTCCAGAAGCGCTCATCGGGCCGAGCCTGCAGGCACTTGAGCTGGCTCACCAGTACGGGTACGCTTCAGGCGTCGGCTACGCGCAGCGTAATCTTGCGTACGCGCACGCGGCGCAGCACCAGTACTCCGAAGCCGTGGACTTACTGACCAAGGCCCGGATGTGCGCTGAACAGCTCCCGGACCTTGTGCTGAAACGAGACTGTGCTGTGCAGCTGGGCCGGATCTACGCGCAGCTGCTCGATCCTGAACGTGCGCTGGCGTACGGGCAGCTGAGTCTTGAGGTGTCCAGAATGCTTCATGACCAGGCGGGGGAAGCCCAGGCACTCTTTGACCTTGGTCAGGTCTACCGCACCCTTGAGGGCCGGCACGAGCAGGCGCTGGAATCGATCAAGGGCGCGGGCTCACTGTTCGATGGTCTGACAGACCTGAAAGCGGCCGCGTCGTGCCATGCCGAGCTGGCCGAGCTGCACTTCGGACTGGGGCATTACGAAGAAGCCGCCTTCGAGGGGCGCCGGGCACTCGCGCTAGCTGCAAGTGGTGGAGCAGCGGCCGTGCAGGTTCATGCTCTCACCATTACGGCGCGTGCCTTGGAGGCGCTGGGGGACTGGAGCAATGCAAAGGGCCTGTATGAGGCGGCGTGGGACACGGGAGAGCCTTCCGAACCGCGCATGGCAGCCCAGGTTGCCTGGAGCAGGCTGTACGCGGCCTGCAGCCTGCTGCGGCATGGTGAGCTCGAAGAAGGCGAGCGCCTGCTGGAAGGTACCCTGAACCTGGCTCAGCAGCACGACCTGAAGGCAGTCGCCGAACAGGCATGTCGCGAGTACGTCCGGCTGTACAAGGCCCGGGGGGACGCAGAACAGGCCCTGGCCTTTCAGGAACAGGCGCACACGCTGGAAGTTGAGCAGTTCCGGCAGGACAATGGCCGGCGGGCTCTGGCGCTTACCATCGGGCACCATTCGGACCGGGTACGCATGGAATCCAACTCCTTCCAGAGCCGCAGTATGGAACTGGCCACCACCAATGTGGCGCTTGAACAGGCAAACCAGGAAAAGACAGCCCTGCTGGCAGCGCTACAGGAGCAGACCAAGGTGCTGCAACGCCAGTCCCGGGAGGACGGCCTGACGGGCGTCTACAACCGACGGTATATCGAAGAAGCGCTGGCGACAGAACACTCCAGGCACCGTCAGACGCACCGTACGCTTTCCCTGTTGATGATCGATATCGACCATTTTAAGGCCGTTAACGACAAGTTCTCCCACCCTGTGGGCGACGAGGTGCTGCGGCGGATCGCCAAGCTGTTCAAGGCAACCTGCCGGGCCCATGATCTGGTGGGGCGATACGGTGGCGAGGAATTTCTGATTATTCTCCCGGACACGACGGTGCCTCAGGCAATAGAAGTGGCCGAACGTATCCGGCGCCTGGTTGAGGAATATCCCTGGCGGGAGATTCATCCAAAGCTGCACGTCACGCTCTCGCTTGGTGTTTGTGGCCGAATGGATGTCGCCAACCACGAACGCCTGCTCTCGTTGGTCGACGAGAAACTGTACGAGGCCAAGCATGGCGGCCGCAATCGCGTCGCTTCCTGAATGTTCGCCCAAGGGCATGATTTGGCCAAATCTGGACCACGGTGCCAGGCCCGGCGTTTAGTCGACGTGACACGCTTCTGTGCGTAGAGGGTGCCTGTTGCCCTCATAGCCTGTGCCCTACTGTTTTCAAGTGTCCTGGGAGTGGGTTGTTTTTCAGCCATAGTCACCAGGGCCAATTTTTACCTTTAGCTTTTTCATTCGTGTCGTGGACCGAAAATTCCTATCTGTGAGGCCACGCTAAAGTCAGGGACGAAGAGTCCAGGGTTTTAGAATGATCAGCCAACCCTTAGATGGTTCTACATGTAGGCAGAGAATTTGCTTCTTCTTGGTAAGTTTTGCTGTGCACAACGACCGCTATAAGGCTGGTCATTGCTTTCTTTCAGGTCTCATAACCAATCCTGAGGAGACTAGAGTTCTGCTGAGAGCTCTATTAAGTATTAAGATTAGATAAATATGCGCAAGGGTTGACCATTGTGAAGTTTTGTATGAGAATAACGGCACGAAGCAATGAAATGTTCGATGTAACCGGGCACCTATCGAACATGGAGCTAGTGGTGCGACCGACGTTTCATACGTCGGTTTTGTTTTGCCGGCGGGTGAAGCAGGGACCTTTTCCCCAGAAAAGGTACAGCCGTTTTCAGGGACCACTTCCTGATTCGGATCGTCTTCCCGTCAATTCAGACGAAGCTGGATCGCGCTTTCCCAGGCCAACCGTCTGTACATTGCGGCCCACCTCATCTTCAAGGAGCCTACTATGCGCCACTTCATCATTGCCGTTCTCGCTATGACCCTGCTCGCCGCTCCCGGAGCCAGCGCCGGCTCTTTTGGGGCGTGGGTCAGCAGCACCCCTGAACCCGTCACCACCCAGCCTACCGTCAAATAAGCACCTGACGACAGAGAACATATCAATAGAACGTCGCCGAGAATCTCTCGGCGACGTTCTCCCTTTTTGCTGGTCACAGGAGTATCAAGGCAGCCTCCAGAGCAGGCTGACCTCAGAGGCCACGATAATCCTTCGCTCCCCCTCACGTACCGCCAGAGGTAAAAACGCTTCCGCGAAGTTATCCCAGCAGAGTGGACAGAGCAGCCCCGGCGCAGATGCCGCGGAATGACATTTTGTTGATCGAGTCCTTTCCTCTAAATTGGCTTCCACCGTCGGAAGGGAGCTTCTGGTGACTCTGATTCCAGGCAATCCAGCATTCCTGCGGCAGGTTCGTGCTTGATGGTATCCAGCCGTCAGGAAAGCTCGCCGACGGAAAGGTTTGTCTGACAGTCCCCAGCAGATCATTCCAACGGTCCGGACGGTAGCGTCGTGACAGGTGCAGAAGGGTCAGGTGTTTCACCTCAGCCGCGGCAGCCAGACGAGCGACCTGACTGACCGTGGTGTGATGGTGGCGACAGGCCAGTTCAGAGTCTTCAGGAGCGTACTGCGCCTCTGCGTAGAGACTCTGTACATTCTGCAGCGCCACGCTCAGGCGCCGAAGTTCTGACTCATCGAGCAGAAAGTCCGTGAAATAAGCGAGGCTGTCTCCGGGCTCGCGAGACATCAGCTTGGCGGCCAGCGCGGCGGCGTCGTGGACGGTGCCTTGAATCTCCAGCTTTCCACTCACACCATGCTTCAGCTGTGTCAACCAGGGTCCTGGGCTCAACTTCGATTGAGCTAGGGCTTCGCGGTCCACAGTCAGCCGGTCGGGCTCACGCAGGATGAAGCCCAGGCTGGTTCCGTGATGGAGGAGCGGCACCACCTGAACGCTGACCTCGGCCGTCTGAATAATCGTTCCCTGATGGCCACGAGTGCCAGCACAGTGCATAACAGCAAAGGCCTCATGCGCCTCGAAACGAAAGGACTGCACCTCCTCGGCTGATACGTCGTGTACCAGCCAGGTCCCGCGCAGCTCCGGGGCAAAGTTCCACCAGTAGCCCTGAAAGCGGTGGGACAGGATCTGGGCCGTCCCAGGAGGACCCCACACGTGATTCTCGCGACCGGCGCGGTCGAACGTTGCCCGGAAGAAGTCATCAAAGCCGCCCACGTGATCCATATGCAGGTGGGAAAACAACAGGTGGTCTACGGCCTGAAATTCAGCAAAGGGAAGAGCTGTCAGCGTTCCCGCGCCGCAGTCGAGCAGCAGCCGCTTCCGGCCCTGGCCGCTGTCAGCCGTCACCCAAAGCGCGTTGTCTTCCCCTGGACGTCCAAGTACCTGCGCCTGCAACATAACCGCCAGCCTACTGGTCCATTGGGCCTGGCCCGATATTGCGTAGCTGAAGTTAAGCAGCTGTAGCTTGGCGTTCGAACTCCAGGGGCGTCAAGTACCCAAGAGACGAGTGACGACGCTGACGGTTGTAGAAGACCTCGATGAATTCAAATACGGCTTGTCGGGCCACGTCCCGGGTCTCAAAGATGGTGTCCTCCAGCAACTCCCTTTTCAGGGAGCTGAAGAAGCTTTCCACCACGGCGTTGTCCCAACAATCCCCCTTACGACTCATACTGCCCCTGGCCCGCATGCGGGCCAGTTCTGCCTGAAAGATGCCACTCGCGTATTGACTGCCCCTGTCGCTGTGATGAAGGAGGCCTGGTGGCGGAAGACGTCGGCCAGCAGCCATCTGAAGGGCCGCCAGTGGCAAGGTGGCTGGCATCTGCATGTCCATCGCGTAACCCACCACGGCTCGCGAATGCAGGTCTAAGGTGACTGCGAGATACAGCCAGCCCTCTTTCGTGGGCAGATACGTCAGGTCCAACGCCCAGACCTGGTTCGGCTGCGAGACCTCGAACCGCCGCTCAAGCAGGTTCGGGCAGACGGCCATGGTGTGACTGCTCTCCGTGGTCCGCACCCAGCGGCGCTTTCCCTTGGCCCGCAGACCACTGGCACGCATCAGACGCGCCACCCGCTTGCGGGACACGCGCACTCCTCCAGCGTGCAACTCCGCGTGAATGCGTGGCGCCCCATAGCGGCGTTTACTACGTTGATGCACTTCCTGGATGCGCTGCTCGAGCAGCGCATCCTCTTCCTTGCGGTCGCAGATCGGCCTTCTTCGCCAGCTGTGGTACCCGCTCACCGAGACCTCCAGCACCCGGCACAGCAGGTCCAGGCGGTACTCGGGGCGTTGATCTTGGATGAATTCATACCTCAGCGTGTGGTTTCTTTGGCGAAGAAGGCTGCCGCCTTTTTTAGGATCTCGCGCTCCTGTCGCAGGATTTCGTTCTCCTTGCGAAGCCGTTGTATCTCCTGTTGCTCTGGAGTGAGGAGCTGTTTGCCCTGACCAGGGAATGCCAACTCGCCCTTCTCCTGCTCAGCATTCATCCATTTGCGCAGCAGGGAGCTGTTGATGCCCAGGTCACGCGCGGTGCCCGACAGGTTGCCGCTCGTTCGAGCAAGCTGCACTGCGTCTCGCTTGAACTCGGCGGTGTGGATTCTGCGATCAGTCATGATGGTGCCTCCTATCGTGAGGGCTTATCTCCATCTACGCCATATCGGGTCATCCTCACATAACGCTCATGAGATGCGCCATTAGGCTCATGCTTAGGTCAGGTATTCCCAGACGCTGTCCCAAAGGTGGGGCGGCTGGACCACGGTCCCGTCTCCGGCTGGTGCGGGATCAGCTCTTCAGGTACTTTCTGGCAGAGTTTGCTCCCCTGATCAGGGTGATCCCGCCCAGGTCGACCGGTCCACACGGAAGACCAGATATCCCTGGTCTCTCCCTTCGGTCAGGTGCTCCTGCAGCTGACCACCGATCTTCTGCACTGCCCGTTGAGAGCGCAGGTTCTGTGAGGCAACCAGGAACACCACATGATCCACAAAGTGGAACGCATGCCCAAGCATCAGGCGCTTCATGTCGCCGTTGTAGGTGCCGCCCCAGTATGAACGGGCCAGGAAGGTCCAACCGATTTCGAGGCTGTGAGGATGGATATCCCTGGAGTGAAAGCGTGACGCACCGATCACGGTGCCGGTGCTGGCCTCAGTGGCCAGAAGTGCTCCGCCAGAAGCGAGCATGCCGTCAAAGTAGGCACGGAAGACAGCCGGTTCGTGCCGGTTGTCCGGGTGCTGCTCCCAGATCAGCGGGTCGGAGGCCGCAGCGTACAGAGGGCCGAAATCCTGTTCTTTCAAGGGCCGCAGCGTCACCCGGGCTCCTGACAGCGTGGGCTGGAAATCAAAACGTGGGGTCATGTCATCCTTCTGATTCGCGGGGAGTGTTCGTAAGGTGGGGCGGTCCTGCCGACGTGTGGCAGGGTGACTCGAAGATCGCGAACTACACTGGGCCTGATGCGCTCCCGTCCTGCTGCCATGATTTTCATCCTGCTGACCGCGCTGATCGACATTATCGGCATTGGGCTGATCATTCCGGTGCTGCCGGGACTGGTCAAGGAACTGGCGGGATCGGAAGTAGCGGGCGCGCGCACCATCGGTCTACTGACGGCGGCATACGCAGTGATGCAGTTCATCTTTGCGCCGATCCTGGGGGCCCTGAGCGACCGGTTCGGACGGCGGCCGGTCCTGCTGTTTGCCCTGACCGGAATGGGGCTCGATTACCTGCTGCTGGCGTACGCGCCAGACCTGACGTGGCTCTTCATTGGACGCATCCTGGCCGGGATCACCGGCGCGAGCCTGACGGTGGCCAATGCGTACATTGCCGACGTCTCGCCGCCCGAGCAACGCGCAAAGAACTTCGGCCTGCTGGGGGCCACCTTTGGGGTGGGATTCATCCTCGGGCCGGCTCTGGGTGGACTGCTGGGCGAGTACGGGCTGCGGGTACCGTTCCTTGTGGCGGCGGCCCTGACCGGACTGAACGTGTTGTACGGCTTGTTCGTCCTGCCGGAGTCCCTTCCGGCCAGCGCCCGCGGCAAGGCTATGCAGCGCAGCGACCTCAACCCGCTGCTGCCCCTGAAGGCGCTGGGTGAGTACCCGATCCTGCGCAGCCTCGCGCTGACCTTTGTGCTGCTGGGCCTCGCGGGACAGGTCATTTTCAGCACCTGGGTGCTGTACACCGAGAAGGTCCTGAGCTGGACCCCCGGACAGAACGGACTGGCCCTGGCGTTCTTCGGGCTGCTGACCGCAGGGGTTCAGGGGGGATTGATCGGGCCGTTTATTGCACGGTTCGGTGACCGGCGCACCATCATGACCGGTCTTGTGGCGTCCATCCTGGAATTTCTGGTGCTGAGTGTGGCCCGTAACGGTGCACTGCTGTATACGTCGTTGGTCGTCGGAGCACTCGGTGGACTCGCAAATCCTGCCATCCAGGGCCTGATCTCGCGACAGGTCAGTGAAAGCGAGCAGGGCCGCGTACAGGGGGCCATCACCAGTCTGAACAGTCTCGTGGCGGTCGTAGGCCCGGTCCTCGCGACCACCGTCTATGCCGCTGGCCTCAGCCGTGGCTTCCCCGGTGCGGCGTACCTGATGGCCGCACTGTTCTCAGTGGCCGGTACGCTGCTGATTCTGGGCGTGCTGCGCGGAATTCCCGGTACCGGACGGGTCGAAGCAGGAGCCTGAGCAGAGCGGTTGACCAGCCCTAGCCTGTCATTTCAAGTGGCGACGCCGCAAAGGAGCGGCGGAAGCCAGACAGAGAACGGCTGTTCAGGTTTCAGCGTAAAGGGAAGCTGATGCGTGCAGTGACGCTTCCCCCTTCGCTCGCTGGTTTCAGGCGGACCATGCCCTCCACGGTCATGCCAGAGTCCAGCCGCACTCCATAGACACCGTGAAGATTCGCCAGAGCCAGGGGGGTCAGCACAAAGGCTGGGAAAGGCAGGCCGCTATCCCCATTGCGCGGAAACCCTACACCGGAACCCAGGCCAGCGCCGACATAGCTGCCTCCCCCACTGGGCCACAGCAGGCTGGCATCCAGCAGGAGATTGGGGCCACCTGCCCCGGCAGCAAGATTCCCTTCCATCGACACCCGGTAGCGGTTTGTCCCCAGCACCTCAACGGCCGACGTGCGGGTGGTCATGATATGTACGCCACCTTCAGGGCGAGTACCAAAGCCGCTGACAAAGGCGCCGCCCTGCACTCCGGCGCTGGTTTGGGCCAGCGCACTGGCAGAGAGACTGAGGGCAAGAACAGCAAAGATGAGCTTCACATGTGGAGCATAGGGTGCTTTCACGCAACGACATATCGATAATGCATGATCCGGTGAGGAACCACGTTGCCAGGAAGCGTCTCATCCAGGATCCAAAACTGATCGGAAGATTCTGGCCGCCTGCCGGTAGGACTTGACCTCGTGGTTTCAGCAGACCTGAGAATGCAGGGCCCGCGTTTCCGCAAGCCCCGCCATGCTCTCTCCACCGACCGAGGTGAAGCCGGCGGTCAGCCTCAGCCACCTCAACCATTGGGATCTATTGATAACGGCACGGGTTTGCCTTGGTTCAAATCCTGACGGCTACCCCTGCACACAGAGCGTTGTCACATCGCCATCAAGAGAAGGCCTCACGTATGGAAAGGTAGGTCTATGTCTCACAGCCTCGAACAGTTCATCGGCCAGCCCCTTCGGCGTGTCCTTTACTACCGTCCGCAGGGCGACGCGAACATTGATCTGAACTGGCCAGGGATTCACGATGTCGGGCTAGGCGTGGAACTGACCTTCGATACAGGCTATTTTTTCGTGACGTGGGATAACGCTGCCGAGGAGGAGTTGAGCGTTTATCACGGCCGCATGGTGGACTTCCTCAAAGAGGGCATCTTTGAGGATATTTCCCAACATGCAGACTGGCAGGCACACATTGGGCAGCCGATGGAGGCTGTGCACTTGCTCCCGAACGAAGCCGTCGTACAGATCGGCGGAAAGCAAGTGTTTGTCATCACCGCCGAAGTCGACCCCGATTCACTTCAGATTGATGGCATGGCAGACAACCTGGTTGTGTTCTTCAGCCCAGAAGCCAGAAATGCTTTTTATGCTCAGTATCCCGACACCCAGACTGCCTGATTGCACCACAGATCCGCCAACGACCTTTCACCAATGACACCAGGCATCTGGTCCCTTGGCTGAGCGTCACAGCATCCGATGCGAACCCGTGCCGTTATCAATAAAGTCAGGCCGTCAACCTCAGTCGTCGCCGGCGATTGGCTCACCGTGCCGCTCGCGCCAGCGTTCGCCGTAGCCGGCCGGATTGAGATTCGGGTCCAGGCCCGTGTCCCGCGGGGGCCGCAGGCCCTGGTTACTTCGGGCCAGAACCTGCAGGTCCGCCTTTGGCGTCCGGTCGGGATTGAGCAGACCATTTCGTTCCTGGAAGGTATCGGTCAGCTGCGTGAAACAGAACCCGGACAGGCCCTTACAAGCATGCACCGCAGCCATCAGGTACAGGTGTGCATCGACAAAAGCTTCCTCACTGTCCACCGTGCTGTAGCCCCAGGCCACCTCTGCCGGAACACCTTCCGGGAAATAGGCGATCCCCCCAAATTCCGACAGCATGACCGGATGCTCGGCAGCCTTGAATCCGGGCAGCAGCACCGCCCGGTCCGCCGGATCCTGACCTTCGAGAGTCACTGCTGTCCGCGCCAATGTGCCGTAGCGGCTTTCCAGCACCTTCGGGTCGGCCGCGTAGTCATGCACGGTCACGATATCGGTCGCGACATGTTCCCAGCCGTCGTTGCCGATCACGGGCCGGGACGGATCAAGCGTGCGCGTCATGTAGTAAATGCCCTGCACGTAATCCCGGTGCGCCGGATTCGTCGGTAGGTTCGGCACGCCCCACGACTCGTTGAGCGGCACCCACGCGACAATGCACGGGTGGGAGATGTCACGCTCGATGACCTCCTCCCATTCGCGGCTCAACCGCCGCACCGCTTCCGGTGTAAAGCGGTACGGGCTGGGCATTTCCTCCCAGACCATCAGGCCCAGCACGTCACACCAGTACAGGTAGCGCGGCGACTCGATCTTCTGGTGTTTTCGGGCGCCATCAAAGCCGAGTTCGCGGGTAAGCTCCACATCACGGCGCAGTTCAGCGTCGGTAGCGGTCATCAGCGAATCTGGCCAGTACCCCTGATCAAGCACCATCTTGAGGTACCACGGGCGCCCATTGAGCATAAAACGGCCTCCGCGCACGCCGACAGTACGTAGGGCAGTGTAGCTGCGCACCTCGTCGACCACGGCGCCATTCTCAGCCAGCAGCTGCACGGTCGCACTGATCAACACCGGATGATTCGGGTTCCACAGCAGGTCATTGCGGAAGTCGTCGATGCCTGGGTCCGGCAACGGCACGATGCGCGAAATGTCCGGCCGTTGCAGTTCGTACCGGTCGCGGGCCAGCACCTGTTCGCCTTTTTTGAGAATCACGCGCAGCTCCATGCCCGGCTCCCAACGGCCACCGATGTCAGCTTCCAGCGCGACCTTCCAGCCTTCCATATCACCGGCAAGTTTCAGCCGCCGCAGATAGCTGACCGGCACATGCTCCAGCCAGACCGTCTGCCAGATCCCGGTGGTGCGCGGGTACCAGATCGAATGGGGCTCCAGGAGCCAGTCCTGTTTGCCGCGCGGCTTGGACAAGTCCTGCGGATCATCTTCCGCGCGCACGACCAGGTGAACCGGTCGCTGCTCGGCCACTGCCCGGGAAGCCTGCCGGGTGATATCGGCTGTAAAAGGCGTGTGCCCACCCTCATGGACAGCCACCAGCGCGCCGTCCGCCCAGACCGAGGCGCGCCAGTCCACCGCACCGAAATGCAGGATCAGCCGGCCGTCCTCACCGCGGGGCGTCACGTGCTCGTCGGCCTGTAGGTGCAGGTCCAGGCCGTACCACACTACCGGATGAAAACCGGTGTCATGAATTCCGCTCCGGAGGCTTTCGGGGGCGTACGGCACCTGAATGACGCGGTCGAACTGTACATCTTCGGGGTGCTGCCAGAAACCCTCGTCGTCAAAAGCGAAGCGCCACTCACCGTCGAGGCTGCGCCACTTGGCGCGCTCGAGCAGAGGTTCTGGATGGGTCGAGAGGTGCATACCCGCAGTGTGGTCCCTGGACTCTGCCAGAGATCTGACGCAGTGCTGCTGTGCTGGTGCCCGAGCGACGGTCAGGTCCACGCGTCTTGTGTCACGGGCGTGTACCAGCGGAAACGTGACTGTTTCTTGCGGGCCATACCGGGGAAGTTCAACGCAGGATCAGCCCAACACAGCCTCGGTCACGGGACGGTACTTGGTGCCGCAACCGAGCCACTACAGGCTTGAGGTCCGTTCCGGACGGCTTCCCTTCACTCTGGCCGTGATGACCCTCAATGCGGTCTGAAGAAGACAGGGACCCATCGCCGCTGTCGACGCATTAGAACAGTCGCGGATGTCCGACCCTTTTCTCCCTGCAACAGCTGCTGGCGCTGTGGTTCACGTGACTGACCTGCTGATTATATTGCTGGTAGGGTTGTTTGCCTGGACCGGCTGGAGGCGCGGGTTTCTGGCAGGCGCCCTGGGTCTGCTTCGCCTGACGTTGGCTGTGGTGGCTGGCTTGACCTGGTATCCAGGGGTTGAGGACTGGATAGGTCGCCTGGGTGCCTGGTTGCCCACGTGGAACCGGCCGATCGCGTTTATTGGCGTGGTCCTCGTGACCGGAACGCTGGTCGACCTTCTAGGCGGGATGGTGCTGCGGCGCCTCCCGCCTCCCGTGCATACTTCGCCCGTCAACCGGCTCCTGGGGGTCATTCCCGGGCTGCTCAGCGGCGCGCTGTACGCGGTCATTCTGGTGGCGGTGGCCTTCACGCTTCCTCTGCCTGCCTCTGCCCGGGAGAATCTGCGGGGAAGCCGTCTGGCCCCTCCCCTTTCGGACATTGCCCAGCGCGCCGAACGGACTCTGGAGCCGGTCTTTGGCCCTGCCCTCATCAGCCTGCAGCCCAAGTCCACGGCAGGAAGGCAGGTCAAGCTGCCATTCACGGTTCAGGACGCTCCTCCTGTTCCCCTGTTCGAAGCTCAGATGCTTGACCTTATGAATGCAGCCCGGGCCGAGGCCGGCTTGCGACCCCTCCGGCCGGATCCCGAAATGCGTGCTGTAGCGCGCCGGCATTCTGCTGACATGTTTGCCCGGGGGTATTTCGCTCACACCACACCCGAGGGTGCATCACCCTTTGACCGCATGAGACGCGCCAGAGTGCGCTACTTCATGGCCGGAGAGAACCTGGCCCTTGCCCCCACGGTGCAGATCGCGCACACCAACCTGATGAACTCGCCTGGTCACCGTGCCAACATTCTGCATCCCGGGTTTGGCCGGGTAGGTATAGGGATCCTTGACGGCGGCTTCCGCGGTCTGATGGTTACGCAGAAGTTCCGTAATTGAGTTGCCACTCAGCTCTGCAGCGCCGAATTCTGGAGGAACACTGATGAAACGTGCCATAGTGCCCGCTTTCCTTACCATCGCCCTGAACAGCTGCCAGAGCCAAACCCCACCCCAGGACACTGTGTTGCCGGTGGAGAACGTCTCGTTTCCAGCTACAGTCACCGCGGATCAGGATCTCCCGATCACTTTGACAGTCGGGATCGGAGGCTGTCAGGAATTCAGAAGAATCGTTGCTGTCCGGACGCCCGAAGAAGTTCGGCTGACAGTGCTGGGCAACCGGACCGTTCCACCCGAAATCGCTTGCACCGCAGAGATCAGATTCGTGGAAAGAACCTACCTGGACCCCGGGAGCGCGTCACGCGCCGACCATTTCGGGGTTGTGGTGAACGCCAGGTCGTGGGGCACAGTCCGGGTTGCATCGAATACCCAGCCATGATGACCTGCCAGGCCGTTCCTGTGAAGCCTCCAAGGCGATCCCCGAGCGCCCAGCCTCAACAGTCTCAGGACTAGAGGTCTATCAGGACGTACTCAATCTTGAGAGTCACGTCAGTAAAGCCCTTGGTGGTAGAAAACGTGTAGTTGAGAGCCTTGGCAGACTGGCTGACATCATTGCTGATCAGGTCGACAAGCACCTGCGCAGTTGTCGAGAGGGTCAGGGTGCCTGTCGAGGTTCCATTGCCCGTGTCAGGCGTGAAGCTAACATTGCCTGAGACTCCCGCTGGAAGGGCTTCGAGCAGCCGGACCGTGACGGCGCGCCGGGTGGCACCAACGGTGGTGACCAGCCCGACTGTCGTGTAGGACAGGGCAGAGGTTCCACTGACAGTGCCGGTGCCGGTGCCGGTGCCGAGTGCATTGAAGGTCACGTTAAGGTTTCCCGAAATGGTGATGGTGTCCGCCGCGGCCTGACCTGTAACGGTCAGCGTGAGTGTAAGCAGACCGGTCCGCAGAGCCCTGGAGAAAGACCGCCCTGACGTAAGGCACCTGGATAAACCGCCCAGACGGAGACACGCGGCTGGCGAGGGCGGACGAACTGCGTGCAAGGTCATCATGGAGCTCCTAGGTTGCCCGTCGCCGGGCTGCTGGGAAGGGGAACAGCAGGGCCGGGCACGACAACAGGTCGCTCGTCCTGCATGTGAATGACGCGCGGCCGCCGTGCGAAGCGCAGGATAAGGTCTGCGGGACCGGTAGCAATTTTGATGGTTGCTGGCAATTCAGGCGTCAGGCCCCTGAATTGCACCGGTGTGGCAGGTGTGACGCTCACCCGGTACGCACCTGTCGGCAGTGGACCGAACGACAGGCGGCCCGAGCGATCGGATACGGCCTCGAAGCGTCCGAGACTTCCTTCCAGGCTGACGAGAACACCGGGCAATTCCAGAGGCGTGCTTCCGTCCTCTCCCAGAACGTAAACCAGGAGCCGGGCGGTTGTCAGAACAGCAGGCACGCAGGTCAGGTCACGCCGGACGACCTGACGGCCCTGGACCGGCACGGTGTGCGGAGGGGTGCACCACTGGCCCGAATCAGAGCGCAGCAGCACCAGCTGATCTCCCTGCGGAAGTGCAGGGAAACGGTAGGTGCCGTTCGAGTCGGTCACTGCCAGATAGGACATGACCTGTACCGTCATGCCAGCTATCCCCCGGCCCTGCTGATCAAGCACACGACCTTCAAGGCCGCCCATATCACGACGCACGTACAACGGCAGGTTCAGAGGAATACGTGCCGTGACACGGACCTGAGTGCTGGGAGTGGGGCCGAAGGTCTTAGACAGGCTGGCGTTCAGGGTGCTGCCGCCAGCGAGTGGCTGTTCCACGGCCGCGTTCAGGTTGAGGCCACGCTGAGCGAAATCCGGCTGCCTGACGGTAGCACTGACCTGCGTGCCACCCGGCGCGCGCCAGCTCCCTTCGAGGCTCGCCCCGACGCGCCTGGTGCCGCCGAGCAGGTCAAATGTCACATCCGCCTTGGGCTTCAGGGTAAACGCGTTGCCGTCAGAAGAAAAAGCAGCGTCGAGGCCCGCAGCGTACCGCAGTTCGTTTGTGACGCGCGTGCCCGCCTCAACGGCCTGCTCACTGGTGAGTTCCTGCCGCAGTTCTCCCCACCCGAAGCGGTGCCCTGAACTCACGCTGGCAGTCACCGTGGTTTTTTGATCCGTGAACTGTTCAGACCATTTGAGACCGGCACGCAGGTCGGTGCGCGAATCCCTCGCCTGCACGGCGAATTCCGCGTCCCTCGCGGTGATTGCATACCCTTCAGCAAGATTGACACCCCCACGCAGATGCGCGCCGACACTGAAGGCATTCATCTGGGCCTGGGTGCGCAGACCCACGGCCACGCGCCCGGACGGGGAACCGTCGAAGCCCGGCGCACGGTAACGCACATCCGCACCCGCACGCTGCAGGTTCAGGACGTTATCTTTCAGCGCTGCGTCAGCGTCCACCGTGAAAGCAATGCCGTCCCCACGCAGGCCAAGCTCTCCTTGCGCACTCAGCTGTGGCGTGGCCATACGCGTGGCCAGGGTGGTAGTGACGCCATCTGCGCCGAGATCCACAGCGACGCGGGCGTGGCCCCAGGCGAAGCGACCGCCGTATTCCAGGCCAGCGACGCGTTCTCCAGGAAGGTCCCGGCGAGCGCCGACATAGCCCCGGAGAACACCAGGCCCCAGGCGACTGGCCTCGCCCTGCAGGGCCAGCGTGGGTGGGCGCACAGTAAAGCTGGAAAAGCCAGGCGTGGCCGGACCCAGCAGCAGGCGGGTGCCGGGCGCACGCAGTTCTGCTTCGACAGTGCGGGGTTCGATACGCAGCCGCACGAACAGATCAGGTGTCAGCGCGCCAGCAGCGGAGAACCGAACTTGTGGGCCTGCATGACCACCCTCGATCTGCACTTCCGCCGGAAGGGTATGCCACGCACTTCCAGCTGCCGGTGCGGGCCAGAGAACGTCTGTGATGGCGCTGCCCTCGGCAGCGGCACCCGGCGTGCGGGCGCGCAGGGTCACACTGTATTTCTCAAGGCCTGAAGGCACCAGCCCGCTGACCTGCACATCACTGACCTCGCCGGGCGCGAGGTCCAGCACCTCAGGCACCACGCGTGGCTTGCCCTGTCCGACCGCAGAGAGGTTCACGCGTGCGGGCGCATTGCCGTCGTTGCGAACTTGAAAGGTTGCCTCAGCCTGTCCGTTCGCGGCGGTTGCGGACAGGGTCCGCACGTGCAGGGCCTCGCGCGTAGGTACCCGAACAGTCGCTACCATGCGCACGCCAGCGCCTGTTACGGTGACCATGTGTGTGCCGCCGGGCGCACTGCGCGGAACGCGTACCACGATGACTTCCACTGTCTCCTCGCCTGACGCGAGAGTCAGGGTACGTGCCGGGACCAGCGCGTCCCATCCAGCAGGAAGGGCGAGCTGAAGCTGAACTTCGCGAGGCTGTAAATCTGGGTTGACGAGCCGGACCACGAGCGTGGCAGTGTGGCGTTCGGTGACATCGGCGGCGGCAGCGCTCAACTGAACCTGCGCAGTCGCGCTGGGCAGTAACCCAAGCGTGAGCGCCAGTACGAACGTCGCCCGCCGGCCGAACACCTTATTTCACCTCAATCTGGTACCGGGCCCCAAAAGCATGTTCCTGAGCCTCGTCATCGGCGACGACCACCAGGGTGTATTTGCCGTTGGGCAGATCCAGCGCGAATGTATCTCGCAGTGAGGTACCGGGGTACAGGCGGCGGTTGCGACTGGTGACGGTCGCAGCGAGCTTGCCACTCGCATCGAACGCTTCCAGGGTGACCTTCCGGATGATCCAGCGTTCCCCTTCTCCGTGGGTATCCACGCTGAAGTTAAATTTGCCTTCTGGATTCCGCAGCAGTTGCGGGTTGCTGAAGCGCACCCGCGGCTCTCCGCGTGGCAGATCAGTCACGACCTGCACCATGTAGCCGATCCGGTTGCGGACGCCAAGGGTGGTGCTGGTGACAGGAGGCAATTCTGGTGTGACATGAATAGCACTCCAGAAGGTGCCACTGACGTTCATTGGTGCAGTAAGGGTGTAATTCACCACCAGCTTCGACTTAGCCGGAAGGGTTACGACCTGCTTGTCGAGCATGATCCACTTCGCGTTTGACCGCTCTAAAGTGCCAGCAGGGTCGAAGCTATTAGTGCCATCCGCCTGAAAGCGGTAATCGGAGAGAGAAATAGTGGCCTGTTCTGGAGTGTCATCCGGATTGGAGAGCGTGAGTGTACCTTTGTAAACCCCACCCGGAGCAAGTTGAACATGATGGGTGAGCGCACCGTCCACAGTTACGCCCGCGTGTGCAGTGGCGCTTAGTACGAGCGTCGCAAAGGCCGGCAGTATTTTCTTCATGATGGACACCATTTGAAGATGACGCGCCCGACCAAACGTTCGGGCGCGTCATGCTGCCGAGCTTACTCGTCAGCGAGGACGTATGTAACGGTGATGACCTTGCCGTCAAAGCCTTTGCTGGCGGTGAAGCTGTAATTGAGTGCTGCGTCTGCCTGCGTAATGAAGCGCGGGATAGCAGTAACAAGGTTTGCCGCTGTGGTGACGCCGACATTGACAGCGCCAGCAGTGGTGCCGTTACCGGTCGCTGGTGTGAACGAGACAGTACCAGTCACGCCATCGGGGAGGGCTGCGCTGCTGGCAACCGTGACTTTACGAGTGGTGACATTTGTAGTTCCAGCGGTCGTATCGTTGTGTGTGCTGTAGCTCAACTTAGCGGTGCTGTTAGGCACTGCGGTATTCAACGCGGTGATGCTGATGGAAACATCGCCAGTCACCGCGATGGTATCGACGATGTCATTGCTCAGGGTGACAGTGTGACTTACGCCAGCAGCAGCAGCGGAAGCAGTGGTAATGGCGCTGAGCGCCAGGGCAGCAAAAGCAAATTTGATAAAACGCATGATGACCTCAGAGAGTCCGAAACTCATTGGATAGTGCCTTGAAGGCAGACGAAAAGCCGGTCGCACCACTAGCTCCCCCTGTCCCAGGTGCCCGAATACAGAACAGGGCTCTTCGCGCTCCCCATCAGAGTTTTCTCTGAACGAAGTGAATGAATTCTAGAGACACACTCTCACTCGCCTCTTACAGCTCAGCCCACTGCATCTCATGAATGCCAAGAAGCGAAAGAGGCGCATCCAGCGAGTATTCTGCGCTAATGGGTATTCAGTGGAGATCCGCGTAACGCAGGTTGTCGAACGGCTGTTTTTTCATTTCCTAACAGAGCAAGGCATGGAGCCACTGCTTCCAAAGCGGCCATTGGCACTCACGTTCCCGCACTGCTAAAGATCCTCGCTTGGCGCCTGACTCGTCTGGGTAACACCTAAAGCTCAGCCGAATGCCAGCCCTTTATCTTCTTGGGCTGGCTGCCAGAAACGGCAGACAGTCTGTCAGCACAATGCCGGGCAGAGGTGAGTTGAAAATGCCAATGCAGATGCAAGACCTGAAAGACCTTTACGTCCTCAAGCTCCAGGAAATCTACAGTGCCGAACAGCAGGGCCTCGAAGCCATGCGCCTGGCCGCGCAGACCGCCGCGACACCCGAACTGCAGCAGGGCTTGACGATGCACATCGATCAGACCCAGCAGCAGATTCAGCGTCTGGAGCAGCTGTTTCAGAAGTTGGGCGCCCAGCCTAGCGGGCAAACCAACCTCGCGATGCAGGGTCTGATTCAGGAAGCCCAGAGGCTGATGCGTCAGGATGCCTCGCCGGAAGTGCTGGAAGCAGGCCTGATCGCCTGCCAGCAGGCCATGGAGCACCACGAGATCGCGTGCTACGGCACGGCCCGGACCTATGCCCAGCTGCTGGGCGAGGACGAGGCCGCGCAGGTGCTCGAGCAGACTCTGGGTGAGGAAAAGCGCACCGACGACCTTCTGACGCAGATTGCCGGGCAGATCAACGTCGCAGCCATGAACGCCTGAGTGGATTCAATCAGCGCATGGGGAGGGCCCATGAGGGGCTCTCCCCTCTTTACGATCCAGGGGCCGGGACTGGAGTGGCATCCCGCCAGGGCCATGAACGGCTCGCTGGGCCGTACCCTGAGGTATGCGTGACCATGTCCTCGGCGCTTCCCACATTCACACCACCTGGAACCGGGATCATTCCCCCGCACTGACCGTTCAGCCTGGAGACCAGGTCACCTTCGATACCATGGACGCCTCCGGGGGCGCAGTGGCCCGCCGGGTCGCCTCGGGTGAGCTGGCCGCGCCAGACGGACTGCGTGCCTTGATCGAGCAGGACGCCTACCCTGTGCTTGCGGGGCCGCGCGGCCATCCTCTGACTGGTCCGGTGTACGTCGAGGGGGTAGAGCCGGGAGACACCCTGGTGATTGACATCCTGGAGGTCCGGACCTCCGCCTGGGGCTGGACCGGCTGCAGGCCCGACGGCATTGGCCTGCTGGACGCGGCGCTGGCCGAGGAGGGCCTGCAGCCCTACACGCACTTCTGGGATCTGCGGGAGGGCACCCATGCGCAGTTCGGGCCCGGCGTGCGGGTGCCGCTGACGCCCTTCCCTGGCGTTGTGGGCGTGGCACTTGCCGAGCCCGGCGATCACGCCACTTCCCCGCCCCGGCACGTGGGGGGCAACATGGATATCCGCCAATTGGTGGCGGGCAGCACGCTGTACCTGCCGGTCGAGGTTCCCGGCGCACTGCTGTCGGTGGGCGACCTGCACGCCGCCCAGGGCGACGGTGAACTGTCGGGCACTGGGATCGAGATGGCTGGGCAGCTCACCGTTCGGCTGGGTGTCGAGCGCAGCGCAGGTCTGACCACACCAGAATTCATCACGCCGACGTCCGGCGGGGCGAGCGGACGCTGGCAGGCCACCAGCGGGCACCATCCCGACCTGATGACCGCCGCCCGCATTGCCCTGCGCGCACTGCTGCGCCGTATCCAGGCCCGCGGGTTTACGCTCGAGGAAGCCTACGTGCTGGCCAGCGTCTGCGTCGACCTGAAGATCAGTCAGGTGGTGGACGCGCCGAACTACACCGTCAGTGCGTTCCTGCCGCTGGACATTTTTGTGGACCAGTGAGTCTGCAGCCAGAGTCAGGCTTCGCGGTCAGGAGACAGGGCGAGGCTGACAGAACCTGAAAGGAACCTGTCTGGCCCGAATCCGGCATGGGTCAGGATCAGTCGGACGCGCCCGCCTGCGTGGTGGTCAAGGCAGGGGCGTTCGTCTTCCGGGTCACGGCATACAGCAGGACAAACGCGGCGCCGGTCAATGCCGCGCACAGGACGAAGACCGCCTGATAGCCGAAGGCCTGCGCGAACGCCCCGGACACCACGCCGGCCAGCACCGCACCGATGCTGTTCGTGTTGGCGTAGAGCGTCAGGGCCGTGCTCGTGCGGTGCGGCATCAGCTCCTGGAAGTAGGCCATTCCCAGCGTGGTCATCACCGCGATCACGGCCGCGCGAATCAATTGCGCCACCGCCAGAAGCCACACGGCCGGCGCGACCGCCATCATCACGAAGTAGGCCACGAACAGGCCGAGGCTCAGGGTAATCAGCCGTTCATTAGAAAAGCGGCCCGAAAAAAGCGCGAAGCTGAGGATAAACGGCACCTCCAGAAAGGCGCACAGGCCGATCAGCCAGCCCACAGTGCTGCTGGGTTCTCCCATCGCCCCGGTCACGTGCAGCGGCAGGGCGATAAAGCCCATGGTGTTGGACATGCCGAACAGCACGAAGCTCAGCGCGACCAGCGTCAGGGACCGCTGGGGTCCCGCTGGCTGCACGGGGGCGTCTGGCACCGGGGCGGCGGGGGTGCGGCTGACCGGCCTGGAGCGGGACAGCGCCAGTGGAACGCCCACCAGCAGGTAACACACCGCGGTCGCCAGGAACAGGCCTGTAAAGCCTGCGGTGCCCAGGATCACAGCGGCTGCGGCCGGCCCCAGCATCCAGGCAATCGAGAACATCGACCGCAAGGTGATCATGCTGCGGTCGGCCAGATCATCGCCTGCCAGAGCAAAGTGCGTTTTGGCGAATGCGAACAGCTGCGGAAACGCCGCAGCACCGGTGCCGAGAAACAGGCTGGCGATCAGAACCAGCGGCACATAGCTGCGGGTGGTGCACAGCAGCACGTACCCGATCGCTGCACTGAGGATCGCCGCGATCATGACCGGCTTGTTCCTGGCCCCCCGATCGGACCAGCGCGCCAGCACGGTACTGATCAGCACGCCGCTGAGAGACATCATGGTCATGAAGATCCCCAGCAGCAGGGGGGACATTCCGGCTTCGTTGCGGGCAAACAGAGGCATGTAAGGCACAGCAAACGAGGCCGCCGTGCCCAGCAGCAGCGCAGAGACGGAGAACTGAGGAAAACCGGGCACATGGCGCAAGGAGGACAGCGCTTGGAACGAGAGAGACACGGGAAGGCTCCTGGCAGGTGGAAGAGGCAATGGACGGACCCCGGTGTCTCCACCAGAATCCACAAACGCGGCAAAAGGAAGCGGTGTGCCCTTGTTACGCAGAGCCCACCGAAGATGCCGTCTACCTTATTACGTTTCCGGCTCCAAAAACAATCTCTTTCATGAAACGGGAGTCAATAATGTAAATCGGCAATGCTGACAGTCTGGGAAGCCCAATGTCATGACGTGGTATCTATACCCTATGAAATGTGACTAAAATCAATATTCGATAGTAGCTTCACCAGTGTGATGCACCGCATCAGGATGATCAGGGCGTGCTTCGTTTAACTTTCCGGCAGCTCGGGTAAAGGACCGAACTCCTGCAGGGCTTTCGGCAGGCACACGCTGAAGACTGCCCCCTCCCCGATGCGGCTTTTTGCCGCCACCGTGCCTCCATGACGGGTCACGATCCGGCGCACATTCGCCAGTCCCACTCCTGTGCCCTCGAACTCGTCGTGGTGGTGCAGGCGTTGAAAGACCCCGAACAGCTTGCTGATAAACCGCTCGTCGAAGCCCACGCCATTGTCCTGCACGTGAATCGTGACACTGGTCGGGTGGTGCTCGGCCCAGACGTGCACCCGGGGAGAAGGCTGGGTGCGCGAATACTTGACGGCGTTGTTCAGCAGGTTGCCCAGCACCTGGCTCAGCAGCTGCCAGTCGCCCGGAACGTGCCCCAGCGGATCAAGCTGCCACTCGACAGCCTGCGCCGCCGGTTCGCCGCGCAGCTCATCGACCGCCAGACGAAGCAGTTCATCCAGATTCACGTCCTCGATCAACAGATCCTGGCGAGACGTGCGTGACAGGTCCAGCATCGCGTCGATCAGCACCGTCATCCGGTCGGTGGCCTGCACGATCATGTCCAGGTACTGCCCGGTCTTGTCGACATTGCCCGCCTGCAGCGCACGTACAGCCAGCTCTGAAAAGCTCCGGGCATGCCGCACCGGCGTGCGCAGGTCGTGCGACACCGAGTAGGAAAAGGCCTCAAGCTCCTCGTTGGCGTCCATCAGGGCCTGACGCTGGGTCTCGAGGACCCGGGCCTGCTCAGCGCGCTCGATGGCCAGGCCCAGCTGGTGCCCAGCAGCTTCCAGCACGGCCCGGTCCGTCCGCGACCACTGCCGGGGCCGGAAGGTGCCATAGGCAAAAATCCCATACGGGCGCCCATAGACCATCACCGGAATGGTCGCGGTCGATGCCAGGACCTCGGTGCCCGGAACCCAGCCGTCACCGGCTGGATCGTAGCGGTCCTGATAGTAGGGTTGCCCGGTCACCCAGGGACGGTTGAGGTTGGTGATCTGCCCGAACGGCAGCCCCCCGACCAGCAGCGTGTCGAGCTCCGGATTTCCGGTAGCTGGACTGTCGGTGTTGCCGGTCTGGGCCCGGATATACCACCGGTCGTCTTCGACCTCGAAATACTGAGCGAAACCCTCGCCGATCAGTTCGGCCACGATGGCCTGGGCCCGGCGCACCAGCACATACTGGTCGGTTTCGAAGGCCAGGTCGCGCGCCAGCTGGGCAAAGCTCTCCAGCGCCCGGGTGCGCGCCCGCGCGGCGTCCGAGTGCTCCTGCAGGCGCTGCTCATGCATGACCCGCTCCGCCGCCAGCCCCATGCTGCGGCCCAGGGCCAGCAGAATCGCATGCTCGTCCGGGGTCCACGCGTCGTGCGGGGAGGCCAGCACCAGCAGCGCCTCCATCTGCCCTCCACGCAAATACGGGTAGACCGCCAGGGCGTGGTACTCCGAGAGCAGGCCCTCTTTGTCTCTGAGGGGCTGCCAGTGGTCGTAGAAGACCATCTCCTCCCCCTCGCGGGTCCTCTCCAGCACGTCCTGAGACACCCGGAAGCCACCGGCAAAACGTTCGCGGGTTCGTTCCGGCACCCCACTGCTGTACGCCGTGACGTGGGCCAGCTGGCCCTCCACCCGGGCGTACAGCAGGTCTCCATGCCCCAGCATCTTCGCGAGCACCAGTTCGGCCGCGCACAGCAGCGTGGGGATATCTCCAGTGACCCCCACCTGCGTGGTGAAATCCACAAAGGTCCGCAGGGCATACAGGTGGTTTTCAAGCTCACGGCTCTGGCTGGAAACCTGTTGCTCGAGCTCGGCCGCGCGCGCCTGATCCCTGCGGCGCTCGGTGTGATGGTCGGTAATGTCCTGCACGTAGGCAATGACCTGAGGTTTCGCTCCCTCATGTGAGGCGATCAGCGTCACCAGCACCTGCCGGACTTCTCCGGTGCGGGTGAGCATGGTCTTCTCGTAGCCAGGGGTGAGGCCCTCGGCGAACGCCACTTCGAACATTTGACGGTCTTTCTCCCATTCGGCTTCAGGAGTCAGTGCCTGCCAGTCCACCAGCCCCGCTTCGAACTCGGAGCGGCTATACCCCAGCAGGCGCAGGTAGGCGTCGTTGACCATCAGCAGCGTGCCGTCCATTGTTCCCACAGCAACGCCGATGGGGCTGGCCTCGACCATATGGCGGAAACGCAGCTCATGTTCGCGTTCCGACGCCTCCTCGGCCAGCCGGCGCATGGCGGCGCCCGCCAGGTCCGTCAGTACTTCAGCAAAGGCACGGACCTCCGGAGCCAGTTCCGGCGCGCCGACTGGAGCGTGGAGACTGACCGCCGCCTCCGCGGACTGAAACGCCAGCGTCGTCGGGGCATCTGCCGGTGCACCCTCATCTCCGAACTGTACCCGGTACCCCGGGAGCGTCTGCGCTACCGTCTGTTCGGTCACGCGCCGTACAACCTCCGGCAGCCGTGCACCAGCCAGCTCCCTGGCAGCCGCGTGCAGGTGCAGAAGCAGAGTGGCAGGCATCTTGATCCAGCGTAACGCACCGGTCAGCGACTCAGTTCAGGGTCGTCTTATCGGGTTCCTGCTGCCACCGTCGGAAAAGAAGAAGCCTCCCGTAATGTCATGCGGTTCCTGGGAAAAAATGACGAAAAGCACGGTCTGGCACGGAACCGGTGAGGAGCACCGGCTTCATCATGACGATGTGTCTCGGCAAAGTGTGCGGCGCCGTGCGAAACCGGTACTCATGGGTGCAGGTATGCCGGGGTATCCAGAACCAAAAGCTCAGGCACGACACACTCGGAACTGTTTTTTGAGCGGAATCAAAAGCTGCAGTCCAGGCTATAGAGACCCGCACCAGGCCGGTGGCAGATTTTTCTGTCCAGCGCATGTGCACCTGTGGCCAGCAGACGTGGCGTCAGGTGACCTTGTAGAGCTCTATCTGAGGCTGTCTCCCGATTCCAGCGTCATAGGTGTTCAATCCGTGAGGACGGTGACGGCTTGGGGCACGCAGCTATGCGGTTGTTCCTGGTCAGCGGTTCTATGAGGGAAGGCATCTCGCAAGGCAACCAGAAGCACCCAGTAACTTTGGGCCCAGGTGTACCGTTCTGTCGAAGAACAGCCCCTCCATCAGCACGAGTCCTGAGGAAGAAAGACCACAGAAATCCTGGACTACTCCGGTCAGGGCGCTGTAACAGGCGTTCCTGCGGTCAGGCGCGTTCCACCAGGGATGTCACCCGGCGCGGTGCTGGCTCAGGCTGCCTGTTTCGTGGACGCCGACCGCCGGCCGAGCAGCAGACTGCGCAGTTGCTGGGTCCGGGTCTTGCGGCAGTACAGCTGCCCCTGCCACCAGTACGTATCCCGGGTACGCACACGAACGCTGCGCCGCTCTCCTCCGGGCAGGCTCAAGACCATCAGGTAGGCGCTGATCCGGCCACATTCGGAATCGATCTCAAGATCCTGCACCTGGCCCAGCGGCTCACCCCACTCGGCGCGCAGGACCAGCGCCGGTGCCGCAGACGCCTCCTGTTGGGATGGGGCAGCCATTGCGTCACCACGAGGCTGAAGCAGGTAGGCCGCAGCATGCTGATATTCCCGTACCAGCAGCACCTGAGCCTGGCCCCCCAGCGTGACACTGACGCGCCGGAGGTCGACGCCACCGAAGGAGGCGACCTGGGCCGAACACACCTTGACCTGGGTTGTCGGGGACATGAATGCACAGTACCCAGGGAACCTGTCGCGCTGCTGGAGCAGACCTGAGGCCCAGCTGAGGGCGGCCTATACGCGTCCCGGCGGGCCTAGAATAGAAGTATGAGCCCCAGAATCCTCGTGATCGACGACGACGCTGGCGTGCGCAGCCTGCTGCAGCGCGGCCTGTCCTACGAGGGCTTTCTGGTCGAGACGGCGGCCGACGGCGAGACAGGACTCGCGGCCGTCCGGGACCGCCCGCCGGATCTCGTGATTCTGGACGTGATGCTGCCGGGCCTCGATGGCCTGGAGGTCCTCAGCCGGCTGCGGCGGGTCGACGCCAACCTGCCGGTCGTGATGCTCACCGCCCGCGACCGGCCCGACGAGCAGGTGCGGGGCCTGGAACGTGGAGCCGACGATTACGTCACCAAGCCGTTCAGTTTCGACGTGCTGGCGGCGCGGGTGCGGGCGCAGCTGCGCCGGCGCGAGACCGACGCCCCGGCCGTGCTGCGCTTCGGAAACCTCACCCTGGACCCGGCAGGCCACAGCGTCAGCCGTGACGGGCGGGAAATCACCCTGACAGCCCAGGAGTTCCGGCTGCTTCAGGCGTTCATGGAGCAGCCCGAACGGGTGCAGTCCAAATCGGTGCTGCTCGACCGGGCCTGGGGCCTGGGGTACCTGGGGGATCCCAATGTGGTCGAGACCTACGTCAAGCAGCTGCGTCAGAAGCTGGAAGGCGACGGCCAGACCCGGCTGATTCACACCATTCGCGGGGTCGGGTACGTCCTGCGCCAGGGGTAGGCCGTGACACTGCGGCTGCGGCTGAGCCTGTGGTACGGCACGCTGTGTGCCCTGACCCTGATGGCGGTGGGGCTGGTCGGCTACACCACCTCAGTGACCGAGCAGTTTCTGGCGCTCGACCGCATTCTGGTGGTCAGTGCCCAGCTGGTGGAGTCCGGCATGCGCACTTACGGCCGGTCCTACGCGTTTGAAACCGACACCAGCGTGCCGACCAAGGGCGGTACGGTCATGGTGCTGCGCAGCTACGCCCCCACAGGTGAACTGATGTACCGCTCACCCAGTGACCCCGGGCTGCCCGAGAGCCGGCCCCAGCGCCCGCTCTCTGCCCCGGCGCCGCCCGCATACCTCGACCTGCTGCCCCTGCCGCTCACGAGCGCCCACGTCCCGCCCAGTCCCAACGGCGCTTTCGGCACCATGATGGTCGATGGCCAGCGCTGGCGACGCTACGTGGTGCGCGTGGACTCCCCCCGCAACATCACCATCGGCTATGTGGAGGCGCTGACACCGCTGGGCCGGCTGGATCAGGGCGCACGTGCGCTCGCCCGGCTGCTGATCCAGCTGGTGGTGCTCTCGGTGCTGGCCGTGCTGCTCATCGGCTGGTGGGTCGCCGGTTCGGCGCTGCGCCCGGTGGACCGCCTGACCCGGGCGGCGCGCGCCATCGCCCAGAGCCGTGACCTCGGACGCCGGGTCAAGACTGGCGGCACCCGCGATGAGCTGGGCCGGCTGGCCATCACGTTCAACGGCATGCTCGACAGCCTGGAAACCGCCTGGAAATCCCAGCAGCGCTTCGTCGGAGACGCTTCCCATGAGCTGCGCGCGCCGCTGACGGTGATGCGCGGCAACCTGGAGCTGCTGCGCCGTCACCCGCACCTGGACCCCGCCGAGCGCGAGGAGATGCTGGGCGACATTGAACGGGAAACGTCGCGCCTGAGCCGCCTGGTCGAGGACCTGCTGCTGCTGGCCCGCAGCGACGCCGGCGTGCAGCTGGCCTGCCGCCCGGTCTCTCTACGGGCGGCAGCACTGGAAGCCCTGCGGGACGCGCGCCTGCTGGCCCCAGGACTGAATCTGGACCTGCGCGCGGAGGACCGGCCCTACATGGTGTCGGGTGACCATGACCGACTGAAACAGCTGCTCCTGATCCTGCTGGACAATGCCTCCAAGTACACCCCCGAAGGCAGCACCGTCACGGTCTGTCTTGGCGAGGAGGGCAACGATGTCCTGCTGACGGTCAAGGACCAGGGCAGCGGCATTCCGCCCGAGGCACAGGCCCACATTTTCGAGCGCTTCTACCGCGCTGACCCGGCCCGGCAGCGTGAGCCCGGCGGCGCGGGGTTGGGCCTGTCCATCGCCCAGTGGATCGCGGCCCAGCTGCGCGGCAGCCTGGAGGTTCAGAGCACCGGCCCCGACGGCACCACCTTCTGCCTGAGGTTGCCGGCAGCGGATCTTCCTGAGGAGTAGGCGGCTGGGTGGCGTGAGCCTGCAGGCGGCTCGTCCCTGACCCGCATACTCCTGACGCCAGATCCCCAGGGCCGAACCAACGAACCGCGCCGCCCTTTCGGGTGCGGCGCGGTCACTGGCCTGAGTTCAATCCGTCTTACTTGGGCTCGTTCAGGATCACGATCCGGCCTTCGTTCCGGGCGTCAGCCGGGCTGTTGGCCTTCAGGTAATTGACCAGCACGTCCACGTCCAGGGTGCCGGTGTCCAGGCGCCGGGCACCCGCGAACATAGTAAAGCCGTCTCCACCGCCCGCGGTGAAGTTATTCATGGCCACCTTGTACACCTGCGTGTCCGAGAGCGGCTGTCCGTTGAGGGTCACGCTGGTCACCCGGCTGCCGGCAGGCCGCGCCAGGTCGAATGTGTAGCTCATGCCCTTGGACACGTGCAGGAACTGGCCCTTGTTCTCGCTCCAGGTGGCCACGCCGTGCTCCAGGGCGGCGCGGATCTGTGCCCCGGTCAGGTCGAGCACACTGATGGTGTTGCCGAAAGGCTGCACCGTGATGGCTTCCTCGAAGGTGATGGGACCTTTGTCGATGCTGGCGCGCACGCCTCCCCCGTTCTGGAACCCGATCACGGCCCCGGCCTTGCGGGTGGCTTCCAGCGCGGCGTCGGCCAGCAGGTTGCCCATGGTGCTCTCGCGCTTGCGCACGACCTCGCGGGCGCCGTTCAGGCCGGTGGTGGTCTGGCCCACGACCTGCTGGCGCAGGTTGGCGATCGGCACACTGAGGGTCTGGATCATTTTGCGGGCTGTGGGGTCTTCGGCAATATCGGACGTCACCGGCACGGGGTTGCCTTCCCAACTGTCGACTGCACCGCCGTCATTGAAGTTGACCTTGATGCGTCCCAGGACCTTGCCCCATTCCCAGGCCGCGACAATCAGGGTGCGGTTGCCGTCCGGGTTGGGCACCACGGTCGGATAGGGGCCTTCAGACTTGGGGAAGTCCTTGTTGTTGAAGGTGCCCAGCAGGGTGTGTGAGTGCCCGCCGACAATCACGTCAATGCCCGGCACGGTGGCGGCCACCTGCTGCTCGAGGGTGTAGCCCAGGTGCGACACCAGGAAAATCTTGTTGATGCCCTGGGCCTTAAGCGCCTCGGCGCTGTTCCGCAGGCTGGTCATCAGCTCGAGCATCTTGACGTTGGGGCCGGGGCTGCTGATCAGCGGCAGGTCAGGGGTCACGGCCCCGATCACGCCGACCTTCTGACCACCCACGGTCAGCACGGCGTAGGGCTTGATCAGGTCCTTGAGCAATGGTTCAGTGCTCACGTCGATGTTGCTGGCCAACAGCGGGAAGGTCGCTTTCTGGGCAAACCGGGCCAGCGCCGCCGGACCATCGTCGAACTCGTGGTTGCCGACGGCCATGGCCTGATAGCCCATGTAGTTCATAAACAGCACATCGGCCAGGCCCTTGTAGACGTTGTAGAACAGGGTTCCCTGGAAGGTGTCGCCGCCGGAGAGCACCAGGGGGTTGGGGTCAGCCGAAGTGAACTGCTTGAGCAGCGTGGCCTGACGGGAATAGCCGCCGTACATGTTCTCGCCGACCTTGACCGGGTCGAGATGGCCGTGAAGGTCGTCGGTGTGCAGAACGGTAACGGTCAATGGAGCGGCAGAGGCGCTGCCCAGGGCCAGCGCCGCGAGCATGCTCAGGAAAAGGTTGTGTTTCACTGTGCAAGTGTACCCAGTGGCCCGCGTCAATAGGATGAGGTCAGGCCTCCCAGCAGGGTATTTCCGACCATGCGGCGCAGCGCCTGGATGTCCGTTCCCGCGTGCCGGCTGGGATGCACCCGGTTGGTGAGCAGCACCCAGGCCAGCCGGTGCTCGGGGTCCACCCACAGACCCGTGCCGGTAAACCCTGTATGACCGAAGGCCCCGGGCGAGGTCAGGCTGCCTCCGCTCCAGCCGGGCTGGGCCTGGACGAATACCAGAGTGCGGCCTGGGGCGTGGGACCGTATGGCGGCGGCCTGAGCCGCCGGGCTCAGCCAGGTTCCACGCAGCAGGGCTTCTGCCTGCGCCAGCACTCCACCAAGAGTGCCGAACAGCCCGGCGTGTCCAGCGACGCCGCCATGCGCCGCAGCGTTCTCGTCATGGGTTTCGCCGCGCAGGACGCGCTCGCGCCACGCACAGCGTTCGGTGGCCACGCTGCGCTCAGGGACCGGCGTGAAGGTCAGGCCATCCGGAAGGCCGAAGTCGCGCAGAGGCTGTTCGTACACGCGCTCCAGGACCCGGCCCAGCAGCAGGTAGCCCAGGTCCGAATACCGGACCTCGCCGGGTTCGTCGATCTGCCAGGATTCCTGCAGCAGCCGGGCGCGGATGGTTCCGGTGTCGCCCCAGGTATACATCGGGGCCCAGGCCGGGAGGCCCGCGGTGTGGGTCATCAGCTGCCGCAGCGTGCGGGTGTTGAGCGCACTGCCCTGCATCCAGGCAAGATCCGGCAGGTGTGACTGCAGCGGGTCATCCAGGTCCAGCCGCCCCTCGCCGGTGGCGCGCAATACCTGTCGGGCCGTGAACAGCGGCTTGGTCAGACTGGCCAGATCCCACCACATCTCCTGATCCAGCCTGACCGGCTCGGGAACTGTCTGGGCGTGTCCGAGAACCAGCGTGTCTCGCCGTCCCTCGGAGTCGACCACGCCCAGGGCGGCCCCAGGCAGGCCCTGAGCGACAGCATGGGTCAGCACTTCGGCAGTGCGCTGCGGAATCTGCATGTGCCCACCGTAGCTCACCGGCAAGCCGGGCTGGCGGCCCTGACGCTGGGCTGACGACAGGTCAGGAGCATGCAGGCCATGACGGAACAACCGGTCGAAACAAGTATCTGGCACCGCCTGCTGTCCAAGCAGATCACCCGCCGCAGCGCCCTGGGCACTGTTGCCGGCGCCGCCGCTGCAGTCAGCCTGCCGGTGGCGTTCAGCGACGCGCAGGCGTCTGCCAACAATGGCGCGCCGGTGACGACGGATCCTCAGAAGGTGCAGCCCAGAGCCTTCCCGCCCTTCACGCCGATCGATCCCACGGGCGCCGATGCCTTGACGCTGCCACGCGGCTACCGCTATCAGGTCCTGGCCCCCTGGGGAGAGACCTTCACGCCAGACGGCCGGACCATCGGCTTTAACCATGATTACGTGGGGTATTTCCCCATCGACATGCTTCAGGGCGGAAAGAGCAGCACCGAAGCCCTGCTGACCATCAACCACGAGTACGCCAACCCCATGTTTGTGGGTGGAGACACCAAAGCACGCACCCCGAAGCAGATCCAGGCCGAGATGCAGGACGTCGGTGTTAGCGTGGTCCGGGTGCGCCGGGAAGGCCGCGAGTGGAAGATGGTCATGGACCCGCGCAACCGCCGTATCGATGCATTCACTCCCATCGAACTGACGGGACCGGTACGCGGCTCGGCCGTCGTGAAGGGAGCCACGATGGTGAAAGGCAGCGTGGGCAACTGCTCGGGCGGACAGACGCCCTGGGGCACCCTGCTGACCTGCGAGGAGAACGTTGACGGCTATCAGAAGTCCTGGGAGGGCAGCGGCTACGAGGCCATCCATCAGGGCTGGGTCACAGAAATCGATCCGTTCGACCCGGCCTGGACCCCCAAGAAGCGCACCGGCATGGGCCGTTTCCGCCACGAGAACGCGGCCGTTACCCTGGCCCGTGACGGCCGCGTGGTTGCCTACATGGGCGACGATATGCAGGATTCATGCATCTATAAATTCGTCAGCCGCAACCGGTACAACCCGGCCGACCGGAACGCCAGCCGTGAGCTGCTGGCGGACGGCGACCTGTATGTGGCCAACTTCGGCAACGGCAGCTGGGTGCTGCTCGACTATGCCCGCAACTCGAAGCTGAGAGAGGCCAAAGCAGGCGACAAGCCCCTGTTCACCTCGCAGGCCGAGGTGCTGGCCGACGCCCGGGCTGCGGCGCTGGCAGTGGGTGGCACTCCGGTCGACCGCCCGGAAGACATTGAAGTCCATCCCCGCACCGGCGACATTTATGCCGCCCTGACCAACAACAGCCGCCACGGCAACTTCTTCGGCCAGATCATCCGCTGGAGCGAAAAGGAAGGTGACCCGGCAGCCACCAGTTTCCTGTGGGAGGTCTTCGCCTACGGTGGGCCACAGAGCGGCTTTGCCAGCCCCGACAACCTGGTGTTTGACCCTTACGGCAACCTCTGGATGGTCACCGACAACAGCGACCTCGGAACCAATCCGATCAAGGCCTTTCACGGCAACAACGCCATGTTCTTTTTTCCCACCGAGGGGCCTAATGCCGGCAAGGCCTACCGCTTCGCCGTCGGGCCGGTGGACGCTGAGCTGACTGGCCCGGTGTTCAGCCCGGACGGCAGGACGCTGTTTCTGGCAGTGCAGCACCCGGGCGAGGACAGCGAGAGCCTGGACAAGCTCACCAGCACCTTTGCCGCCAGGGAAGGGACCCGTATTCCTCGCCCCACGCTGGTGGCTATTGAGGGCTTCCCCGGCTGGAGGGGCCAGGCATGAGTGTCGTGGTCTCCAGGGCTCCCTGGATCGTGGGACGCACGGTACGGCTGGAGCACGCTGCGGAGGACTTTCTGAACGAGGTCACCCGCCAGCAACCCTGGCACCGGGCCCGCTTTGAAGCCCTGCTGGAGGACCTGGACGATTTTCTGGGCGGCGCCGCACCGCTGAGCGCACTGACGGACGAACGTTCTGCGGCCTGGCAGGGCGGGCTGGATGCCGAGGACCGCGAGACGGCGTCACTCATGCTTCGCGAGTTCACGGCCTACCTGCTGGACTGGCACTGGGTGAGCTGAAGGTAGCCTGACCGTGCTGCTGCTCGGCGGGCTCGGCAACGCTTCGGCCAGCAGGAGCGCGGTGATCTTCGGATCCGGGGAGAAGATCATCAAGGTCGCCGACCTGCCCACCACGCGGCTGTGCAAACCCAGGACGGCAGCTACATCGACGCCGGGTACAGGTACAGTGACTTCAACGTCTGCTTCGTTCAGGTCTGGGCCTGCGACGGGCGCTGGACCGGCTGCGCGGGCAGCCCTGACAGTTACGCCGACCTCAGGAAGGCCCAGCTTGACGCGTACGCCGCCGCTGCCGGAGTGGAATCTCTACGGATCAAAGATCTTCCTCGCAGTGCTGACGTTCCTTGGCCTCCGGGGATTGATCACCTTACCGATGGATCCCGCCTGAAAACCGGAAGCACCACGGAAGTGCTCAACATGTACGGTCTGGTCAGACACATGAAGGCGCAGCATGGGCAGCGGGCGCTTGCCGCTGCCTCCTCGACTCACGAACGTTTGGCTTGCTGGATCCGGTGGGCATCCTTCTGGCGGTACATCCGCTCGTCACTCAGGCGCAGCAGGTCACCTGGCGTCTGGGCTTCCGCAGGGTACGAGGCAATGCCCGCACTCACGTCCGCCTGCGGAAAGCCCGCCTCCCGCAGGGCGTCGACGGCCCTGCGCACCCGGCGCAGAACCGCCCCGGACCCGGCTGCGCCCGTGTGATTCAAGATGGCCGCAAACTCGTCGCCCCCCACGCGGTAGAGCTGGTCCTCGCGCCTGAGCCCTTCACGCATCGTCTGCGCAAATGCCCGCAGAAAGTCATCTCCCCTGGCGTGGCCTTCGTGGTCATTGACCGCCTTGAGACCGTCCAGATCAAACGACACCACGCTGACCTCGACGCCATGCCTCGACGCGCTGTTCAGAGCCACATCGAACGCCTGATCAAACGCCCGGCGGTTTCCCAGCCCGGTGAGTACATCCGTCGACGCAGCGGTGGCCAGCAATTCCAGGTTTTCCCTTCGCTCCAGGGCCACGCCAATGCTCCGGGCTCCGGCTTCCAGCATCCGGCGCTCGTCGACGGTCCAGTGCTCCCTGCCCAGACGCAGGGAGGACAGCACATATACCTTGCCGTTCACTTCCACAGGGAGATGCGCCAGACTCCTGACTCCGGCCTTCTTGTACAGCGGCAGGACCAGCGGGCTGGCCGCAGCGTGCTCAACGTACAGCGGCTGGTGCTCATCAACCGCCTGCCAGATAAAGGCCGGGGAGCGGGGAACGCCCCGCTGCCGGTACTCCAGAAAATCGGTGCCCACCTCGCCGTGAAGGCGCAGCAGAAAAGCATGATCGTCCCGCACCTGCCACAGCAGCAGGGCGTCGACCCCCACCGCGCTGCCCAGCAGGGCGCAGGCCTCGCGCATCACATCCTCAACCCGGTTGGACCGCTCGAGGGTTACCGAAAGTGTGAACAGCGTCTCGGCTTCCTGACGCGCCTGGTGCACCTCCCGCAGCAGGCGAGAGCGCTCCAGGGCGTAACGCAACGCGCGTTCGAGCACCACCGCACTCAGTCCGCTTTTCACGAGGTAGTCGGCCGCGCCCAGACGCATGCCGGCTATATCGACCCCATGGTTGTCGACCCCTGAGAGCAGAATGGCTGGGGCAGAACACCCGGAGGCCCTGAGCAGGTCCAGCACATCGAGCCCGCTCTTGGCTCCCAGGCGGTAGTCGATCAGGTACACGTCGTGCATCTGAGCCCGGAAGTGCGTCTCCGCCTCGTGCGCGCTGCTGACCCAGTCCACCCGGCACGACCAGGTTTCAATCTCCAGCAGTAACTCCTCCGTCAGAAAGGCGTCGCTCTCGTCGTCATCCACGATCAGGACACGCAACTCTTCGGGAATCATACAAGACCGTCCTGATGCAACCTGCCACTGAATGCGGCCAGGGCGCCAGAGCAGTCACGCCTCCGCCATTGAACCCCCGGGCCGCACGCCAGACCCTGGGCAAGGGTCACGGCATGCAGGCGCAGGGCAAGGAACATTCATTCAGAATACGGCCCTGACCCTGACATCACTCTTAAAAACGGCGGTTGTCTGGAGCGCACCTCTCATACCGATAAAGGGAGCACCTTGGCGCTCCCTTTGTGCGTTCGTCAGCATTCCATTACAGGTCGTGGCCGGAGAGTGCAGACCTGCGGCACGGGGGAACTCCTGTTCAGGCCGAACCGTAAGGGGGTGGATGCCTACACTTTTCCCTCAGTCACACCACACCGCCAGGGCGTTCATCCCGGGCATCGTGGCCGTACTTGTTGCTGGGTTGGTCTTTGGATTCCAGGCCCAGGATGCAGCACAATTCAAGACTCAGGGGCCTGCCGTCGGACCTTGACCCCGCTCAGGGACGGCTCCAATGCCCATCGCCTGCGTTCGTTATCCTTGAGCTGCTCCGTTGCCACTGAAGCCTCGTATGACGTGCACACTGACGACAGGTCACGTCAAGCCCTGACATATGCGCCATTTACACCCAGCAACTCCAACAGGTGATCAAGCCACCGAATCTGTCCGAGAACCCCTGCGCGCCTGTCAGTCGACTTCCGGTGCAAGTGACTTCAGCGCCTCAATCAGCGAATCCACGAAGTTCTGCCGGGTTTCCTCGTCCAGCAGGTCCAGGGACAGGAAAGGGTTCAGGTCCTCGTGCTCTACCAGCAGCAGGCGACCCTCTGTTGTCCGGCAGGCATCCACACGCTGAATACCGCGCTTCATGGCATTCCATTCGATAAACATGCTGGAGAACTCCAGGTCTTCCGGTGACGGCAGATACCGCTCAAGGGCCCAGCGCCGCTCATTGTCCGGGGCGTACAGCGCGTACTGAAACACGTCATTGAGATAGTAAAACGACACCTCGTACTCAAACTCGACCCACGGCTGAATCAGGGTTCCCTCCGGCATACCCTGGAGGGCTGACAGCTCATGCCGGGTCATGACGCTGATTCCGTGCGAATCCGCGCCGTTCCTGGGCTTGGTGAGGTACCGGTCACTGTCCGGCAGGAGATCCAGATCTTCCAGACGGTCCACAGTGGGAATAACGGGATAGTTCTGCCTCGTAAGATCCACGAGGTACTGCTTGCCCCTCATGTCGCCCTGACCGTCCAGAGAGTTGAAGACAAAGCTGTTTTTTGCGGCCATCCTTGCTCTGAACAGTTCATAGTCACGTGCGTACCCTGCAACTGGACCGGCATTCCGGAAAAGAATCACGTCGGCGCTGTCCTCAAATGCCTCGCTGTGTTTTGGATGACACAGGGCGACCTGAAAGAACTTCTGGAGTTCTCCCATCAGGTACAGGTCTTCAGCGGCGTAGGTCCGGCTGTTCGCCTGGTAATGCAGATCGGTCAGGAGAAGCAGCTTTCTCACGTGTGGTCCTGGCGCCGTATGGAGTGATGCGGGAACGCGTTCATCTGGCGATGACTATAAGGGACGGGGAAAGGAGCGAGTCTTTCCATTATTTACCGGAAACAGGGGTTGACCTATAGGGCAAAAAATGCGAAAGGGACAGTGTTATTGCCCGTCTCGATCTCACTTTACTGCCGCTCTCCACCGCTGTCACCATACTCAGTCGCTAGATCGCGCCTCACGTTCGACCGAAACTGCTTCATTCACACAAGAAGGTCTCCGACGCAGAACTGCTGGCGGTGGCCCTGCTTCAGAAGCTGCACAAGATGCCGTATTTCAGCCGCTGGTGGCGCTTTCTCAAACTCAACCACTTTCCACACTATCTGTCCGAGCCCCAGGCCCGCATCCGCCTCGCCCGATTGACCCCTGTCAACGAGCAGCCGGCCACTGCAGTTCAGGAACTGGACTTCGTTGCCGTCGATTCGCAGCCCCTTCCTGTGTCTACATTCAAGCACTTCCCCCGGTGCAAATTCCGTGGTGCCCGCTATGGGTTCAGCACTGCTGGACCGGTCTACGGTTTCAAGCTGCATGCCTGGTGCACCCTGAACGGTAAGATCGCGAAGTACGAGATTCGTCCGGCAAACCAGCACGATTTCACCGTGCTGTGCGAGATGAATCGAGATTGGCCCTCTTATGGAGGACCAAAGCAGATTGGCGATAAGGGCTATCAGTCCGGAACCTGCCTGACCCCACCGAAGGTGAATGCCAGAAGGGTTGATTCGCGCTGGAAAGAGGAGTACGGTGCCGCAAGAAAGTGTATCGAGTCCGCCTTCTCTGTCCTCGTGGGGGCGGGACTGCGCTGGGGACAGGTCAAGACGTTCCTAAGCCTCCGGCTGAAGGTCGCGTTGGGCGTCCTCGCATACAACCTGAAGTTCATTGCCCTCACAAGTCATCCGGACATTTGGAAAGTGGAGCGTTGCGTCTGTCCGCACATTGCATAGGTATCAACACGGTTCGTCATGTCCCGCAGGCCTGGAGTTTTTCACTGCCTCGATCGGCCTACACTTATAGACGTGCGTGCCCTCTCAATCGTGGCTTTGACTCGACTTCTCGCCCTGGGTGCTGGACTGGGTCTGAGTGCCGAGGCCCTTCCAGTGAAGGCTCGGCCCGGCCAACTCACCGGTGCTGTCAAGACCACCACCGGGAGACCCGTGGCCGGCGCCCGTGTGAACATCTTTGGGTTCACGAAAGCGGGAACAGAGTTCAGAACAACTGCCCGGACCGGCAATGACGGCGTCTATGCGGTCACCCTGCCTGCGGGTGGGCTGTACCGGGTCAGCAACGCGTTTGCACCGCTCAAAACAGCGCAGGGCGTGGTCGATCATCGTCTGCATCCGTTAGAACGGAACTTCGAGGTGCTGTCAAGCAACACGAGCGGGCTGGTACGGAATTTCGAACTGCGCCTCAGCGGTCTTAAACCCGCCGAGACGAACGCGTCCGGAAATCCCCGCGATCCGGTGAGCTACTACGGTCAGATCATCCGGGTCCTGTTGACGGGTGACGGACCAACTACTGATCAGCAAAGTACCGTCCTCACGTTCCGGCTCATGCCGGTGGGCCGCCTGGCCGATGGGTCTGAAGGCCGGACGCTGACCCTGCGCCGCACGGTCAAGCATCTGCGAACTGAAGAGGGACTTGGCTTTGACCTGGACAAAACCCAGCTGTTGCACGACGTACCGCTGGGTGTGTATTCGGTGACGGCCACGGTCAGCCGTTCAGCGGGCGCGGCCCAGGGCATTCTTCTCAGCCTGGACGGCAGCGCGCGGCGCCCTGCGGTGACCGTGAACTTTCGTCCGTCAGAAAGCACTCCGGGGACATCCATCTTCAACGTGCATGCCCACCTGGAGGGCGCTGCCGCAGCAGCGCCACAAAGTCAGCGCCCCACACCGGCGATGTCCCCCACGCCTGCTCCCACACTCACCCCGGAACCATCATCTGTGATTCGTGGGCACATCAATGCGCCAAATGCTTACCCTGGCAATGTGCTACTGGTCCTGGAAGACTATGCGATTACCCCTGAAGACGCCCTGCTTGAGGTGCGCTTCCGGTCACTGGACGGTGCGCCAGACCTGGTAGTGCGCCGCACTCTGCGGCAGATTCGCGCGGGCAACGTGGGGGATAACAGCCGTCCGCTCACCGAAACAGGGTATCTTCCGCTGCTGAACCCTGGAGCATTTCTGGTGAGTGCCGCGTTGGTCTCAGCACACGGTGAGGGCCGCACCGTAGATCTGCGTCCGGACGGTGTGGCGGCTGGCCGGGAAGTGCCGCTGCGGTGGGCGCCTGCCGAGCGGTACGGGGTTGGAGGCGGAAAGGTCGTGTACGTGACCATCAACCGCACGCCATAACACGGTAGAACTTCTAACCAGTCTGGCAGGCGCAGCCCACTGGTCGTCGTAGAGTCGCCTCCACGGGCGCAAGTGCTCTGTAGGGCAGCACACTGTCATGGATTTTCCAAATCGCTTCCAGAACTGATCGTCGCCTTGTCAGCCTCTATCCGAGGCAACTTCGTAGACCCGGCTGGCAGGCTCTGCACCATTGGGGAGTTGCAGTCCACTCAAAGTTCATGGTACTGGCGTCCGGGCGAAGATGGCTTGGAGCCGGTCCCGCGTGACTCAAGATAAAAATAAAGTATAAAATATCACATCATCACGCCGGCGTGACTTGACCAGTTCGGGGTCATCTCGTTCCAGTCTGGCCGGCAGAGGGAGAGAATATGAGGAAGCGACAAGCGATTCTCCTGTTTGCTGGCCTGCTTGCCCTGTCCGCATTCAGCAGCTCACCTCCAGCCGCCGACGGCGCCCTGCTCAGCCCATAGATCACCAAGGGCGGAGAACTCGACGGCAACGACCACCCCTACGTAGGAATCATGGTTGCCCAGGACGCGAGCGGCGCGCCCCTGTTCCGCTGTAGCGGCACCCTGGTCGACTCCACCCACTATCTGACCGCCGGCCACTGCACTGACGACGCCGCACATGTGGAAATCTGGTTTGATGCTGGCCCCATACCTGTGGATCCAGGCTACCGCGCAGCCACACTAGCTGGCAAAACACCTGCCGAAGCCTGCAATATTGTCCGCACGGACGCGCTGGTCGGCAGCGGCTACCCCTGTGTGGGTCAAGCCAGCGGCACGCCCTACACACATCCTGCTTATTCCACCGGTCCCTTCTACCTGAACGACCTGGGCATGGTGGTGCTGAACGCTGCGTATGCCACTCCAGGAAACCTGTACGGCAAACTGCCATCACTGAACATCCTGGACACCTTGGCCGCCAGGCCAGGCGAGAATCGGGTGACCTTCACCACCGTCGGGTACGGCTTGCAGGAAGCCTACCCCGAAGCGGCCGCCTGGAAAGACGTCGCCGTCCGGCAGCGTATGGTCGCTCAACCCAAACTGATTCGCCTGAACCCCGTGTACATGACTCTGTCAAACAACTCGAACACTGGCGGCACGTGCTTCGGTGACTCTGGTGGGCCGAACTTTATCGGAGACAGCAATGTGGTGGGCGGGGTGACTTCCTTCGGTATCAACCCGACCTGCGCGGGGACGAGCGGCGTATACCGGGTAGATCGCCCGGACGACCTGACTTGGCTCGCCACCTTTGGACTCACGCCCTAGCTGTACTTCCGGGAAAATTCATTGGCACTGTCCGGGCCGGCATCTGCGATGCTGGCCTTCTTATTTAAGCGCTCCCTTCTCCCGCGATGGACCCGTCACTTCCCCGCCTGGTTTTCCCCGTTCATCAGGTGCTTTCGCCATCAGGCTCAGCGGTTCTGGGCGCCAACCCAGGCTTCGGGTGCTGGCGGGCGAACGACTTTGGTTCGGCTATCGTCGCCCACAGGTGCTACGCTGAACGCCCGACATACAGACCTGGGCGCCTTTGCTGGCCTGACCCTCCTTTCAGGGGAAGGACTGCGCGCCGGCCCTACGTCCGGGCCAGGGCGGATTCCCGCCGCCTGGTGACGCCACAATGACCGGGATTCTGGAGGACAGAAGATGCGCGAATACCACAAGTTCTATATCGGCGGCGAGTGGGTCGAGCCGGCAGCACTCCAGACCCTCGATGTGCTCAACCCAGCCACCGAAGAGGTATGCGGCAGCGTCGCTCTCGGTACGGCCGCTGACGTGGACCGGGCAGTCCGGGCCGCCCGAACGGCCTTCGCCTCCTGGTCCCAGACCAGCCCGCAGGAGCGGCTGGAGGTTCTGGATCGGGTGGCCGCCGAGTATCAGAAACGTGCGGCCGACCTCGCCACGGCCGTCTCCGAGGAAATGGGGGCGCCCGCCTCCCTCGCCCGCAGATCGCAGGTGCCGCTCGGCGCGGGCCACCTTGCCACGGCGGCCGCCATCCTGAAGGATTACGCCTTCGAGGAACAACGCGGCCAAACCATGATCGTCAAGGAGCCGATTGGGGTATGCGCACTGATCACGCCCTGGAACTGGCCCCTGAATCAGATCGTGTGCAAGGTGGCGCCCGCGCTCGCCACCGGCTGCACTATGGTGCTCAAGCCGTCTGAGGTCGCGCCCTTCAGCGCGCAGATCTTCGCGGAAATCATGAACGCGGCGGGCGTCCCGGCGGGCGTCTTCAATCTGGTGCAGGGTGACGGTCCCGGCGTGGGTGTGGCGTTGTCCAGCCATCCGGACGTGGACATGGTGTCCTTCACCGGGTCCACCCGCGCCGGGATCGAGGTGGCCCGCAACGCTGCCCCGACGGTCAAACGGGTGCATCAGGAACTGGGCGGCAAGAGCCCCAATATCGTGCTGGACGACGACTTGTTTGCCAAAAGCGTGACGGGCGGAGTGCGCGCGGTGATGAACAACTCCGGCCAGTCGTGTAACGCTCCGACCCGCATGCTGGTGCCCGCCCCGCGCATGGCCGAGGCCATCGAAAGCGCGCGCGCCGCCGCCGAACAGATGACTGTCGGCGCGCCGGACAGCGGCGCCATGCTGGGGCCGGTAGTTTCCGAAATGCAGTGGAACAAGATTCAGGGCCTGATCCAGCGCGGCATCGATGAGGGCGCCACGCTGGTGACCGGGGGACCCGGCCGGCCGGCTGGGCTGGAGCGGGGGTACTACGTCAGGCCTACCGTCTTCGCGAACGTGACCAATGACATGACCATTGCCCGCGAGGAAATCTTCGGGCCGGTCCTCGTGATTCTCGGCTATGACTCGGTCGAGCAGGCCGTCGAGATTGGCAACGACACCGAGTACGGCCTCTCGGCCTATGTCAGCGGCGCCGACCTCATGGAAGTCCGCAAGGTTGGGGCCAAACTGCGTGCCGGACAGGTGGTGCTCAACGGCGCGTTTGATCTGATGGCGCCGTTCGGGGGCTACAAGATGAGCGGCAATGGGCGCGAATGGGGAGACTTTGCCTTCAGCGAATTTCTGGAGGTCAAGGCTCTGCTCGGCTACGCGCCCCAGGCGTAGGGTCTGTCTGGTTGAAGGCTCAAATTGACAATAGGGCTACAACCCGAGCGACGACTACACCGTCGGCTGGGCAGTCTGCTTCCCTTTACCCTCTGCGTTGCGCTCGCCGCGCCGCAACCTCGTCCTCCCGCCCCAGCCGTGAACGTCATTCCCGCTGCCAGCCCAATTCCCCTCAGGAACACCCTGCCGCCCCCGGCGCCGGTCCTGCGCCGGGGGGCCTCCAACGTTGCGACCTACACCGTTCAGCGCGGCGACACCTTATCGGGCATCGCCGCTTCGCACGGCACCACTGTCGCGCAGCTTCAGATCATTAACACGTGAGGCAGATGCGCTGAAGAGAACGATACTGCTCGCTTGCGAAGGGATGGAGTTCAGGTGACCCTCCGGTTGTAGGAAGAGCAGACAACAAGAGAGCCTGAATCGGCTCTCTTGTTCACGCTCGGGCTTACCAGCGGTCGTCGCGGCGTTGGGGACGGTCGCCGTAGGCAGCGGCTGGCGCGGCCCTCGTCACGACGATGTTCTTGGCTTGCGGACCCTTGCCCCGCTGGCCCTCCTCAAGCTCGAACTCCACCTCGTCACCCTCGTTCAGCTTCTTGAAGCCGCTCCCCGAGATCGCGCTGAAGTGCGCGAAGACATCGGGACCTCCGGGCGTTTCAATGAATCCGAAGCCTTTTTCCGCGTTAAACCATTTCACTTTTCCTGCAGGCATACTTCACTCCTCATCTCCCGGGAACGAGATCGTTCCAGGTGGTCTCCCAAGGCACACTGTGTTCAGTGCAGGCCTGGAGAGTTCCTCCTGCATGGTAGTGGTCCATGTTGTTGCGGAAAATCCCTCCAGCTTCATGGATGTTTGGGGTGTTGAAGCCTTCACTGAAAGCATTGGTCGGCCTTGGCGCTGTGGCACCGTTTGTGGAACCAGAAAAATTAACCCATGTTGATTGATCCAATGCTGCACAGGGTGTAGGAGCTAACCTATGTCATGACGAAGAAAAAAACGGGAACGACTTCGCCTAGGGTCGCGAAGAAAGCGAGCGAACTGCTGAGCAACCCGAAAAGCGCGGCAAAGGTCAAAAGCGTAGCGGCCTCTGCTCTTGCAAACGCAGCCGACAAGCCTAAACAGAAAAAGTAGTGGAGTAGCGACCATGGACCTTTACAACGTTGGGGTGAGCTCAGCCTGACTTCAGTGCTGTGACCTTGCCGGAGCATCAGCGCTGCCCGGTCAGAAGGGCCGCTCCCGGGTGGCGGCCGCCAACGCCCTGTACGCGGCGCTGCGTTTGGCAGAAGTCACCACAGCCCATCCCTTTGAGGATGTGCCGCAACCCCGGGACCGGACTGATGCGATCACCCGGCGGCCTCCGCATCGCGAGACGGTGGTGCACCGGGCGCTGGCCTCCGCGGAACGGGAGCAGCGCACTGACCTGCGGGTCCTGATCCTTCTGATAGCCCATGCAGGGCTACGCATCGAGGAAGCGCTGACGCTCACCTGGAGCCAGGTGGACCTCGCCAGCCGCCTGACTGTCCAGGGCAAAGGGTGCAAGCGCCGCATCGTCGGCATCTCTGGCAGTCTGCTTGACGTCCTTCAGGCACATGCTGGCCAGGGCAAGGGGGATTGCCTGTTCACCTTTGCTCACCGGTCCGGTGCGGCCTACCACCTGCGGCGCCTGATGGAACAGGAGGTCTCCCCTGGGCGGGCTTTCATGCGTTTCGGAAATACAACGGCACCTTATTGTACCGACGGACGCGGAATTTTGTTCGTGTGGCACACCATCTGGGTCATGCCAACGTGAATACCACCCAAGCGTACGTCGATGTGCCGGCCAACGACCTGGCCACCGAACTCGCCGATTTCTGAACGCCGGATCTGGGCCAGGGTTGCCCAACGGCGAGTCTCTCGTAAGGCCAGAGCAAGACCCGGGGAATCGGGATGCATACGTTGCGCGTGCCTGTATCTCGGGGTATAATTTGCAACATCAAAGGCGGCAATCAGCCGCCTTTTTCGATTGGGATGACCGTCGGTACCTGTGTTTAGGCCGGTGCGGGTGCGCGGGAGTTGAGCACGGGGAGGAAGTTGTCTTCGCTGGAACGAACGTGAGACGGCGCAGAGGTGAATGCCACTTCAGCCAAGCATGACGCTGCTTTAGGACCGAAGGGCTGCGGACAGCAGACCACTAGTGTCACGTGCGTGAAGCCTCCCAAAGCCGTAGAATCCACCAGCCTATGCGTTCCTATCGCGTCTCGGAAGTGAGCGTCGCCTCCACATGATCATTAACCGGCACGGGCGGGTCGTCGAGTGGTATGCCAGTGCGCAGACGACCTTCGGGTACACCCGCGACGAGGCCGTGGGCCGCACCCTGAGTGAGCTGATCATTCCCCTCCCGGACCGCGCCGCATACGCGCAGCACCTGGAGAGTGCCCTGGGCGTAGACGAGGTGTACGTCTTTGATCAGCAGGTCAACGCCCTTCACCGTGATGGCCACGTGTTTCCCTGCGAGCTGGCCATGCATGCCTTTCCAACGGTCGGCACCCGGCTGTTCACGGTGTACCCCCGGAACCTGAGCGAAACTCAGCGTGCGCAGGCGCGGTCTGCGGGCCTTCATCAGCTCACGAGGGGGCTCGCGGGCGTGCTGACGCCTGAGGAGGTCGCGCAGGTCGTACTGAACGAGGCGCAGCATTTGATGGGTGCGCGCGCCGTGATCGTGCTGGGTCTGGATGAGACGGGCGCACACCTTCAGAGCTGGGGGCAAGCCGGGTTCAGCTCGCTTATGGCGGATTGGTTCACGCAGGTGCCGCTGAACTCGGCCCTGCCGGTGGCAGAAGCTGCCCGTACCGGTGAGGCCTTGTTTCTTACCGGTGACGAGATTCCGCAGCGTATCCCGGACCTCGCGACGTTGCGTGACGCGGAGCTGCGGCGTGCTGCAGTTCTACCATTGGTGGTCAGTGACCGCGTGACGGGCGTGCTGGGTCTTGGATTTGAGGGCGACCACCCGTTTGACGATGCGGAACGGGGCTTCCTGACCTCCGTCGCCACGGTGTGTGCGCAGGCGCTGGAACGCGCGCGGCTCTACGAGTTGACCCGGGTGAGCGAAACCCGCTACCGGTCCCTGGTGGAAGCCACCAGCCAGATCGTCTGGACCACGCCCCCCAGCGGAGCGTTCGATACGGACCAGCCCGCCTGGCGGGCCTACACAGGCCAAAGCGTCGAGGCGCACCTGGGGTGGGGCTGGGCGGAGGCGCTGCACCCTGAAGACCGGGACGCTATCACCCAGGGATGGACGCAGGCATACCAATCGCGAACGACGTTTGAAGGCGAAGCGCGGGTGCGGCGGCACGACGAGGTGTACCGTCTCATGGAGATCCGGGCGGTGCCAGTGCTGGACAACGCCGGCCTTCTCCGTGAATGGGTCGGAGTGCTCACGGACATCACCGAACAGCGGCTTGCACAGGAGGAGCTGCGGGAACGGACGCGTGCGCTGGAACGGGCGAACGGCGAGCTCGATGCGTTCTCGTACAGTGTGTCTCACGACCTGCGCGCGCCGGTCCGGCACATGTTCAGCTTTCTGGGGCTGGCACGGCGCGCCCTGAGCACCGGAGCGAACGACAAGGCCGCGGGATACGTCTCCACCGCGGAGAACGCGGCGACCCGCATGAACACCATGATCGACGCCCTGCTGACCCTCTCGAGGACGTCCATGCAACCAATTCAGCTCGGCCCCGTTGATCTTCAGCGGCTGGTCAACCGAGTCCGGCAGGATCTTGACCTGGAGAACACCGATCGCCAGGTAGCCTGGGAGATTGGGAACTTACCAGTGGTGCAGGGTGACAGCGGCACACTGGAATTGATGCTGATGAATCTGCTGTCCAACGCGGTGAAGTACACCAGCCGCCGGGACCGCGCGGTCATTCGCGTATGGGCCGAAGAGCGCCCGCAGGCGTGGGCGGTGTTCGTTGCAGACAACGGTGCTGGATTCGACCCGCGATATGCGGAGCGCCTGTTCGGCGTGTTCCAGCGGCTGCACCGCGCAGACGAGTTCGAGGGAACTGGTGTGGGCCTGGCAAATGTGCGGCGGATCGTGGAGCGTCATGGTGGGCAGGTCTGGGCGGATGCGGTGCCCGGTAAGGGCGCGACCTTTGCGTTTACGCTGCCCAAGTGACGTGCTTGAGGCTCGTGGGGACAGCCTTGACGGTGTCGTCCTGTTGCAGATTGAAAGCGACCGTTTCTAAACTGCTACACCTGTGCGCTGTCGTGTTCAGTCCTGTTCATGAACTGGGATACCGGAATCCCTCACAAGGGAAAAACAGTCTGGGCCAGAGCAAACGCGGTGTTAGATGGATGGACGACATGACCCTGCACATCCTCTCTGCCAACCTCACCCTCCTTCCTCCTATCCCGCGCCAGCACACGCCTAGGCAGGGTGCCAGCAGTGAGCGCCGTTGCACCCATGATCAGACGCGTGATCCTGGCCGGCGGAAGGGATGCGCTACTGACTGAGGTGGCGGCGCCGCTCCCGGAGTACCGATGGGCGCCTCCGTCTGTCTCCAATTCCACCAGGAATCCTTAGAAGGACCCGGTACGCGAGCACCACCGGACTCGGGTGAGTCAATGACACTGAGGTACATCACAGGCTCCCCAGGAGCCCGCCCTCTCTGAATCCGCACGCGTATCACAGCTCCAGGATGGCCACTTATGTTGGCGTTCTCAGGGCCAACCCGATCCCCGCATCGTCCGGATCACCCCCTGACCATCTCGACGTGCGCAACAGAGCTTCCGCACCCACTACCTGCTCACCCGCGTCCAGTGCGTCGGCGGGGGATGCTTGAGCTGTCAGAATGGGAGCATATGAAATCCATTTCGTCTCGGCCGTCCGGTTCAGGTGAGGCTCATGGGAAGGCCCCCTGAGTCCACTCCAGCGTCCTGAGGGTGTCTCGCCGGAGTTGCTTGAGCGGGTCCTGGCCTTGATCGGGCCTGACCGTCAGGTACAGGAGAAAGACATCATGGACGGGTGCGCGGTCACCCGACCTGTCGCACGGGCAGCAACAGCCATGCTCCTGGATCAGGGTCACCTCGAAATCGTGCCTCAGGCAGGGACCACCCTCTACCGGCGCCCGGTGCCCATTGATTTGACCTTGGTGCCTCCGGATCTGATGCCCAGGATTGTTCAGGAAGTTGCCGTGGGGCCGCAGACGGTCCGGACGCTGGCCGGACGGTTAGACACCTCGGTAGCGGCGATGCAAGCGACGGTGCGGAGCATGCACGAGGCAGGGTCACTGTCGGTCACCATGGTGGGCGCCACCTGGGTCTGCCGCTCAGCCTGAAAGCACCTCCTGGACTGCGCGTACGTCGACAACCACCTGGGTGGACAGCTGGCCGCTCAGCATGCCCTCTCCCAACCCGGTGACGTGTACGCCATTTGGGTGAAGGCTGACCTTGACGAGCAGCTCCCCACCCGCGTGTTCGAGGACCGGCGGGCCGGCTTCCACGAGGCACTTACCCAGGCCGGGCGGGCCGTACGAGGCGAGACATTTACCGGGTTCGATTCGCTGGCCATCTACCACACGGTCTGCGCGTTGCTGGACCAGGCGGTGTTTCCGTGCACGATTTTCGCTTCAGCGGACCAGATTGCCGCGGTGCTGCTGGATGAAGCAGAGTGGCGCGGGGTGCAGGTCGGGAAGGATCTGCGGGTGGTCGGGTTTGATGACCATCCGTGGGCGGCCGCGCGCGGACTGACTACCGTGCATCAGCCGGTCGAGCGAATGGGTGCGGAAGCGGGGCACCTGCTGCTTAGCCTTCTCAACGGGTTTGATGGGCCGCCCCGGTCCTGCCGTTTGGTTCCCCGGCTGGTTGTCCGAATGACCGCTTGAGCGGGTCACCAGCGGGCATTCCTGCGTCATCCAAACGACGCGTTTGTGGATCACGGGAGACCTCGCTGTGATTCGGCAGTACCCATACCCAAATGAGGAACGAGCTCCAGCCATCTTCGTGGCGAATCACCAGCCTGCTTGCTCAGCCACGCGCTACGTCAGGACTTGCAGGAAAGCTGCAACGACCCGTGCGTCGAGCAGCACACCGGCTTCTTTACGCAGTTGCTCCGCGGCGTCCTCGTGCGTCCAGGCCTTCTTGTCTGGCCGCTCACTCGTCAGGGCGTCGTACACGTCCACCACCGCGAATACCCGCGCCGCCAGAGGAATGTCCTCGCCCGCCAGTCCCTTGGGGTAGCCGCTTCCGTTCCAGCGTTCGTGGTGGTACAGCACGACCTCCAGGGTGGTGGCGGGCAGCGAGGGAATGTGGTGCAGCATTTCGTAGCCGATGCCGGGGTGTCGCTTGATGACCTCCCACTCGCGGGCATCGAGCTTGCCGGGTTTGAGCAGTGAGATACCAAGTGGCTGCGCTTTTGCTTCTGCAGATTGCCGCTACCTCACGCCGCCGACGGTTCAGAAGGCCCCTGACAACGGGCAGATTCCCAGTTTCAAGTCCCTGAGCTCCTGACGTCATTGCAGGTCAATTCTGGACTTCAGGCGGCAATCAGAACCCCTGGAACCCCACCACATTCACGAGCGAGCGGCTGATCCATGCAAATCCGTTGGTGATCAGCAGAATGCCGGCGACCACCATCAAGGCCCCGCCCGCCCGCTCCAACCTGGGCGTGAACCGGTGCAGTGCCCGCACGCGCTCCAGAAACAAGGCTCCAAGCAGAAATGGCACGCTGAATCCCAGCGCATAGGTCAGGAGCAACGGCACTCCCAGGGCAGGCTGCTGAGCAGCCATGAATAACACGCCCGCCAGGATAGGCCCCATACATGGGGTCCAGCCAGCTGCAAACGCCAGACCAACGACAGCGCTGCCCAGATATCCTGCAGGCTTACTTTTCAGCTGAACGCGGCGCTCAAGATACAGGGCATTGACCCGGAGCACCCCCAGCGTAAACAGGCCCATCATCAGCACCATGGCGCCACCGATGACCCGGACCGGCGTTCCATAAGTCGTGAGCACCACCGCAGCGGATTCTACCAGGGCGCCCAGGGCGAGAAATACCACACTGAACCCGGCTAGAAACGCCACGGCGTGGCTCAGCGCCAGCCGCCTGGCCTGTGGTCCGGCCAGCTCGCCACGGCTCATACCGGTCAGAAATCCCAGATAGGCGGGCAGCATCGGCAGCACACAAGGCGACAGAAACGACAACAACCCCGCCCCGAAGGCAAACAGGAAGCCGGGTGAGTCCGTCATCAGGGGCGGATCTGTTTCAGGTACACGCGGAATTGTTCAGGGGGCAGATAACCCGAGTGAACGGCCGTCACTTTTCCCTTTGAATCGATGAATACGGAGACCGGCTGGCCAATGATGCGGTACGACTTGGCTACGCCAGCACCGGTGCCCGGGCCTTTGGCCTTCGGTGCGTCCACCAGCGGCGTGATGGCGCCCAGTTTGGCCTGCTTGAAGTAGTCCAGGGCAGCTTTGGGCGTATCGGTTGCGCTCACGGCGAACATGTTCTTCACCTTGGCCCGTGCCGCTTCCTGGTTCAGTTCGGGCAGTTCCTCTTTGCAGACCAGACACCAGGTAGCCCAGAACGTGAGGACGACCGGCTGGCCCCGAAGTGCACTCAGGGTGACCTTTTTTCCCGAAGGGTCATTCAGCGTAAAGTCCGGTGCGACGTCTCCTGGTCTCACTGCTGAGGCGAGACTGGTGATCAGGAACAGCAGCAGGGTCAGTTGCTTTTGTATGGTTCGTCCTTTGATACGCAGCAGGCGCATGCTTCTGTTCTACCCTGCGGGCAGGCCGCTCCGTGTCGTCGGGACAACATCAAAGTCAGGTGAATCAACTACCGCAGACATGCCCGACCGGACAAATCGACCCGAGCGCCTGCAACATATTTCCCGGAGGTTAGCGTGCGCCGCTATTGTGATCCTGGTGCCGGGAATCAGGGGGCGCCAGGCGCAAGAATATCCGCGTGCCTTCTCTACGGTTTGGTGGCAACGCTGTAGCAGTTGCAGTCCTTCTGGCGGTCAGCAGCGTACAGGCGGCTGCACCGGATTCGCCTGCCGGACTTGTGCAGGCCATGCAGGAAACGCTTCTTCGCCGCGACGCTGCCGGATACCTCGCGCTGGTCGACCAGCGCGACCAGATGTTTGCCACTGAGCACCGGCGCTTCGTGGAGGACTGGGTGGCCCGGCCGCCCCAGGATGTCCGGCTCACGCTGACGAATGTGCGCCAGAGCGGGGATCAGACGCTGGGCCAGTTGCGCTGGTCCTGGCGTACAGCGGCCAACGTGCAGCGTGACGTCACGGTCACCTCAGCCTTCCGGCAGATTGACGGCGGCTGGCGGTATGCCGGCGAAGCCTTTCCCGTTGTGCTGGCAGAAGGACAGGTCCTGGCCCAGTCTGGACAGGAGGACGTAGCCAGGGCCATCGCCGCGGATCTTGACAGCACCCTGAAGCTGGTCGGACGCGTGCTGGGCTATGGTCCGGCCCAGCCACCGGTGGTCAAGGTCTATGACAGCTATGCGGCCCTTTCAGCCAGTGTCCAGCTCAGCCTGCAGCCGGTCGGCGGCTGGAACGAGCCGGGCGAGGCCATCAAACTGGCTGCCCCACGCTGGCCCGAGTCGCGGGCCACACTCGCGCATGAACTGGCACACGCCGCTGTCTTTTCCCGCTTCGGCGAGGGCCAGAGCCGCATTCCCTGGTGGTTGCACGAGGGGGTGGCGCATTTCGCGGCATCGGGTATCTGGACGGAGCAGGCGCGCGCCAGCTACCTGCAGCGCAGCGCCGCATGGCACCGCCAGGGCCGGCTGGTCCCCTGGGACCGCTTATCGAACTTCGAGACGACGCCCGGTGACCTGTGGCCTCACGTGTACGGCCAGGGCTACGCTTTTGTCCGCTTTGCCGCAGACCGCTACGGAATGCCCCGTCTGACTGCCTTTATGCAGGAGCTGGCCTCGGGCCAGACGATACAGGTGGCCGCCTCGCGGGCCTTCGGCTCGACCTTTGACCGGGTAGATCAGGACTGGAAAATCTGGCTGGGGACGCAGGCCGTCAGTACCGTCACCTCGCGCCCGCCACTTCCCTGAACTGAAAGTGCTCCGGCAGCCGGCCAAAAGCAGGGAGGAAATCCTGGAACCTCCAGGCAGCACACAGGTCTGGGAGAGTGCTATCTCTCCTCGTCGGCAGCCACCCGGACTCTCCGCAGGAATGCGCTGTCCCGAAGCGCTCTGCGCCGCTCATGGCTCCGGGTGCACAACCGCCTGCACCGTCAGTTGAACGCGGTTTCGCAAGTCAACTTCGGCGGGGACAGGAGGCATGTAGCTCCTGGCTGCTCGCGGCTGTCAAACAGGCGTCAGTGCGGGATTACCTTTCGGGTGGCCGGAGCACGTGTTCCTCTCTGCTGCCCCCTACCGTGTCAGACCATAAGGAATGATGTGCGGCCGGCCGGTATCCGGGTCCAGCAGCAGATGCGCCTTCAGGCCAAAAATGTCGCGCAGCAGTTCCGGGGTCATGACGTCCTCAGCCGGGCCCTGGGCGTAGATTTCGCCGCCCTTCATGGCAATGATCTCGTGGCTGTACCGCACCGCCTGATTCAGGTCGTGCAGCACCATCACCACGGTCTTGCCCTGTTCGGCGTTCAGGTGCTGGGCGAGGTGCAGCACTTCAAGCTGGTGAGACAGGTCCAGGTAGGTTGTGGGCTCGTCAAGCAGCAGAATGTCCGTCTGCTGGGCCAGACTCATGGCAATCCAGGCGCGCTGACGCTGTCCGCCGGACAGGGCATCAAGTGTCCGGCCCGCGAAAATGGTCATTCCGGTCTGTGCCAGGGCCCACTGCACGGCCTGCCGGTCAACCTCGCGGCGCACCGGGAAACGGCCCTGATGCGGATGGCGACCGAACCACACCAGATCCTCGACACTCAGGCCCTCCGGCGCCGCCGGGCCCTGCGGAAGGATGGCCAGCCGGCGGGCCACCTCTCGCCCAGGCAGCGCATGCAGGGCCTGTCCGTACAGCTGAATCTCGCCTGAGCTGGCCGGTTGCAGGCGGGCCAGGGCCCGCAGCAGCGTGCTCTTCCCGCAACCGTTTGGGCCGATGATGCTGGTGATCTTGCCGCCCGCCACCTGAAGATCCAGCTGAGGCACGATGATGTTGGCGCCGTAGCTCAGGCGCAGGCTACGGGTGGACAGTGGAGCTTCGGTCATAGGTCCCTTTCAGCAGGGCGCCGCGCGACAAGCGTCATGCGGCCCTGCGCAGCAGGTACAGGAAGTAGGGGGCGCCGATCAGGGTGGTGAAAATGCCGGCCGGCACTTCGGTGGGGGGCAACAGGGCGCGGCCCAGGGTGTCGGCCGCCAGAACCAGCAGGGCGCCCAGCATCATACTGACCGGCAGCACTCGGGCGTGCCTTGCTCCGACCAGCAGCCGCGCGAGGTGCGGGGCCAGCAGCCCTACGAAGCCCAGAATGCCGGCCCCCGTCACAGCCGCGGCCGCCATGGCCACAGCGACCGAAAGACACAGCAGCCGCATGGCATTCACGCGGGTTCCCAGGCTGGTCGCCAGGTCCTCACCCAGGTTCAGCACGTCAAGCGTGCGCGACAGCAGCAGCGCGGCAGGCAGCAGCAGGGCCCAGGGCAGCACCCGCATCAGCCGCGCGTGGTCAGCGCCGTAGACCGTTCCCGTCAGAAACGACAGCGCGGTTCCCAGTCCTTCCGGCGCCCGGACCAGCACCAGTTGCTGCGCTGCTCCCAGCGCGGCCGCTACCGCCACCCCCACCAGGGCCAGCCGCACCGGATGCAGGCCCGAAACCTGCCGGTCCCGTGCCAGCAGCATCACCAGGCCAAACCCTCCCCAGGCCCCGGTCAGGGCGGCCCACGGCAAACCGCCCGCAGGCGCGCCCGGCCAGGCCAGCAGAAACAGCGTGGCCGCCAGGCCAGCGCCAGCGCCGACACCGATCACATCCGGCGAGGCCAGGGGATTGCGGATCACCCCCTGCATCACCGCGCCGGAGGCCGCAAACAGGGCGCCGCACAGCACGGCTAGGCCGATGCGCGGTGCCCGAAGCTCCAGCACCAGCTGCCGGGTCAGGTCGTCGGCTCCTCCCAGCAGGGCGGAGACCACGTCTCCGGCGGGAGTGCGCACCGCTCCCAGACCCAGCGCGGCCACTGCCAGGCCCAGGGTTAATCCCAGCAGGATCAGCAGAACCGCCCAGGCGCGGGGCGTGGTGTATCTCGCGGCGGTCACCGGAAGCGGTACCCCTGGGCCGGCACCCCGTCCTGAAGCAGGCGGCTTTCGATGGTCTGGGCGACCATCAGTTTCAGGGCTGCCGGCCCCCGTCCCCGGGTCCAGTTGTCACGATCGAATTCATAGACCCGGCCACGCTGCACAGCTGGCAACTTCTGCCACAGCGGGCTGGTCTTCCAGCGGTCGGTGATGGCGGTCTCGTCAGGTGCGGTGAACAGCACCAGAGTCTGCGGATTGAGGGCCACAAGGCCTTCAAGTGAGATTTCGTACTGCGTCTTGTCGTCCTTGACCGGCAGCGCATTACGGCGACCCAGCGCTTCGACAAAACTCCCGACGAAACTCTGGTTGGTGTGGACCGTCAGCCCGGTCGGAGTCGCCACGGCAGCGACGAAAGCAGGAGCATTCTTTCTGGCGAAGACGCGCGCCTTCTGGATCAGGCCCTGCTGCTCGGCAATCAGGCGACGTGCGGCGGCTTCGCGGCCCACCAGCTGCCCAATCGCAATGGTCTGGGCATTCAGGTCATCCAGGCTGCCGCGCCGGCTGTGAAAAGCCGCGGTGGGTCCCACTCGGCCCAGGGCAGCCACCAGGGTTCGGTGGACAAAGGCGTCGGCCAGAATTAGGTCCGGCTGTGCCGCAGCGATCGTTTCCAGACTGGGCTGCGCGCGGCTCCCGGTAGAGGCAACCCCGGCCAGACGGGGCGCCAGATAAGGGGGCGCCCCACGGTCACCTCCCTGCGTGCCCAGTGTGGCGCCGGTGGGTTTGACGCCCAGGGCAACCAGGGTGTCCACAAAGGAATATTCCAGGGCAATCACCCGACGGGCCGGCGTGGAAAGGGTAAGTGTTCCGCCTTCGTGTTTGACGCTCACCGCCTCAGCAGTGGTCAGGGCAAGGGAGGCGAGAAGGGTCACAGTCAGGGAAGTTCTGGTCATGTCGGGTCTCCTGAGGGGTGCAGCATTATTTACGGCCGATGCGCCGGGCCAGCAGTACGAAAAAAGGGGCTCCAGCCGCCGCGACCAGCAGGCCGACCGGCGTCTCGGCAGGCCGGTCGATCAGCCGCGCAGCGATGTCTGCGGCGGTCAGAAAGGCGGCTCCCAGCAGGGCGGCGAGGGGCAGGCTGAAGCGGTGATCCGGCCCCGCCAGGGCGCGTGCGGCGTGCGGAACAATCAGACCGACAAACCCTACCGGCCCGACCACGCTGACCGACGCGGCGGCCAGCAGCACGCCCAGTCCGGTAATGGCTGCGCTGTCGCGGCCGGTGTGCAGCCCCAGACCACGTGAAACGTCGTCACCCAGGGCCAGGACATTCACCCGGGGCGTGAGCAGCAGCGCCAGCAGCAGACCCAGCAGCATCCAGGGCGCGACCTGAAACAACTGGTCCCAGTTCCGGCCGGCGACCGAGCCCGACAGCGCAAACAGGGCGCCCTGCGCGCGGTCCTCAAACAGCAGCTGGATACTGCGGCTGACGGCAGACACCAGATAGGCCACCGCCACCCCGGCAAGGGCCAGCCGCAAGGGGGTCACGCCCACGCTCCGCGCCGCACTGTAGGCCAGCAGGGCCGCCAGCACGCCACCGACAAATGCGGCAGGAACAAACAGAACTGCCGGCGAGGCAGGAAAGAACACAACCATCAGCAAAATGGCCAGAGCGCCCCCCGCCTCTACCCCGAGAATCCCAGGGTCGGCCAGAGGATTGCGCGTCACGCCCTGCAGCAGTAGTCCCGAGACCCCCAGCCCGGCGCCAGCCAGGGCAGCCACCAGGGTCCGGGGCAGACGCAGGGTCTGTACCACCAGACTGTCGGTGCTGTCGTCAGGGCGGCGCAGCAGTTCCAGAACGCGGCCGAACGGGATGTCAGTGGCGCCCAGTGCCAGCGAGCACAGCAGAATCAATGACAGCGTGGCCACCGCCAGGACCAGGGCTGCCGGGCGCAGGGGGATGAGACGCAGGGCGTTCATGACCACCAGTCCTGGTCCATGGCCGTAACGCAGTACTGGCGGACATCAGTACGTTCGGGTTTGTGGCTGGAACCCGGCAGGCGCAGGGCAGCGGCCTCCTCGACCGTCGCACGGACAGTGCCCTGCCGGCCATGAAGGTCGTAGTGCAGCCGGACCTCGGTTCCCTGAATTTCAGCCCGGCGCCGCGCCTGGGTCCAGGCCCACCCGTGGCGCATCAGCAGTTCACGGTCCACGACCTGCGCCAGAGGCGGCAGACCGGCAAACCCCCGCAGGTGCGCGCGAAGTTCGGCCGGATGCACTTCCCGGGCGGCCACTCGCAGTGCCAGGTCAGGACTCAGATGGGCCCACAGATACCCTGAGGGCAGCTCCACGGCGGTGGCTGCAAACCGGTGGCCTCCAAAATGTCCGGTCCGCCAGGCCCTGACTCCGGCAGCGTCGAGCGCCTGATGCACAGGCGCGCCGTACTTCCCGCATGCGGCGTCCACCGTCCCGTGCGTGCAGACGTGGAAATCGCTGCCCACTGAAACGTCTTGCTCTGTCCATCCCTGCAGACACCTGGGGTTAAGCAGCGTGTCGTGGAGGCCCCGGGCCCACTCGTCCTGGGAGACCGAAGAGAGATAATCACGGCGCACAAAACCGCCAGGACCCTGGCGGTAGTGCCGCACGCGAAGTGGAGCCCCACGTGTGGCAGGCGCGCTCATCAGCAGACCGAAACCGGCTCCGGAGGCTTCTACACGTCCACGTAACGCTTCGAAGATTCCTCGCTGCTCATCCGTCCAGGCGTCGGGGTTGCGCAGTTGTGCCCACTGTGGAATGTCCAGCTCCAGCACCGTGACTTCCTGCCAGAACGGGGCCGTCCCGATTGGGTCCTCACCGGCTTGCCGTGAGATGTCGGCGCAGAGGGGCAGCCGTGAAACAACCGCCGTCATTCTGCGCAGCGGCCTACGGCTGGAAGGGACATTTTTGCCCATTGAGGCAGGGGATTGAGGCGCTCTGGACAAGTCACGCGCCACAACTTATGTAATCCGACAAATTTAGTCAAGTATGAAGCAACCAAACGCCTGAACTGACTCCAGGTCAGCGCAGGCGTTCAGGGCAGGACAGTCCGGAAAGGACAGCCAGAATCCGGGATCAGCGACGTCCGGCGCGCACCCAGCCGTCGAGATAGCGGTCGAGGGCGTGGTCCAGACTGGGCAGCAGTTGTGCCCGGTCGCTGCGCAGCGCGCTGTAGCGGGGCCGCGGGGCCACCCAGCCGAGTTCGCGGGCAGAAGCCGCACGAATCCGGTGATCCGGCAGGCCTCCGGCGTGCGCCAGGCGCCCGACCATCTCGGCCCAGGTGCTTTCACCCGTATTCACCAGGTGCCAGACACCGGACTCACCGTCGATCAGCAGATCCAGGCTGGTGTGCACCAGATCCGGCAGGTAGGTGGGCGAAAAGCGGTGGTCCTGGTCTACCAGAACCGTTTCCCCGGTCTGCAGGGTCCTGAGCGCCTCAGACAGCAGCCCCCGGCCCGTACCGGAGCCGAACACTGCGGAGCTGCGGACAATCAGGGCGGTAGGATGGTTGGCCAGGACCTGACGCTCCGATTCGAGCTTGGCGCGGCCATAGACATTCACCGGGGAGGCCACGTCGAGTTCATGGTAGGGCGCCTCGCCGTCACCTCCAAAGACCTGGTCCGAGGAAAAGGTCAGCAGCTGCACGCCGCGCCGCTCGCATACCTGTGCCAGCAGAGCCGCGCCCACGCTGTGGGTCAGCCAGAACTCCTGATGCTCAAGCTCCGCCTGGTCGATCTTGCCGTAACCCAGCGTATTGATAACCGCCCATGGGCGCTCGGCTTCAAACAGCGCTTCAAGCGCGGGCTGATTGGTGATGTCGATGTCGGCCGGACTCAGCAGGCGGTGATCCAGGCCGCGGTCATGACAGAGCCGGGCGACAACCTGCCCGAGGCGACCAGTGCCCAGTATCAGCAGAGGCCGAACGGGACCGCGGGCTGCAGGCACAGGCCCAGGATTCCCCACCGGCGGATAGAAGAAGCGGTCGGGCCGCCGCCAGAAGCCGGGGGACACCAGGCTGGGATGTTCGGGAGCCACGCCCTGCGCCCGGGCGCGGAGCACCTTGGCCAGTGCGGTGGGGCGCGGCACCGGAGAGCGCACGTCAAACGCGCCGGGTTCGTAGTAGCCCCTGAACTCGGTGTGCAGAATGTTCCAGTCGTAACTGCCCAGCGCCGCCCAGGACGTGACAGCCCGCATATCGACGCCTTCGGCCTTGACCTCTTCGGCTGCCTGCCAGATCTCCTCGAACCAGCGCAACTGTTCTTCCCGGCTGCTGCCCAGGTGGGCTTCAGTCACGGCGATCGGCAGTCCGTAGCGTTCCCAGGTTTCACGCAGCAGCTGCTTGATACCCGAGTGGTTGTGATAGACCCGCACCGCTTCGATGTCGGCGTGCGTGTCGTTGCAGTGATGGGCCAGGTAACGCTCGCGGCGCTCGTCCAGGAAACGTTCACTGGTCAGGTAGTAGTCCACGCCGATCACGTCCGGCGGGCAGGGATTTTCACGGAACCAGAGCAGCTCTTCGGCAGTGGCGCCCGACCGGGTGAGGTAGTCCCACAGCGGATGGGTCTCATCAAGCAGACCACACAGCAGGTCATAGGCGAGCCAGCGGCGATGATTCTGGAAATCTGCCTGAGGCTGCATGGCTGGGGTGGCGTGCACCTTGGCCAGATCCTCGGTCTGAATCAGCTGGGCTTCGGGCTGCACCTCGCGGATGGCCCGCATGGCAAGAACGGTGCCGCGGCATTCGTTGAGCAGCATCCGCACAAACGCATCGTCGGTGGCGTGGTGTGGGTACCAGATCCCGTACAGGCCACTGAAGCGCGCAGTGGTCAGGGGCTCGTTGACTGGTGTATAGGTGCGCAGCCAGGGATATCGCCGGGCTACCTGCCCCGCATACACTGCCAGCTTTTCAGGAAATTCGGGGTCAAGCAGGCTGGTGTAGCGTGGGCCGCTGCCGTGGTGGAGCAGGGTCGCAATCGGCTGCATGTCCAGTTCCCGCAGGCGCTCAAGCCGCGCGTCGGTCCAGGACCAGTCCAACTGTTCGAGCGATTCCGGCGCCACCTGTTCCCACAGCACGGGATACCGGATGCATTTTGCGCCGAGCGTGGACAGCAGATTCAGGTCATCGAGGCGCTCATGATGACCGCAGACCTCCAGCTGGTTGAGGTAGGTCTCACGCACCCGGTTGAAGGTGCATTCGATTCCAATCCACAGGTCCAGACGATTCATGTTGCTCTGGACCGGCTTCTGACCTGAGGTACTCATAGAACCTCCTTGAGGGAGGCGGACCGGGCAGTTGCGTATTTCTGGGAGCAGGCACGAGAAAGCATGCTGGATTGTGGCCCGTCGCCTGCTGCGCAGCGTCCCGGGTTCCTAAAGGAAACTTTCCACCTTTCTCCTTTCTCACTGGTATTTAATTAAGGTTTCGTGCACTTTGTACGGATGGGCGTCCAGAAGTCAGCAGTCTTGCCGGTTCCTGCTGCACTCCCGCCCGAGGCGTTTTGCTACGCAGAAAGAGGTGGAAACGTTGTTTCCAAACCAGGAGCATTATCCCCAAAAGGCGTGACAGGAACAGCTCTGAACGCGTTCAGAGCTGCGACAACTCGCAGTATTGTTCTGCCTCGTTTTGTGTTGCTCAAACTGATCTTCACGCTAACCTGTGCCCAGAGAAGCCCTGTTCTTCAGTGGATCATTGTGCCAAAAGCTTCATAAAGGTCGACGGATCAACACAAGGCTGCCAGTAAGGTCTCCGACAGAAAGCAGCGCATAATCTTTCTGACGGTACGCACAACGAGAGTTGAGGGAATATAAACAGACACTGAGGAGAAGGCGCAGCAGCGATGACCCACAATCTTCCCCTGGACGTCTTGTCAGGCAGCACACCGGGTCACTTGAAGTCAGGCTTTGACCTGCTGGTTCAGATCAGCAGGAACTCTCCCCAATTTACGTTCCTGGTGGGATCGACCCGCGTCATCGAATATGCCAATCCCGCAGCTCTGCAGGACGTGGGCCCGGCTGTCCATGGCCGCGACATGTGTTCAATCGTGCACCCGGAAGACTGGCCAGCGCTTCAATGCCTGCTTGAACGCCTGACGCCCGGAGAGGATGCCCTGGTCAGCGCCATCCGGCTCCAGAACGGCCGCGGCGGGTGGCAACAGCTGACGGGCCGGGTGACCCACCTTCTTTCCGATCCCACCGTACAGGCCCTGCTGCTCCAGCTGCACCCTCAACAGGACCGTCAGCGCGAGACCATCGGCCGGATCAGCCGCGCCCTGAGCAGCAGCTACACCATGCCTGACGTGGTCGACGCCATCCTGACCATAGGCATTGACGCCCTTGGAGCCGCCGCAGGAGCGATCCGGCTGCTGAGCGCTGACGGGCAGTACCTCGAACTGACCGGCAGCGCCGGGTATTCCGACACCGCTGCCGCCACCTGGGGCCGGTGCAGCCTTGACGCGGAAGTTCCAGCAGTGCGCGCAGTCCTGCAGCAACAGCCGCTGTTTCTGCAGAATGAGGAGTTCAAAGCCAGCTATCCGGCGCTGCACCACACCCATGTGGCGACATTCCAGAGTGCAGCTGTCCTGCCGCTGATGACTGGCGACCGGACCATCGGGGCCCTGTCATTGTCGTTTAACCATAACCAGCCCTTTGGCCCGGAGGACCGGTCATTCCTGACCACAGTGGCAGACCTGTGCGCGCCGGCCCTTGACCGTGGCCGGCTTCAGCGGGAGCTGCGCCAGGAACAGGACTGGTACCACACTGTCACGCGCAACAGCTCCGACATAGCCACAGTGATGGGAGAGGACGGGATGATCCACTACGAAAGTGGCTCGGTGACCCGCATCCTGGGGTTTTCGACAACGGAACTCCTGGGACAAAACGCATTTACGCTGATTCACCCGGACGACATTGCGCTGACCATGAAAGTTGTTCAGGGCCTGGAGGCTGGTGTTCCGTCACAGCCAACGATGTTCCGCTTCAGACACCGCGATGGTCACTGGGTGTGGCTGGAGAGCATTGCTGTAGACCTGCGTCAGGAACCCCATGTCCGCGGCATCCTGGTGAACTCACGCGACGTGACATCCAACAAGGAGGTTCAGGAGGCCAATCAGCGCGCCATGCGTGCTCTGGAACTCAGCGAGCGCAACTTCCGGCGGCTGGCCCTGGGCAGCGGCGATCTGGTGTGCCAGCACGCGGTTGATGGCCGGATCGAGTACAGTTCGCCTGCGGCCCTGGACGTTCTGGGATGTGACAGTCAGGAGCTACTCAACCAGCAGCCTTTCGCCCGGGCACATCCGGACGACCAGCCACAACTGCACAAGGCTTTTGGCCAGCGCTTCAGTCCAGCATTCGAGCACGAAAAATTCGAGTACCGGGTACAGACCGGCTCCGGGTCCTGGATCTGGCTGGAAACCAGCTTCAAAGCGCTGCGGGACGCCCAGACCCGCGAGATCACCGGATTTATCAGCACCACGCGGCAGATCGAACAGCGCAAACAGGCCGAGCAGATGCTTCGTGCCCAGCTGGACCGGTATCAGCAGCTGCTGGAGTTCACCGCTTCTCTCGAACAGCTGCGCCATCCTGTGGAGCTGGCTGACGAGGCCCTCGACAAGTGCCTGAGCCTGACCGAATACGACTATGGGTACGCCTTTGAATGCCATGAAGGAGAGATCCGGATGGTGACCCGTTCCGCTCATGCACCTGCGCTGGAGGGAACACCTTTGGGCACCCTGCCGTTCTCAGAGCGGGTTCGCCAGGCCCTGCGGCGTCAGGAAGCGTGTTTCCTCGGGCCCGACGACGCCATCTTCGAGCCGGCTGAAGCCAGCCCCCGGAGCCACTGGCAGTCAATGTGCCTTCTTCCGATCAGCCAGCAGAGCGAGCTGACGACTGTTCTGGTGTTCGGAACAGACCGTTCGGTGGTCACCAGTGCCGGCACCCGCCAGTTGCTGGGCAATGTGGCCGCGCGGCTGAGCCACGCCCTGGACCGGCAGTACCATCTGAGACAGCTCAACACCTCGCGCGAGGAAACGTTGCGTGCCCTGGGTCTGGCCCTGGAATACCGTGACTACGAGACCAAGGGGCACACCGACCGGGTCGTGGCGCTGACCGAGCGCCTGGGTCAGGCGCTTGGCTTCGCTGGCGCCGATCTCGACGCACTCCGCTGGGGCGCATTCCTGCACGATACCGGCAAGGTGGCCATTCCGGATGCCATCCTGCTCAAGCCCGGCAAGCTGACACCAGAAGAGTGGGAGGTCATCAAACGCCATCCGAGCATCGGCTATGAGATGCTTCACCATATTCCCTCGCTGCCGCCGGCAACCCTGGATGTCGTGCTGTACCACCAGGAACGCTGGAATGGGAGCGGCTATCCCTGTGGACTGGCGGGCACGCAGATTCCGCTTGCTGCCCGGGTCTTTGCGGTGGTGGACGTGTACGACGCCCTGACGAGTGAGCGGCCCTACAAGGCAGCCTGGCCTCATGAAGAAGCCGCCATGCAGCTTCGGAAAGAAGCCGGTGTAAAACTCGACGCCGGTGTAGTTCAGACTTTCCTGACCGTGCTGGAACAGCACAATGCTGAATTGGCGGCACAAGGTACCTGACCTGAAAAGGGCAGGACAGAGTACGCCGTTCCAGGGGAAGGCTCACAAAGAATGGAACGCTGTCAGGTCAGCGGGCGTCTGTGCTGGACATAACTTGTCAGCGTCATCTCCGCATGGTCCCCATGCGCACGCAACGGTGCATTGCCAGAGGCCGAACAAGACACGGCAGCCCAGGAGAAGGGCCCACTGCAACGAGACGCAGTGGGCCCCTTCAGTTTCTTTTCTGACAGCCCGGACACAGGCCCTGCAGGTCCACCCGCGCCTGGGTAATCAGCCAGCCGCTGGCCTGCGACGGCGGGTGAAGTTCCTGAAGGTCGAGGTGGATGTCCGTCAGCTGACCACAGTTCAGGCACACCAGATGCGAATGCGGGTCCAGGTTGGTGTCGTACCGGACCTCGCCCCCATGGCCGATCATCTCCTTGACCAGACCTCGGTCGCTGAAGGTTTTCAGGTTCTGGTACAGCGTCGCGATGCTGATCGGCTGACCCTGCTCGCGCAACTGCTCGGAAATTTCCTCAGGCGTGAAGTGACCCCGCGTCAGCGCAAAGAATTCCAGCAGTCGCAGACGCGGCTGGGTTGCACGCAGACCGTGGTCTTCGAGCAGGTTCTGCAGCATGGCCGTGGAGGCAGGTGTGGTCATAAGGTGGGAAGAAGGTGGCAGCGGGGTCGCGTCTGGCACCTGCAGAACCTCAGCATAGCGGCCACGGCGCGGTAAGACACACGGGCCGCCCAACTGGGGGTACAGGATACTTACGCCCGGAAACGCCCTCGGCCGGATGCCCTCTTTCGCTCAGTACGGCTGCGCCTCGTGGCTGTTTTCCTCGGCCTGTTCGACCGCCTGTTGCTTGCTCTCTTCGCTGCTCTGCCCTGCCTGGGCCAGGCCCTGTGCCACGCTGCGGCCGTAGTCGGCGTCACACTGGGTCAGCAGCTCGACCATTTTGGTCTGGATGACAGGCGCTGCGTCCTTCAGGTTGTCCACCAGATTGGCAATCAGATCGTCGCGTTCCCAGTCCTCGAAATTGCGGTACTGCTCTCCGGCCTGGGCAAAGTTGTTGGTCCGCTCGATGCTCTGGCGTACCAGGGGGCCTTCGACCCAGGGAGTGTGGTCCGGGTAGGTTCGCGGCGCTTCGGTCAGGCCCTTGAGGTTAGACGGCTCGTAATTGACGTGGGCATTCTGGCCCGGCGCCGTATCGACCATATAGACCATCTGCCCGTCACGCTGGTTGGTGGCGACATGCTTTTTGGGTGCATTGATCGGCAGCTGGAGGTAGTTGGGGCCCACGCGGTAACGCTGCGTGTCGGAGTACGAGAAGGTCCGGCCCTGGAGCATCTTGTCATCGCTGAAATCCAGGCCATCAACCAGCACGCCGGTGCCGAAAGCCGCCTGCTCCACTTCGGCAAAGTAGTTCTGCGGGTTGCGGTTCAGGGTCATGCGGCCCACCGGCAGCCAGGGGAACTGCTCGCGCGGCCAGATTTTGGTGTCATCCAGCGGATCGAAGTCGAGTTCCGGGTGGTCGCCGTCGCTCATGATTTGCACGCACAGTTCCCACTGCGGAAACTCACTGCGCTCGATGGCGTCATACAGATCCTGGGTGGCGTGGTTGAAATTCTTGGCCTGGATCTTCTCCGCTTCCGGCTGGGTCAGGTTGCGGATGCCCTGCAGCGGCTCCCAGTGGTACTTGACCAGCACGCCTTCGCCGCGGTCATTGACCCACTTGTAGGTGTTGACCCCAGAGCCCTGCATCTGGCGGTAGTTGGCCGGAATGCCCCACGGCGAGAACAGCAGGGTGATCATATGCATGGCTTCGGGCGTGTTGCTGATGAAATCAAAGATGCGCTCACCGCTCTGGCGGTTGGTCACCGGATCCGGTTTGAAGGCGTGGACCAGATCAGGAAATTTCATGGCGTCCCGGATAAAAAACACCTTGAGGTTGTTGCCCACCAGATCCCAGTTGCCGTCCTCGGTGTAGAACTTCACGGCAAAACCACGGGGATCACGCAGCGTCTCCGGGGAGTGGCCGCCGTGAATGACACTCGAAAACCGCACGAAGACCGGTGTCTGCTTTCCTTTTTCCTGGAACAGCTTGGCCCGGGTGTAGCGGCTGACCGGCTCTTCGCCCACCGTGCCGTAAGCCTCAAAGACTCCGTGCGCGCCCGCGCCGCGGGCATGCACCACCCGTTCGGGAATGCGCTCGCGGTCGAAGTGGCTGATTTTTTCCAGAAAGTGATAATTCTCCAGGGTCGTAGGGCCCCGGCTGCCGATGGTGCGCAGGTTCTGGTTGTTGGTGACCGGATGGCCCTGCCGGGTCGTCAGCGTCTGGTTCTGCTCCCCTTCTGCACGGCGGGAATCGCTGGAACTCCCCGCGTTTTCAACGGCGGTTCCAGTGTTGTTCTGCGGATTGTGGTCGGTCATGAGGCTCCTTGAATAGTCGGAGAGACGGCACTCAGCAGACCCCGACGGTGCTGCGTGATGCTGATCCGAGAATCATAATGGGTATGAATTGTGAAGTCCAGACCAGATTCAGGTGCCTGGTGGCTTCACCGTACACAGATGTAAGCAGGGAGCGGCCGTGGGGATTGCCCGGGCAGAGAGCAGCTCAGGGCCAGACCGCTGCGCCCCAGGATCACTCTCCAAGGGTGGCGCGGGCATGCCCTTTAGAGGCGGCCAGCCGCTCGTCGGCCTCCTGTGAACTGACGCCCAGCTTCAGCATGACAATCGCCGTTTTGATCCTTCCGGCTGCCGCATTCAGCGCCGTGAGGGCTGTGTGTTCGTCAGTGCCTGTTGCATGCATGACCAACCGAAGGGCACGGAGCTCAAGCTTGGTGTTGGTCGCCCGCACATCCACCATCAGGTTGCCGTAGACCTTCCCGAGCCGCACCATCAACGCACTCGACAGAATATTCAGGGCGATCTTCTGCGCTGTTGCCGCCTTCAGACGGGTGCTGCCACTGATAACCTCCGGACCAGTGTCCAGCAACACCGGGCATTGCACGGCCGTCAGCAGCGGAGTGCCCGGATTGTTCGACAGCCCCACTGTGAGGGCTCCATCCGCCCTGGCCTGGGCGACTGCGCCCAGCACGTAGGGGGTGGTGCCGCTGGCCGCCAGGGCGATCATCACGTCGTCCGGTCCCACCCGGGCGCCGCGCACGTCGCTTTTTCCGGTGTCCTGATCGTCCTCGGCGCCTTCTACCGCTTCACGGATGGCGCGGGATCCGCCGGCGATAAGCGCGACCGCCCGCTCAGGGGGCCAGGAGAACGTCGGGGTCAGTTCGGTGGCGTCCAGCACGCCCAGCCGGCCACTGGTCCCGGCCCCTGCATAGATCAGTCGGCCGCCACGCTCCAGAAACGGCAGGGCCGCCTCGACCGCGGCACTCAGCGCGGGCACTGCGGCGCCCACCGCACTGAGCGCCTGCTGCTGGTCGTCGGCAAAGGTCTGGACCAGGGCCAGCGGCGAGAGCTGATCCAGATGGGTATGCCGGGGATCAAAGCCCTCTGTGCGCCGTGGGTCGTCGGTCAGGCGGAATTCGGTGCTCATGCTGGTCACTCCGTAAAAGGTGGGGGAAGAAGAAGTTTGCCACCAGAGACCGCATGCCGGGCGCCGGTGGTGTGAGGCAGGGTGTTGGGCCAGCCCTGCGCCCGCGCGTAGCCCAGAAATGCAAATGCTGCCGCCTCCCTGGTGGTATCGGTAAAGCCGCGCGCCGACCAGCCGAGGTCCTCGAAGGTCCGGAGCGGCACCGGCAGCCGCCCTGCGAGTTCACGCATCAGGGTCGGATTGCGCGCTCCGCCCCCGGCCACCGCCACCTCGTCCAGCCCATGCGGCACCACCCACCGCAGGTAGGCGTCCGCGATGGTCTGAGCAGTAAACGCGGTGGCGGTGGCGGCCAGATCAGGAACGCTGAGGTCGGGGATCCCCAGTCTGGCCAGGCTCCAGGTCTCCCGGCCGGTTGCCTTGGGCGGCGGCGCAGACAGCTCCGGGTGGCTCAACCAGCGCTGCACGGTGGCCTGATCGACCTGTCCGGCAGCTGCCAGGGCGCCGCCCAAGTCGCAATCCAACCCTGCGAGCGCGGCCGCCTCATCCAGCAGGCAGTTGGCCGGGCCCGTATCAAAAGCCCTGACCGCGCTTGCATCAGTGCCGGGAAGATACGTCAGGTTACTGATGCCGCCCAGGTTGTGGACCGCCCGGTTGACTCCGGGTTCACTCAGCAGTGCCCAGTCCGCAAAGGGAACAAGTGGAGCGCCCAGTCCACCTGCCGCCAGATCAGCCGGGCGGAAGTCAGCCACCACAGGCTTTCTGGTCTGCTCTGCAATCAGGGCAGCTTCTCCCAGTTGCAGGGTGGCCGGGCGTGCCCATCCCCGCCCGGCGTCTGCGCGGGGATGATGCTGGACCGTCTGCCCATGGCTGGCGATCAGGTCGGCGTCGCCCGCCAGGGGCCGTGCCGCGTGTGCCAGGGTCTCCCCCAGCCACCAGTGCAGACTGGTCAGCTCGGCGGCGCCGGTCTCACCGCGCATGGCGCGCAGGACAGCCAGACGCAGGTCCGGCGGGAATGGCGTGAAGTTGTGAGCCACGACCCGGCCTCGGGGTGCCGTGCCGGTCAACGTGGGAAACGGGCAGCCTGACCCGAGGGCGGGCCAGCCGGGCAGTTCCAGCAGCGCTGCGTCGATGCCGTCGGCACTGGTGCCGCTCATCAGTCCCAGGACGCGGGGCGGGCGACTCACGGGCCATCTCCCTGAAGTTCCATCACGAAGTCGTAGCGGTCGCCCCGGTAATGCGCCCGTGCGTATTCGATCGGGCGGCCGTCCCGGGTCCAGGAGACCCGCTCGGTGGCCAGCAGCGCGCTGCCTGGAAGAATGCCCAGTAGCGAGGCCAGCTGGTCCGGGGCATTGACCGCCCTTAGATGGCGGATAGCCCGGTAGGGTTGCAGATTCCGCGCTGCCAGCAGGGCGTACAGGCTGGCATCGGTGACGTCCTGTTCGGTGAGTGGCTCGACCAGTGAGGCGGGCAGGGTACTTTCCTCCACGGCCAGCGGCTCGCCACTGGAGGTCCGCAGCCGCCGGACCCGCAAGACGGTGTCGGCCGGCGAGAGGGCCAGGCTCATGGCCTCCTGGGCCGTGGGACGGCCCCGCTCAAATTTCAGCACCTGTGCGCCTGGCCGGTGTCCACGCGACCGCACGTCATCGGAAAACGAGGTCAGCAGTCCAAGGGGACGGGCCGCTGGCGCTTCAGGCGGCGGTGCGACAAACGTCCCGCTGCCGTGGCGCCGGGTCAGCAGGCCCTGCTCGGCCAGCTGGGCGAGGGCCTGGCGCACAGTGACACGCGACACACCCAGACTGCTGGCCAGTTCCCGTTCGGACGGGAGGGCGCTGCCGCGCTCCAGTTCGCCGTCCCGAATGCGCTGGGCAATGCCCGAAGCGACCTGAAGATACACAGGGGTCGCGCTCGCGGCATCCAGTGGCAGAGCCCATTCCGGCAGGTGCAGGGACATCGAAATGACCATACCACTTCCAAACCACTTTGTCACAGAGTTGCAAGTGGCACCAAAGTGGTATTAGGCTAAAGACACGAACGCCACAACCTGCCTCGTCCCTACCCCCTGTTCCGGAGGTTCCCATGCTGAAACGAAGCACCCTCGCCCTGCTCTCCCTGGCACTGCTCGGCGGCGCCCTGGCAGCGCCCAAGAAAGTCAGCGGCTACAACGCCCTGGGGATCGTCAACGGCAAGACCGGCGGCTCCTACACCCTGACCCTGGGCGACAGCCCCCAGAGCCTGTTCTATTACGGCGTCATCGACAACAACCTCGGGTTGATCTCGCAGCAGATGTTCGACGGCCTGGTGGAGTTCAACCTCGCCACCTACAAGATCGAACCCGCCCTGGCCGAAAGCTGGACCATCAGCCCTGACGGCAGGACCTACACCTTCAAACTGCGCCAGGGCGTGAAATGGAGCGACGGGCAGGCCTTCGATGCCGATGACGTGGTGTTTACCTACAAAAACATCATCATGAACCCCGAGGCCCGGGCAGGCGACGTCGGGAACTTCAGGCTCGACGGCAAGAACGTCGAAATTGCCAAGGTGGATGCCAGCACCGTGCGCTTTACCCTGCCGCGCGCCGCTCCGGCCTTCCTGCTGCAGCAGCGCTACTTCATCATGCCCCGGCACAAACTGCTGAAATTCAGCCAGGAAGGCGGCGCCAAGGCGGCAGATATCAACGGCGCCTGGCCGACCAATGTCAACGAAACGGAAGTGGTGGGCACCGGGCCTTTCAAGCTGGCCACCTACACCGCCGGCCAGAAAGTCACCCTGACCCGCAACCCCAACTACTGGAAGGTGGACGCAGCCGGCAAGAAGCTGCCGTACCTCGACCGCCTCGAATTTCTGGTGATTCGTGACCCGCAGGCTCAGGTGGCCCAGTTCCTGGCCGGAAATTTGGACCAGCTGAACATCACCGGCGCGCAGTTCCCGGACCTCAAGCAGAAGGAAGTGGCCGGCGCCCCGTTCAAGGTGATGCGCTCGACCGCGCTGTTCGGCAGTCCTCCCTTCGTGGCCTATAACTTCGACGCCAAGGACCCGGCCCTGGCCAAGGTCTTCAGCGACGTGCGTTTCCGCCGCGCCATGCAGGGGGCCGTCAACCGTGAACGCATCATCGAAACCGTCTATAACGGCCTGGCGAGCCTGCCCGGACACGGCGTGGCCCCAGCCAACAAGGCCTTCTATACCAACACCACCAAGCAGCTGGGCAGCTTCAACCTCTCGGCGGTCAACGAGGCCCTGGACGCCATAGGTCTCAGCCGCAAGAACGCGGCTGGCATCCGCCTGCTCCCTAACGGCAGACCGTTGGAGTTCGACCTGACCTACGGCACTGACAGCAGCGTCTACCCGCCGATTGCCACCATCCTGCAGAGCGACTTCGCCAAGGTGGGCGTCAAGGTCAACCTCAAGGGCATCCTGAGCAGCCGGCTGCTGTCCACCGGTCAGAGCGGCGACTGGGAAATGATTCTGCACGCCTTCGGCGATCAGCCTGATCCCGAACTGCGCCGCCCGATCTGGCAGCCTGGGGGCAGTCTGTACTACTGGCACCGCAGCACCCAGCCTGCCAAGGACGGCGACCCGGCCATCGTGTCGCGAATGGCTAAGTGGGAGCGCGATATCTACAACATCTTCAACGACGCGGCCACCACCACCAGCGCTTCCCAGCGCAAAGCGCTGTACACCCGCTGGCAGCTGATATTTGCGCAGAACCTGCCGGTGACGCCCATCGCCAAACCCGAGAACATCGGGGCCATCAGCAACAAATATGGCAACTACGTGTACAACCTCGGCGTGATCCCTGGCTACAACCCGGTTCCGCTGATCTTCCAGAAGTAAGCCGCCCGCTGGTGGCGCGCCCGTTCCCGGCTTTCTGCCGAGACAGCGCGCCACCAGCGCCCTTCCTGAGGCAGGAGAGACCGTGAACCGAGCAAGTTCCTATCCTCACCGGGTGCGGCCAGAATGCTGACCTACGCGCTGCGCCGCATTCTGGGCATGATTCCCACATTGGTGCTGATCAGCGTGGTGTGCTTCACCGTGATTCAGCTGCAGCCCGGCAGCTTTATCGATCAGTACCTCGACGATCCGCGCGTGACCAAGGAAACGGTGGCCAGCATCACCCGGCAGCTGGGTCTGGATCAGCCGCTGTGGGTGCAGTACCTCACCTGGATCCGGGGCATCGTGACCGAGGGCGACTTCGGGTATTCGTTCGTCAACGGCCGCCCGGTCAGCAGCCTGATCTGGGAGCGGCTGGGCTGGACCGTGTTCCTGGCCCTGCTGACCCTGGTGGTCAGCTGGGTGATTGCTGTGCCGCTGGGCATCTATACGGCCATCAACCGCTACGGACCCAGCGCCACCATCATGAATTTTCTGGGATACATCAGCCTGGCGACACCGGACTTCCTGGTGGCGCTGCTGCTGATTGCGCTGGTGCTGAACGCCGGCGGCACGAACGTGGGCGGGCTGTTCAGCCCCGACTTTATCGATGCTCCCTGGTCCTGGGCCCGGGTCCGCGACCTGCTGGGCCACCTCTGGATTCCCATGATCGCCATTGGCCTGGAAGGAGTCGCGGGCCTGATGCGTCAGATGCGCGCCAGCATGCTCGACGTCATCAACCAGGACTACATCCGCACGGCGCGCAGCAAGGGCGTCACCCCGCAGCGGGTGCTGTGGCGCCACGCGGTGCGCAACGCCATCAATCCGCTGATCAGTCTGGCGGGTATGAGCCTGCCCAGCCTGATCAGCGGGACCATCATTGCCAGCATCGTGCTGAACTTACCGACCATCGGGCCGTTTCTTTACGACAGCCTGCTGAACAAGGACCAGTACGTCGCCATGACGCTGCTGCTGTTCAGCGCCCTGCTGCTGCTGATCGGCAACCTTCTCGCGGACCTCGCGCTGGCGTGGGCCGACCCCAGGATCCGGTACGAATGAATGCGGCCATGACACGTGCCCAACCGCGCCGGGAGGTTCATCCATGACGGCGGTCACCGGCCCGCTGGCCGCCCAGACTGTTCGTGCGCGGCAGACGCCACTGGCGCTGGCGCTGCGCCGCTTCCGCCGCAACCGGGTCGGGGTCCTGAGTTTCTGGGTGCTGACGGCCATGTACCTGATCGCGCTGCTGGCTGGATTCCTGGCGCCGTACTCGATCACGGCCCAGCACGAGGCCTACCCCTACCAGCGCCCGCAGGCGGTGCATGTCATGCACGAGGGCAAGCTGATGCGGCCGTTCGTGTATGGCTTCAAGAAAACGCGGGATCCGGTCACGTTCCTGTCCACCTTCGCCGAGGACAAGAGCCGCCCCCTGCCAATCCTGCTGTTCGTGCGTGGCGACGATCCGGCCGAGTTCCGGTACAGCCTGCTGGGCGTTTTCAAAAGCCAGTGGCACCTGTTTGGGGTCAAGGATGGCTACTACTTTCCGATCGGTACCGACAAGTTCGGCCGTGACCTGTTGTCGCGCATGCTGGTGGGCTCGCAGGTCAGCCTGACAGTCGGCGTGATCGGGATTCTGATCAGCTTCACCATCGGCATCGTGCTGGGGGGCATCAGCGGCTTTTTCGGCGGCTGGGTCGACAACGCGATTCAGCGCGTCATCGAGGTGCTGCTGTCGTTTCCGCGCCTGCCCATCCTGCTGGCCCTGTCCACCATCATCCCGGCGAAATGGCCCAGCACGTGGGTGTACCTGGGCATCGTGGCGGTGCTGTCCCTGATTGGCTGGGCCGGACTGGCCCGCGTGGTCCGCGGGCAGGTCATCAGCGCCCGCAACGTGGACTATGTGCAGGCGGCGCGGGCCATCGGTGCCAGCGACCTGCGGGTGATCCTGCGCCACATCATGCCCAACCTCAGCAGCTTTCTGATCGTGACGGCCACGCTGGCCTTGCCGGGCTACATCCTGGGGGAAAGTGCGCTGAGCTTCCTGGGCCTGGGCATCAAGGAACCCATGACCAGCTGGGGCCTGCTGCTCAAAGACGCCCAGAACTTCGAGACCCTCAACCTCTACCCCTGGCTGCTGCTGCCGGGCCTGATGATCGTGATTTCCGTGCTGGCCTTCAACTTCATGGGTGACGCCCTGCGCGACGCCGCCGATACCCAGAGCCGCTAGAAGCTGCCGCCCCCGGTCCGCCGCATGGTCTTTCGCCCTCTTGCATCACGTGAAAGGAGCCCAACCATGACCCACAAGCTTACTGCTGTCCTGGCTACCTCCCTGCTGCTGGCTGCCTGTGGTACCGCTCCTCAGTCGTCTGACCTCGATGCCCTGGACACCCAGGGCGTCAGGACGCCCGGCCCGCATGACAGCCCACGCGGCCGGGGTCAGCAGGAATTGCGTGGCCTGTGGGTCGACGCCTTTGGTCCAGGCATGAAGACGCCGGCGGAAATCGATGTGCTGGTGGCCACGGCACGGGCTATGAACGTCAACGTGCTGTTCGCCCAGGTCGGCCGCCGGGGAGACTGCTACTGCAATAACGCCGCCATGCCGCGCACCAACGATCCAGCTGTGCCGGCTGGGTTCGACCCCCTGGCCGACCTGATTACCAAAGCACACGCCCAGGGCATTCAGGTGCACGCCTGGATCATCACCACTGCCATCTGGAACAGCACGACGCCACCGACCGATCCTGCTCACGCCTTCAACGCCCACGGACTGGGTAAAACCGGCCGCGACTTCTGGCTGATGGTCAAGAACGACGGCACCACACGCGGCGGCAACGACTGGCTGCTGGACCCTGGTCATCCGGACGCGGCGGAATATATCCGCAACATGTACGTTTCGGTAGTCAAAAACTACGATGTAGACGGCATTCAGTTTGACCGCGTGCGTTACACCGACTTCAATCCAGTGGGTGGCCCCAGCAACTGGGGATACAACCCCACCGCGCTGGAGCGCTACCGGGCCGAGACCGGCGCTACGGGCATGCCGCTGCCGGGTGACCCGCAGTGGAGTGCGTGGCGCATGCAGCAGGTCACCAATCTGGTGCGGGAGACCGCTCTGGCGGTCAAGGCCACCAAGCCTGACGTTAGTGTGAATGCCGCAACAATCACGTACGGTGCCGGGCCTGCCAACGAGACCGAGTGGCTGCGCTCCCGGCCCTATACCGAGGTGCTGCAGGACTGGGTGACCTGGGTCAAGGAAGGCTACCTGGACGTGAATGTCATGATGAACTACAAGCGTGACTTCGTTCCAGCCCAGTCACTCTGGTTTGACCAGTGGAACCAGTTCGCCGCCTCGCTGCAGAGAGTGGCTCCTGATGTTCATCAGGTCAGTGGCAGCGCCATTTATCTGAACGACATTGCCAGCAGTGTCAACCAGGTCTGGAAGACCCGCCAGGCGGGGCTCAGCGGCTGGGCCGGGTACTCGTACCGCACGCCTGACAAAGACGTAAACGTCGGCACCCGCACCAAGGAACAGGTGCTGCCGGAACTGACTGCAGCATTGTCCGGCGACGGTGGGCCCTTCGAGCGTGCGGTGCGCTGGGACCGTCCGAATCCCGCGAAGCTGCGCGCCGTGAGCGGACAGATCACGGTAACCATCGGGCCGCTGGGCAGCCGCGTTGTGCGGCTGCTCGATAACAGCGGCCAGGAAGTTGCCCGGACCCAGACCGACGGTCAGGGCCGCTACGGGTTCATGAGACTCCCGCAGGGTCCCGTGCAGATCGAGGTTAGCGGTGTGACGAGCGAGAAGTTTACTCCCCTGCCCAGGCAGGTCACTCTGCTCTCCCCCATCGCTCTGCCCTGAGATCAGCAGGAAAAGAAAAACGCAGCAGAGAGGCAGGCCCGTAAGGCCTGCCTCTCTGCTGTCGCCGGACGAAGCGACAAGCGAAGCGCCCCCAGCCTTTTCCCGCCTGAATGTCGCAACAGGAGCGGGGAGCGTTAGACTCAGCCTGATGATCACGCAGGTTCACGCATGACCCGTTCGCCGCTGCTTCTGGGTGTGGACGCCGGTGGCACCGCGACCGGCTGGGCACTGGTCCGCGGCTCCCAGGTGGTGGCGACAGGAACCTCGCCAGCCTTCACAGCGCTGCTGCTGGGAACTCCGGCTGGCGCCGAAAGCCTCCAGGCGCTGGCCACCGCCCTGCCTGGACGCCCCGACGCAGTCCAGGCCGGGATTCCGGGCGTCACTGCCCACACCGACGCAGCACGGCACCTGCAGGCCGCTCTGGCAGAAGTTCTGAACGTTCCGGCTGGGCAGGTGGATGTCGAGGGAGACCTTGATCTGGCCTACCGCGCCCACCTGGCGCCCGGAACCGGCATCCTTCTTTACGCAGGAACAGGCAGCATCGCCTACCATGTCGCGGCGAACGGCGAGACCGTCAGGGCCGGGGGCCGGGGCTACCGGCTCGGGGACGACGGAGGCGGCTTCAGCCTGGGGCGCGCAGCGATGCGGCACCTGACCACACAGCTGGATCTCGGACAGATGCCTGACTCGCTGCTGGCGCGCGAAGTGGCGGCCGTCACCGGGGGGCTGGACTGGGAGACGCTGCGGAGCTTCGCCTATGGGTCACCCGGCGCTGCGGCCCTGGCGCGTCTTGCCCCGGCAGTGGGCCGGGCTGCTGACGCCGGGGACCCGGACGCTACCCACATACTTGAAGACGCCGCGTCGTCCCTGGCAGAACTTGCGGTACGACTCCGCACGCAGGTGGGTCCCCTGCCGGTGACCGCCACCGGAGGGGCCCTGCGGGTCAGCCCACTGTTCCCAGCGGCGCTGACCCGCGCTCTCCCCGGCGTAAATGTCCAACAGCGAAACCACGCAGAAGCCGCGGCCCGTTACGCGGCGCGGCTGTGGACATCCTGAGAGCCAGCCCACACAACTGCCCCTCTCCCAAGGGCCAGTTGCAGTGCCTGGACTTCGTGCTTAACCGTGCAGCAGAGTGCGGGCAGTTATTTCGTCCACGATCAGGGTATTCATCAGGCCGCCGTTGAGCGCGCCACGCAGAGCGTCCACCTTGGCCAGACCGCTGACGATGCAAACGGCGTGCGTCACACGGGTGGTCAAGGTCAGGTCCGGCCCGCTGGCCCGCGCGTTGATCGGAATATCAGCGAAACTTCCGTCGCCACGGTAGAACACGGTAGCGATGTCGCCAACGACCCCCTGCGTCAGCAGGGTCTGCTGGTCTTCGGGATCCAGATACCCCCCTACGTGCACGTGGCTGGGTGAGCCTGGGTCGAGCGTACCTACCGAGTACAGCAGGACGTCGGCGCGCTCCTGCAGTTCCACCACGTGCCGGACACTGCGTTCGCGCCACATGGCCGTTTTTGTGGCCGGGTCATCGAAAAAGGTGGGCACCGGGAACAGGTGGGCACGGGCGCTGTAATTCTGGGCAAAGCGCGTGATGGTATCCGTGACGAAACCGCTCATAAAATCCCGTGCGTGGGCGCTGCCGTTGAGCTGAACGAACTGTAGATCGGCCACATGGCGCGGCGTCAGCATGCGCGACACCGCGTCCAGGGTGTTTCCCCAGGCGAGTCCAACCACCTGCTGTGGCCGCAACAAAGTATCGAGCAGCCGGGCGCTGGCAACGGCCACCCGGTCGAGCCATACCGCTTCACTGCTCCCGGGGGGCACACCTACCACGTGCGGGGTCAGCCCTGGATACGCCGAGCGCAACTGCGCTTCGAGACTCTGTGGCTGTGCCTGGGGATCGTGGATACGGATTTCGACCAGCCCGGTACGCCTCGCCAGGGTCAACAGACGGCTGACCTTGGGCCGCGACAGCCCCAGCTCCCGGGCGATGGCGTCGGTCGTCAGGCCCTGGTGGTAATACAGCCGGGCAATCTGCACGGCCAGGGCCCCGGAATCGTCAGTCACAAGATCAGCATAAACGGAGGACCGCACGCACGTTACGAGGACAGCCCTCCACTCCCCCATCTTTGAACACCTGTTCACTTCTACTTGACATATGTTCATAGAGCAGTAATGATGAGCTTACCTACAATTCTGGCCCTGCGGCCTGCGCCCGCGACCTGAGCCCTTCTGCACCTGCGGAAGAGACATCGCCTCGTAGTGCCTGCACGGTGCCCAAGGGGGAAGCATGACATTTACGAAAGCGCAGGAATTTATGGCTGAGCTGCTCGGCACCATGGTCCTGATCCTGTTCGGCTGTGGCGTAGTCGCCATGGTCGTACTGTTTGCCAGCAACAATCCGGCTATTCCCGGCCAGATTGTCAACGGCGGCTATACCAACATCACCCTCGGGTGGGGTTTCGCGGTCCTGATGGGCATCTTTATCGCCGGCACCATCAGTGGGGCACACCTGAACCCGGCCGTCACCATCGCGCTGGCTGCCACCGGACGCTTTCCCTGGAGTAAGGTCGCGCACTACATCGCCGGACAGTTTGTGGGCGCGTTTCTGGGTGCTGCTCTGGTGTTTGCGGTGTACCACGCCAAATGGCTGGGCGTGGATCCGTCCCTGGCGAACACTGCCGGAATCTTCAGCACTTTCCCGGCCGTTCCCGGATTCTGGCCTGGGTTTATCGATCAGGTCGTGGGGACTGCCCTGCTGATGGGGCTGATCCTGGCGATCGGCGACAAGCTCAACAATCCGGCCGGGGCGGCCTGGGGTCCGCTGGCCGTCGCGTTCGTGGTCATGGCCATCGGAATAAGCTTCGGCGGCATGCACGGCTACGCCATCAACCCTGCCCGGGACCTTGGACCGAGACTGTTTGCGCTGATCGCAGGCTTTCAAAACACCGGATTCCAGAACGGTGTGTGGCTGATCCCCGTGATCGGGCCGCTCGTGGGTGGACTGCTGGGCGCGCTGATTTACGACACGTTCATCGGCAAACCCCTGCTGCGCGCCGGAGCCACCGCACATGGCGTTCAAGGTGCCGATCCGGCCTACAACCTCGAGCATCAGTCCTGAGATCTACCTACCGACAGGAGGCTTTACATGAGTCAGTTCATTCTCGCACTTGATCAGGGCACCACCAGCAGCCGCGCCATCGTTTTCGATCAGGAGGGCAACATTCGCCGCGTTGCCCAGAAAGAATTCCGCCAGATCTTTCCCAAACCCGGCTGGGTCGAGCACGACGCCCAGGAAATCTGGAGCACCCAGATCGGCGTCGCCCAGGAGGCCATCTCAGGTGCGGGGCTCAAGGCCAGCGACATCGCGGCCATCGGCATCACCAACCAGCGTGAGACCGTGGTGGTCTGGGACCGGCACACCGGCCAGCCGATTCACAACGCGATCGTGTGGCAGGACCGCCGCACATCCACCTTCTGTGATCAGCTCCGGGCCCAGGGCCACGCCGAACTGTTCCAGCACAAGACCGGCCTCCTGATCGACGCCTACTTCAGCGGCACCAAGCTCAAGTGGATTCTGGATCATGTCGAAGGAGCCCGCGAACGGGCCTTGAAGGGCGAACTGGCCTTCGGCACAGTCGACTCCTGGCTGATCTACAACCTGACCGGCGGGGCGCTGCACGTTACTGACGCCACCAACGCCTGCCGGACCCTGCTGTACAACATTCATACCGGCGAGTGGGACGACGAGCTGCTGCGCATTTTGGACGTGCCGCGCGAGGTCCTGCCACGGGTATGCAGCAGCAGTGAGGTGTACGGCGAAACCGCCGAGGGGCTGCTCGGAGCCCGGATCAGGATCGCCGGGATCGCCGGGGACCAGCAGGCTGCGACCTTCGGGCAGGCCTGTCTGGAGCGGGGAATGGCCAAGAACACCTATGGCACGGGCTGCTTCATGCTGATGAACACGGCGCATGAAGCGGTTCCCAGCAAGAATCAGCTGCTGACCACGGTGGCGTGGCAGCTTGGCGGCACGCGCACCTACGCCCTGGAGGGCAGTGTGTTTGTGGCCGGCGCGGTCGTGCAGTGGCTGCGGGACGGGTTGGGAATTATCCGTGACAGCAGTGAGGTCGAAGCCCTGGCCACCAGTGTCGACAGCAGCGAGGGTGTCTTCCTGGTGCCTGCTTTTGTGGGGCTGGGCGCACCGTACTGGGACAGCTACGCCCGCGGCACCATGGTGGGCCTGACACGGGGTACCACCAAAGCACATATCGCACGCGCCGCTCTGGAAAGCATCGCCTACCAGTCGGCAGAACTGCTCGAAGCCATGGGACAGGACAGCGGCGCCCCGCTGCGGGAGCTGCGCGTGGACGGTGGCGCAAGCACCAACAACCTTCTGATGCAGTTCCAGGCCGACATCCTGGGCGTTCCAGTGGTGAGGCCCAAAGTGACGGAGACGACCGCACTGGGCGCAGCCTACTTGGCTGGACTGGCCGTGGGGTACTGGCAGGGCACGGAGGAGATTACCCGTCAGTGGCAGGTGGACCGCATTTTCGAGCCGCAGATGGCCGAAGACGAGCGGGCCCGCCGCCTGGCACGCTGGCGAAGTGCCGTGCAGCGCAGCCGCGAGTGGGAAATCGCCGAAGCCTGAACCTGAGAGGTGCAAGTCCGGTCTGCTTTCTCGGACCGGACTTCATCTTTATGAGGCTTGCCCCTTGTATTCCCTGCTTGAACATTTGTTCAGAATGATTGAACATACGTTCCGAAAGCGACCTGTAGATTCCTCAACCAGAAAGGACCATTCATGACCAAACCTGCCGACCCCCGATCAGAGAGCCTGCGCGACGCTACTCAGCCCCACACCTGGGACCTGCTGGTTATTGGTGGGGGAGCCTCCGGACTGGGCACTGCTCTGGACGCAGCGAGCCGTGGTTACCGCACGCTGCTGCTCGAAGCCCACGACTACGCCAAAGGCACCAGCAGCCGCAGCACCAAGCTCGTTCACGGCGGCGTGCGCTACCTGGCTCAGGGCAACGTCTCGCTGGTCCGTGAGGCCCTGCATGAGCGGGGGCTGATGCGCCGAAACGCCCCACACCTTGTGCGGGATCAGGGTTTTGTTGTGGCCGCCTACCGGTGGTGGTCAGCGCCGTTTTATGGCGTTGGGTTGAAGATGTACGACCTGCTGGCCGGCTCACTCGGGCTGGGCAGCAGCCGCTTTGTCAGTGCTGCCGAAGCCTTGCGCCGCATTCCCACCCTTCAGAAAACAGCGCTGAAGGGCGGCATCCTGTATTTCGACGGCCAGTTTGACGATGCCCGCATGGCCGTTACCCTGTTGCGGACGTTCCAGAATTTTGGCGGAGTCGCGCTGAACCATGCGCCCGTGACCGGGTTGATTCACGACAGCGGCAGGGTCACGGGGGCCCGGTTCCGCGATACCGAGACCGGCCAGGACCACGAGGTCCGCGCCCGCGCCGTCGTAAATGCCACTGGCGTGTTCGTTGACGATATCCGCCGGATGGAGGACCCTCTCGTCGAACCGATGCTCTCACCCAGCCAGGGTGTTCATGTGGTGGTCGACCGGCGATTCCTGCCCGCGGACACCGCCATCATGGTTCCCCGCACCGATGACGGGCGCGTGCTGTTCGCGGTTCCCTGGCACGATCATGTGGTGATCGGCACCACCGACACTCCGGTCCCGCAGACCAGCCACGAGCCGCGCGCCCTGCCGCAGGAAGTTGACTTTATTCTGCGTACAGCAGCTCAATACATGGATCCCGCACCCACCCGCGCCGATGTCCGCAGCGTGTTCGCTGGTCTTCGCCCGCTGGTCAAAGCTGCCGGCGGCACCGATACCAAGGCCCTGTCGCGTGACCATGTGATCCGGATCAGCGGTGGCGGACTGATCACCCTGACCGGCGGAAAATGGACCACCTACCGCCGCATGGGCGAAGACACCGTCAACCGCGCCGCTGAGCTTGCGGGTCTGCCCCAGCGTCTCAGCCTGACGCAGGCCCTGAAACTTCATGGTGCATTCCGTGAATCTCCGGAGAGCCAGGTGCCTGACAGTCACTGGAAGGTGTACGGCACGGACGCCAGCCGGATTCAGGCGCTGCCCGGCGCGCAGGCGGCCCTTCATCCAAGCCTTCCCTATACGGAGGCTGAAGTCCAATGGGCTGTCCGGCATGAGCAGGCGCGCACCGTCGAGGATGTGCTGGCGCGCCGTCTGCGTGCGCTGCTGCTGGACGCCCAGGCCAGCATCGAGGCGGCGCCGCGTGTAGCAGCTCTCCTGGCCGAGGAGCTGGGCCAGGATGCGGAGTGGCAGGCTGGACAGATTCAGGCTTACACGACGCTGGCTCAAGGATATGTCCTGGCCTGAGAAGATCAGTGATGCGCCTCGAGTTCAGAAAGCTACGCATGAGTAACAGTTGCTCCAGACCGTCCTTGTGAGCAAACCTCAGGCCAACATAAATATTTCCTTGCCGAAGCAATCGTGACCTACGCACTAAAATGCCCAGCAATGAAAGCCATTATTCCTGCCGCAGGTCTGGGCACCCGACTGCGCCCACTGACATTCACGCGTCCTAAACCTGTACTTCCTGTGGCGGGTCAACCGATTATCCGCCTGGCCATTAAAACCCTGACCGAGGCCGGAATTCGTGACATCGGCGTGGTGGTCTCCGACATTACCCGCGAAGAAATCCAACACGCCCTGGACGGGATCCTGGATGTGCAGGTCACCCTGATCAACCAGCACGAGCAACTGGGCCTTGGGCACGCCGTACTCACCGCCCGCAGCTGGGTAGGACAGGATGATTTCTGCGTGTATCTGGGTGACAATCTGTTCGAGCATGGTGCTGCGCCGTTTGTTGAGCAGTTCCAGCAGGACAAGCCCGAAGCACTGATCGCCCTGGTTGAGGTCGACAATCCCACTGCCTTCGGTGTGGCAGAACTGGACGGCGAACAGATCATCCGTCTGGTGGAGAAACCGAAAAATCCTCCCAGCAACCTGGCCGTGGCTGGTCTGTACTGCTTTACCCCAGCAATTTTCGACGTACTGGAGGGTATGCCTCCTTCAGCACGCGGCGAGTATGAAATCACCGACGGCATTCAGGGTCTGATCGAACGCGGCGCCACGGTGCTGGGGCGGCGGGTCGAAGGCTGGTGGAAGGATACGGGCCGGCCGGAAGACCTGCTTGACGCCAACCGGCTGCTCCTCGAAAAGATTGAACCTGATGTGCAGGGCGCCGTCGAGGACTCACAGATCACGGGCCGCGTCATTATTCCAGCGAGCGCGACCGTGCTGCGCTCCAAGATCGTCGGACCGGTGATGCTGGGAGAAAACGTGTGGGTCGAAGACGCCTACATCGGCCCCTTTACCAGTGTCGGTGCGGACAGTGTGGTTCGTCAGGCCGAAATCGAGTACAGCTCGATCGATGCCGGAGCCCTGATCGAAAAGGTGGATATCCGTCTGCAGGACTGCCTGATCGGCGTGAAGGCTCAGGTGTGCGGTGGCCACCGCCGGCCACGCGCCCTCAAGCTCACCATCAGCGACGCGAGCGTGGTCGAGCTGGCCTGAGCCTCACTTCGAGCGGACCGCCGCTTACTGCACCGGCTCGATATCCGAAAGCGAGGTGGAATTGGCCGTGATCCGCTGCTGTTGAAGCTGACCAAGTTCCTGGGCATCCACGGCGTGCTGCGCCATGATGATGGTCTGACAGAGCAGCATCAGTGAAGCGGCCACACTACTGGGCAGGGTCCGGGCCCCATGATCACGCAAAATGGTGCCCGCATGGCCATCGGTCAGAATCATCACTTCCGGGCCCACCAGCAGGCCAGCTGGGTCCGGCGCAGGCCAGACACGAGCCCGGCACGCCATCAGTTCGGTACGCCACTGTGCTGGCGTGGGTGGTGCTGCGGCGTGTCTGGGTGTGGGCGCAAGGCTGCTTTGAACAGCCTGAATCAGCTTCTGAACCTCGGCCCCCTGTTCTGGGCCCAGCTGAGTGAGACGCTGAATCAGGTGGTGACGGTCGCCGGTCCCTTCCTGCCAGTCGATCAGCAGATCCAGCAGGGAGGGGCCTGTCTCTGGCGGGGAGGAGTCGTTCATGCCGTTACTGTACGCCGTGGGCATGAATGTTGCCCGGAGAAAGCAGGAGACTCAGCTGACCACGCGTTTTTGTTCGTCCCATACCGCCGCCATCCGGGTGGCGCCGACCGGAAGTGCATTGACCGGCGACAGGGGCACCTGGCCGCCGACCCGCACCAGCGCCTCGCATTCACGGGCCCAGCGGGCCTGAGCATCGGCCACCCGCGCGCGCAGGCGTGGCCGGGTCAAGACTCCCAACGCGCCCCGCGACCCCTGAAGCGCACTGAAAGCTTCAACCACATCGTCAGCAGCTTCGGCCAGGGCCCAGGTGGCACGGCGCAGGTCCGCGACTGCTGAGGGACGGATTTCGAACAACTGATCCGTGTGGGCATAACCGGCGATATCCAGCGGCTCCGCCCCCAACTCGCGCTGCATCAGGGATTTCAGATGCAGCACATGCCGAACGTCGGATGACGTGGAGATAGCGCTGCCGGTCGAGCGTACAGAGGTGCCGACCAGAGCGAGGACCCGCGGGGTCAGCCCTCCGACCACCATGATCCGCAGCCTGGGCAGGCGCAACTGCCAGCTTTCCAGCACGGTCAGGGTCTGCCCCGCCCGGTAGACCGGATCGCTTTCAGCACCAAGCACATCGGTCAGTGTTTGCCCCGCAGCTCCAGTGGTCATGACCCAGTCATACTGCCCCGGCAGAGCTGCGGTCTATAGAAAAGGCCTCATTAACTCGAACTCACCGCTTCTCGCGCAGATCCGTCACGCGGCGCAGCTTGCCACCTTCGCTTCTCGGCAGGCTGCCAGGAGCGCACAGCTCGCAGGAGATGCTGACCCCCACCTGAACCTTGACCAGTCGCACTATTTCCTGCTGCAGTGACGGCGAATCGTCACTGGACTCAACTTGCAGGTGCAGTTCGTCCATCAGGCCGCTGCGCGACACCGTGACATGGTAGTGCGGGCTCGTCTGGCCCAGGCTGGCCAACACCGCTTCGAGTTGAGTGGGATACACATTGACCCCGCGCAGGATAATCAGATCGTCGCTGCGGCCCCGGATCAGGTCCATCCGGCGCATGGTGCGCCCGGTGACGCCCTGTTCTGGAATCAGGCGGGTGATGTCCCCGGTCCAGTAGCGCAGAATGGGCATCGCGCTGCGGCTCATGCTGCTCAGGACCAGGACCCCCCACTCGCCGTCGGGCAGCACCGCGCCGGTCTCCGGATCCACGATCTCGGGATAGAAATGGTCCTCCCACACGTAGCTGCCGTGCTGCTCAGAAGCGTCCTCGTTGCTGACTCCAGGTCCGATGATCTCGGACAGACCATAGATGTTGGTGGCCCGCACCCCCAGACGTGTCTGAACCTCCTGTCGCGTCTTTTCTGCCCAGGGTTCGGCCCCCAGAACGGCGTAGCGCAGGCTGATGTCGTCCGGCCCCAGGCCCTGGCGGGCCAGAGCGTCGGCCAGCACCAGGGCGTAGCTGGGCGTGCAGGCGATGACCTCGGGCTGAAGATCCAGAATCAGGCTGACCTGCCGCTCGGTGCCGCCGCCCGACACGGGCACGGTGCACAGTCCCAGGCGCCGGGCGCCCCCGTGGGTCCCTAGTCCACCGGTAAACAGCCCGTAGCCGTAGGCGTTGTGAAACACCATCCCGGGGCGCGCACCGGCAGCGTACAAACTGCGCGCGACCACCTCCTCGAAGACATTCACGTCGTGCTCGTCGTAGGCAACGACCGTGGGTTTGCCGCTGGTGCCGCTGCTGGCATGAATCCGGCGCAGGTCAGTGCGGGGCACCGCGCTCAGGCCCAGCGGGTAGTGATCGCGCAGGTCGGCCTTGCGGGTAAACGGAAAGTGTTGCAGGTCGCCCAGCGTTTTCAGGTCACCTGGTACGACGCCAGCCTCATTGAATTTGGTGCGGTAGGCGGGAACGTGCTCGTACTGACGAGCCACCATGCTTTGCAGCTGCTGCAGTTGCAGGGCGCGCAGGTCGGAAACAGGCAGAGATTCACGGTCGGGTTGAAACATGGGGAGCCTCCATCACGGCAGAACACAGTGCCGGCACATAAAACCAGCAGAATTTCGACAAGTGGCGCCAGTCTAGCCTCCTTGCTGCCCCTGGCGTAGACTGCAGGGCCGCGGCTTGCCGGGCTCCGGCGGCTCCGATATGGTGCGGACAATGACAAACCGAGCGTGTACTGGAGGCCAGCAAGCGGCCAGGCAGGAAACTGCATATGTTTGATCCGGCAATTTTTCCAATCCTGGCGGCAGATGGTCTGACCAACGGCGCCGTGTACGCGCTGCTGGCCCTGGCGCTGGTGCTGGTCTTTGCGGTGACACGGATTATTTTTATTCCTCAGGGAGAATTCGTGGTGTTCGGCACCCTGACGCTGGCCGCATTGCAGCTAGGAAAGACCCCCGGCACGCTGTGGCTGCTGCTGGGGGCGCTTGCCGTTGCGGCCGTTATGGAAGCCGCTTCGCTGGCCCGGCGTGGTCAGGCCGGGCGAGGAGGCATGGTCCTGGGCACCGCCACACTGCTGGGCCTGGGCGTGTGGGCCCTGACCGGCTGGCTGGCGCCTCTGAAACCACCGCTGTGGTCCCAGGTGCTGCTGACCCTCGCGCTGGTGGCGCCGCTGGGGCCTTTGCTGTACCGCACGGTGTACCAGCCGCTGCAGAACGCCAGCGTTCTGGTGCTGCTGATCGCCTCAGTGGCCCTGCACCTGCTGATGACCGGACTGGCCCTGCTGTTCTTCGGGCCCGAGGGCTCCCGCACCCCAGCATTTGTGGAAGGCAACCTCAGCCTGGGTCAGGTGACGCTCAGCCGTCAGAGTTTGCTGGTGATCCTGGTCTCGGCCATGCTGATGCTGAGCCTGGCACAATTCTTCAACCACACCATGGCCGGCAAGGCGCTGCGGGCCACGGCCGTGAACCGGCTGGGCGCCCGCCTGGTGGGCATCAGTCCCTCAGCCGCCGGCACGCTGACTTTTACGCTGGCGGCCCTGATCGGGGCCCTGGGCGGAATGCTGATCGGGCCATCAGTGGCCATGAACTATGACAGCGGCTTCCTGATCGGGCTCAAGGGCTTTATCGGGGCGATCATCGGCGGTCTGGTGAGTTATCCGCTGGCTGCGGCCGGGGCCATTCTGGTGGGCCTGATCGAGAGCTTCGCGTCGTTCAGCCTGTCGGCCTGGAAGGAAGTGATCGTGTTTACGCTGATTCTGCCGGTGCTGCTGTGGCGAAGTGTAACGACCCGCCACATTCCGGAGGACGAGGAATGAGCGCCGCGCGTCCCCCACTCTCCCGCCGGACACTGCTGGCCGGCGCCGCCGTGCTGATTGCCGCCCTGCTTCCCCTGCTGCTTCCCACGTTTCAGGTCACGCTGCTGACCAACATCCTGATTTCTGCCATCGTGGTCACAGGCCTGGTCCTGCTGACCGGCGTGGTCGGCCTGACCAGCTTCGGGCACGCGGCCTTCATGGGTGTGGGTGCCTACACCACCGCCATTGTCAGCACCCGCCTGGGCTGGAGCCCCTGGCTGGGCCTGCTGGCCGGTTTTGTAACCACCGGCAGCATCGCGGCCTTCCTGGGCCTGATCACCCTGCGGATGCAGGGGCACTACCTGCCCCTGGCCACGATCGCCTGGGGCATCAGCCTGTTCTATGTCTTCGGCAACACCCCGGCGCTGGGCGGCAACACCGGCCTGACGGATATTCCGCCGCTGCAGCTGTTCGGGCTGAACCTGACCAGTCCACGGTCGTTTGCCTATCTGGCCCTGCTGGGCCTCGGTCTGACCGCCCTGGCAGCGCAGTTTCTGCTGTCGTCGCGAACCGGGCGGGCCATGCGAGCGCTGCGCAGCGGGCCCCTGGTGGCTGAGGCCTTCGGCGTCAATACGTTCAGCCTGCGGGTCCAGGTGTTCGTGCTCTCAGCTCTGATGGCCTCGCTGGCCGGCTGGCTCTATGCCCACAACCAGCGCTTTTTGAATCCCACGCCCTTCAGTCTCTCCGCGGGCATCGAGTACCTGTTCATGGCCGTGGTCGGCGGATCCCAGTACGTCTGGGGCGGCGTGATGGGCTCGGCGCTGATCACCCAGCTGCGTGAACAGCTGCGCGACGTGCTGCCGGGACTGCTGGGTCAGCAGGGCAGTTTCGAGACGGTGGTGTTCGGGCTGCTGATTATCCTGGTGCTGCAATTTGCGCGCCGGGGCCTGTGGCCGCTGGTGGAGCGCATCCTTCCGCAGGAACGCATGCGGCTGCTGCCAGCCGGGCGTCCCCTCGCCGGGCGCCTCTCGCCAGAGCCAGGCACCTCGCTGCTGAAGGTGGAGCATGCGGTCAAGCAGTTCGGTGGCCTGAAGGCCGTGAACGACGTGTCCTTTGAACTGCGGGCCGGAGAAATTCTGGGCCTGATCGGCCCGAACGGCGCCGGCAAAAGCACGGTCTTCAACCTGCTGACTGGCGTCAATCCAGCGACCAGCGGCCGGGTGAGCTTCCTGAACCAGGACATCACCCGGCGCAGCGCCGGTCAGATTCACCGTCTGGGGATCAGCCGGACCTTTCAGCATGTGCATCTGCTGCCGGAACTGACCCTGCTGGAAAACACCATGATGGGCGGCTACGCACGCGCCCGGGCCGGCGTGGTGCGCAGCATGCTGCACCTGGAGCGCCACGAAGAGGCCGCGCTTCAGCAGGAAGCCCTGAAGCAGCTTCAGCGGGTCGGGCTGGGAGAGCAGGCGTTCGAACTGGCGGGGAACCTGCCGCTGGGGCAGCAGCGGGTGCTGGAGGTGGCACGCGCCCTGGTGGCCGACCCCGTGCTGCTGCTGCTCGATGAGCCAGCCGCCGGGCTGCGCTACGGCGAGAAGACCGCTCTGGTGGAGCTGCTGCGCCGCCTGCGTGACGAGGGTGTGACGATCCTGATCGTGGAGCATGACATGGACCTGGTGATGAGCCTGGTCGACCGCCTGGTGGTCATGAATTACGGCGAGAAGCTGGCTGAGGGCTCTCCGGCCGAGGTGCGCGCGAACGCGGCGGTGCGCGAGGCCTACCTGGGTGTAGACCTGACGGAGGACGTGGCATGAGTGTTCTGCTGGACGTGCAGCATCTGCATACCCGCTACGGCCGGGTCGAAGCCCTGAGTGACGTGAGCGTGCAGGTGCCCCAGGGACACATCGTCAGCGTCATCGGCGCCAACGGCGCGGGCAAAACCACCCTGATGAACTCGGTGATGGGCATCCTGCCGTCGCAGGGGGAACTTCTTTACGCGGGCGAAACGCTGCGCGGCGTTCCGCTCGAAGGGCGGGTCGCGCGCGGCATCAGTCTGGTGCCCGAGCGGCGCGAACTGTTTGCCAGCATGAGCGTGGCCGACAACCTGACCCTGGGCGCCTACACCCGCCGCCGGGGGCACTGGCGCGCCGACCTGGACGAGGTGTACGCCCGCTTTCCCCGCCTCTTGGAGCGGCGCAGCCAGCTGGCAGGCACGCTGTCAGGAGGCGAGCAGCAGATGCTGGCCATTGGCCGGGCCCTGATGGGCAGGCCGAAGCTGCTGCTGCTGGACGAACCCTCGCTCGGGCTGGCGCCCCTGATCGTGCGCGACATCCTGCGCATCGTGCGCGACCTGCGCGACAGTGGCGTGACCGTGCTGCTGGTCGAGCAGAATGCGCGCGCCAGTCTGGCCATCAGCGACGAGGCTTACGTGCTTGAAACCGGCCAGGTCAAGATGAGTGGTCCAGCTCAGGAACTGGCCAGGCATCCTGAGTTGAGTGCCAGCTACCTCGGCGGTTGAACACCATCCGGTCAGCGCTACGCAGAACCACAAAAAAGAGGAGGGGCAAATACCCCCTCCTCCTGTTGTGCCGCTCGGTTACTTCAGCAGTTTCCAGCCCCCATTCACAATCTGCACCATCACGCGGCTGCGCGCGTCAAGCCCCAGGTGGTCGGTAGCGCTCAGGTTGAAAATGCCGTGCGCCCCGATCACGTTCCGGGTTCCTTCAAGAGCATCACGCAGCGCCTCACGGAAGGCAGGCGTGCCGGGCTGGGCTTTCTTGAGAGCTACAGGAAGCGCCTTCTGCATCAGCAGCCCGGCGTCCCACATGTGCGCGCCAAAGGTGCTGACGCTGTCCTTGCCGTACTTTGCCTCGTACAGGTTCATGTAGGCCAGCCCGACGCGGCGGGTGGGGTTGGTCGTGGGCAGCTGATCGGCAACCAGGACGGGGCCCGCAGGAAGGATGGCGCCTTCGACGTCCTTGCCCCCCACCCGCAGGAAGTCAGCGTTGGCTACGCCGTGGGTCTGATAGATGGTGCCGGTATAGCCGCGGTCATTCAGGGTCTTCTGTGGCAGAACAGCTGGAACTCCGGACGCCCCGACCAGGATGGCATCGGGCCTGGCCGCGACAAGCTTCAGGATCTGCCCGGTGACGCTCGTGTCACTGCGGCCATAACGTTCCTCAGCAATCACCTTGATGCCGCGCGCCGCCGCGTTGCGCTTGAGTTCGTTGGCCCATCCCTCACCGTAGGCGTCATTGAAGCCGATGTAGCCCACAGTGCGCACCTTGTTTTTCACCATGTGCTGCACAATGGCCGCGGCCATCAGGGCGTCGGTCTGAGGCGTCTTAAAGACCCAGCTGCGCTTGGCATCAACTGGCTTGATGATGCTCTCGGAGGCAGCCAGACTGATCATCGGCACCCTGGCCTGGGACACCACGTCGATCATGGCGAGTGAGGCGGGCGTCGTGGTCGTGCCGATAATCAGATCGACCTTGCCGTCCTGAATCAGCTTGCGCGCATTGGTGACGGCGGCCGTGGTGTCGGAGGCGTCGTCCAGAATGGTGTAGACGATCTTCTGGCCGGCAACGGTCTGCGGCAGCAGCACGACCGTGTTTTTCTCGGGAATCCCCAGGCTGGCCGCGGGACCGGTAGACGAAACGATGACGCCGACGCGGACTTCGGCCAGGGCAAGGGACGTGGTGGCAAGCAAAGCGGTCAGGAGCAACCGGGTTTTCATAGTGAGCCTCCGTGCAAAAACACTGCGTTGTGGTTGCTGGAATGCTAGCAGAGTCCGCTGCTCCGCTTTCCACGCCATTTCACGGTTGAACCGGGTTCCCAGGAGGTCCGGCTCCTGCGACTGGATGTGATTCCTGTCGGCAGGCAACCGCCCATGCCGGACAACACAGGCGATTGCCGGAAGAACGTCGCTTCAGCTACAGCGCGCCTCCCCTGTTTCCAGCTCTACTGACGCCCTGAAACCTCTGGAAAAGCCGGTTTATCCAGCGTGTCCCGTCTGCCCATAGAGGCCAGCACCAGCACGGCGGTCACGCCCAGCCCAGCCATCATGCTCAGTGAAACGCTGTACCCGGCGGTCATGGTGAACAGGAACCCTACTCCCAGAGGGGTCAGGGCCTGGGCCCCATTCACCCACGAGGCCATCCGGCCGTTGGCAGCTCCAAAAACTTCTGTCCTGTACGCAGCCAGCAAAACTTCATTGCGAGCGAGCGTCAGCGCACCGTTCGTCATGCCGAAAAGGCCCGCGCCGAGCACCGCCGCCGCCGCGGAGTCTGCCCAGTGAAACAGCAGGGTCGCGGCTGACAACCCGGCGATCAGGGCAGCGCTGAGTGGCACGGCCTGCCACCGGGCCATCAGCGGCATAAACAGCATCCGGCCGGGCAGCGCCGCCAGGCCCATCCACGCGGCCAGCCCGGCAGCCTCAAGTGGCGGGTACCCAGATCCGAGCAGCAGCGGCACCAGTTGCAGTCCCACTCCTACGGTGATGATCCGCGCCAGGGTGAAAGCGGCCGTCAGCCGGAAAAACCGGCGGTCCGGGACAAATGGAGACCCGGCCGCAGGCGCTCCACTCGAGTTCGGCAGTACCGTCCAGACCAGCGCCCCCATAGCCAGCAGCAGCGCGGCCAGACTGAGCAGGGCCGGTTGCCGCCCAAAACCCTGCAGCAGGACGGTGGTCAGCGGCACGAACACCGTGCTGGCCAGTCCTGCCACCAGGGTGATGGTCAGGCTGGCGCGGGCCCGCGCGGAACCACCCAGCTGGTGGGCCAGTACGGTGAACACTGCCTCGTAGAACGTCAGACTCATCGCTATGCCCGCCAGCAGCCACCCGACGACGAACATGGGGTACGAGGAGGACACGGCGAGAATCACAAACGCCACGGCACCCAGCACCGCCCCAGAGGTCAGAAGGATTCGCCCGCCATTTTGATCGAGTCTGCGGCCCACTCTGGGAGCCAGTACTGCCGTGACGACCAGCGCCAGGGTAAAGGCCAGGCCAGTATGGGTGCGGCTCCAGCCAAACGTCTCCTCAGTCGCGACTGCCAGGAGCGGCTGGGCATACCAGAGGGCGCCGTAGCTGACCGTGCTGAGCAAGGCCAGCGTCCACACCAGGAGTGGCGTGGACGCAGAAGGCCGGATCATCAGCTGAGGGAAATCGGGGCCTGAGGCGCGCAGCAGCCGCTCTCGGGCACGCAGTCTCCGGCGGCGTCGGCAGCCGGCAGCCCACAGGCGTCAGCGGCCTTGCACTGCACGCCAGGCGTACGCAGGTGCACGATCATGCGCTCCGGCTGCGTTTCGATGTGCGTGACGTGGTACTGCAGGGCCGGGCGCTCACCACTGCCGTACTCGAACCGGACTTCCGCTTCCTCCCGGACGGGAATATGCCGGACCACCCGGTCATAAATAGCCAGAAATTTGCGGTTGGTCATGAATCCCGCCTTGGCTTCTTCTGTGGTCCCGTCCATCAGCTGGATGACGGTTTCTCGCCAGGCGCTGGCCTTACCGCCGCAGTCCATCGCCTCGACAGTGACGGCCTTGACCTCGGTGACGTGGTAACCGGCCGGAACCAGGACTTCGCCGTGCAGGTGGAATTCCAGGGGCCGTTGAGGAAGGGTGCGGAGCCGGGCAATCAGGGCAGCAGTGGTGGTCTGGTCGGTCAGGCCGGGAATCGTCTGGGTCATGGCAGGGCTCCTTTAGCAGGTCAGGCAGGGGGCGGAAGATAACCTGGGGGCAGGCAGGTGAAACAGAAGGCGGGGGTCCCAGGACACGCGGCGGCGCGCCTGTCGCACCAGGGCTTCGTGCCTGGCCTCCTGGCGGAGTTGCTGAAGGCGGTCAACGGAAGTCTCGACAAGCCAGAGGGTGTTCATGTGGACTCCTTTTGAGGAAGGCGGCTTAAGAAGCCTGGGCTTGAGGACGGGAAGCGGGCGTGCAGGCAGGAGACTGAGCAATCTGCCGGGCGAGGATGTTCAGAAGGGACTGCACGGTGTCCAGACCCTGAAGGCTCAGCGTGTAGTGGGTCCAGCGGCCGCGCTTCTCAGCAGTCACCAGCCCAGCATTGACAAGCAGCCGCATGTGGTGACTCACGGTCGGTTGCGCCAACCCCAGGTGATCGACCAGGTCGCAGGCACAGACGCTCTCTCCGTTCTGGCAGCAGCCCGGGGTCGCCGTGGCCAGAAAGTGAAGGGCTTTCAGGCGGTGAGGATCGCCCAGGGCCTTGAACACCTCTGCTGTCGTATCGAATTCCATAGATCTATACTGATCTACATATTGCCATTTGTCAATACGTCAGAAAAATTTTGGTTGCCGGTGAGGCCTGCCGAGTCGAAACGTCAGCCTGTCAGCAGACTCAGACCATGTTTCCAACACGTCAGATGAACCCTGGCCGAATCGGCACACGGGCTCACTGGGCGCAACTTTTCCCTGGAACGGAGACGCGGGAACCGGTTGATGAACCAGTCCTGGCCGAACTTGAGCTTACGGCCGGGCTTCGAAGGCCAGATACAGCCGGGCCAGCAGATGTGGATCATCCAACGGGCCGCCCAGTACCTCTTCTGCGCGGCGCAGGCGGTAGCGCAGGGTATTGACATGAATGTGCAGCTGGGCCGCCAGGCCCGTCAGGGGTCCGGTGTGGTTCAGGTAGGCCCGCAAGGTCACTTCAGTCCGCCCGCTGTCGTCCAGGGTGGCCAGGCGCGAGCGCACTTGCGCCTGCAAGGTACTCAGGGCGCCACTGGTAAGCAGCGTATGCAGCGGGTCAAGTTCCTGAAACAGAGTGCAGCCTCTGGCTTCCCGGGTGCCCGTCAGCGCCTGGGAAGCCTCATCAAACGCGCCGCGCACGTTTCCGGCATGGTGCCTGGCACTCACGCCCAGGCGGACGTCCTGCTCTGTGGAGGCCAGCAGCGCGGCATGCAGGGCCACACCCTCGCGGGGCAGGTCGCGCGTAGGCCACAGCCAGACGGCCCGCTGACCACGCACCGTGGAATAGGCGGTCACCCCCCGCTCCATGAAATACCCCTCACCTGCGCTGGCCAGCACGTCAAGCGCGTGTTCCTGGGCAGCGCGGGCTGTCTTCGTGGCTGCCGTCTCGTGCGAAAAGCGCGCCACGGCCAGCGCGAAGGGTCCGCTCCCGAGCCCTGGAGCATCGTCCTGGCCTGAAAGCAGGGCGTCCAGGGACCGCTCTCCCACTCGGCGGCGCGCGGCCCCGGCGGCGGCCGACTGCAGGCGCGCCAGCAGGGCGTACTCGGCAGCCACCGGCATCAGCGGCGCCCACCGAGCGGCGACGGCCATGGTCAGCGTGCCCACGTGACGGGTTTTATGGATGAGTTTCCAGACCTGCCCTGGGCGGGGATCACCAGACGAAGCCACCAGGTCCCCCCAGCTGGCATGAATGGCGACGAATCCTCCAGTCAAACGTGCCAACAGGCGCGTCAGTTCACGCTCGGGCTGGGGATGGGCAACGGCCTCGCGCAGCGCGGCAAACACGCTGGCGCTTCCGGGCACGGCGGCCATCTGCTGCGCCCGGAAGGCCAGTACGGCCGTCCGGACCACCTCGGCCGGCTGATCAGGCAGCAGCGCGCAGGCGTCCTCAGGTGTGGTCCAGGCACAGCTGCCATGATCTGGCACCGGCAGATCCAGGGCCACACACAGGTCGGAAAGCTGAGGCATTTGTCTGATTCTACAAATGAAACAGCCAGGATTCATGGAATCTCCAAAAACCCGAAGGCCGCCCCAGGCCTATGCTGAAGGTCACTTCACTTTTAGTGTCAGCCCAGGAGAATCCATGAAATACGCTCGTTTCATCAGCGGTGGCCGGCCGCTCACCGGTCATCTGCACGACAACCACCTGATTGACGCCGCAGGCGTGGCTCACGACCCCAGCAAGGTGCACTTCCGCCTGCCGGTCGATCCGCCCAAGGTGATCGCCCTGGCCCTGAACTTCAACGACCACGCCGGCGAACTTGGCCTGACCCAGCCCAAGGAGCCCGCGCTGTTCTGGAAGCCGAATACCACCCTGCTGCCTCACGGTGGTACGGTGATTTACCCGCGCGGCGCCCAGTTTATGCACTACGAGGTGGAACTCGGAGTGATCATCGGCCGCGACGCCCGCAGGGTCAAGGCCAAAGACGCCATGGATTACGTCGGCGGCTACACCATCGGCAACGATCTGGTCGTGCGCGATTACGTCACCAATACCTTCCGCCCCCCTATGCGCGGTAAAGGCTGGGACACCTTCGGGCCGCTCGGACCGTACTACGTCACCGCCGACGAGATCAAAGATCCCCACGACCTGACCCTGCGCGCCTACGTCAACGACGAACTGCGCCAGGAAGGCAGCACCCGGGACATGATTTTCGGAATTCCTGAACTGATCGAGCACATCAGCCGCTTCATGACCCTGCAAAAGGACGACGTGATTCTGACCGGCACCCCCAAGGGCATCAGCCACGTGCACCCGGGGGACGTGATGCGCCTGGAGATCGAGGGCCTGGGCACGCTGATCAACGACATTCAGGAAGAAGATAACCTTGCCGAGCCGATTACCGGACAGGAAAGCAAGGAAGGCGAGTGGGACGGCCGCTGAGCCGCAGCGACGCCCTCAGCATGACGAGCCTCTCCACCTTTTAAGGAGCGACCATGACACAGACAATCAGCCCCAATCACGATCTGGCACGCCGGCTGCGTGAAGAGCGCCTCATAGGAGGCCTGCAACACTTTGTCGGTGGCCAGTGGGTAGCCTCCAGCAGCGGCGAGACCTTCGACACGCACTCCCCGGTGGACAATGCCTTCCTGACCCAGGTGGCCAGTGGCGACGCTCAGGACATCGACCGGGCTGCCCAGGCCGCCCACGAAGCCTTCCGGACCTGGCGGGAGGTCAGCGGCGCCGAGCGGCGCAGGATCCTGCACCGCATTGCCGACCTGATCGAGGCGCGGGCTCAGGAAATCGCGGTGCTCGAAAGCATCGATACCGGTCAGGCGATCCGGTTTATGAAATCCGCGGCCACCCGCGGCGCCGAGAACTTCCGCTTCTATGCCGACCGGGCGCCAGGCGCGGGCGATGGCCAGAGCCTGCCGGCCCCCGGCTTCATCAATTACACCCTGCGCCAGCCCATCGGCCCGGTGGGCGTAATTACGCCCTGGAACACGCCGTTCATGCTGTCCACCTGGAAAATTGCTCCTGCGCTGGCGGCAGGCTGCACGGTCGTGCACAAGCCGGCCGAGTGGAGCCCGGTCAGCGCCACGCTGCTGGCCGAAATCATGGACGAAGCGGGGCTGCCGGGGGGTGTGCACAACCTGGTGCACGGCTTCGGCGAGAGCGCTGGCAAGGCGCTAACCGAGCACCCGCTGATCAAGGCCATCGCCTTCGTGGGCGAGACCACCACCGGGAGCCACATCATGCGCCAGGGGGCCGAGACCCTCAAGCGCGTGCATTTCGAACTAGGCGGTAAGAACCCGGTCGTGGTGTTCGACGATGCGGACCTGGACCGCGCTCTGGACGCCGTGGTGTTCATGATCTACTCGCTCAACGGCGAGCGCTGCACCAGTTCCAGCCGGGTGCTGGTGCAGGAAGGCATCTACGACGAGTTCACCGCCCGCATCGCCGAGCGCGCGCGCAACATCCGTGTCGGCGATCCCCTGGACCCTGAAACTGAGGTCGGGCCGCTGGTGCACCCTCGCCATTTCGAGAAGGTCATGTCCTACTTCGGCAAGGCCCGTGAGGAAGGGGCCACCATCGCCGCCGGTGGCGAGCGCGTGGGCCAAGCGGGGAACTTTGTCTCCCCCACCCTGTTTACCGGCGCCAGGAACGATATGGCCATCGCCCAGGAGGAGATTTTCGGACCTGTGCTGACCGCCATTCCCTTCACCGACGAAGCCGACGCCCTGGCGCTGGCCAACGACGTGAAGTACGGCCTGGCAGGCTACCTGTGGACCAACGACCTGACCCGCGCGCACCGCTTCGCGCAGGGCCTGGAGGCCGGGATGATCTGGGTCAACAGCGAGAACGTGCGGCACCTGCCCACTCCCTTTGGCGGCGTGAAAAACAGTGGCATCGGCCGGGACGGCGGGGACTACTCCTTTGAGTTCTACATGGAGACCAAGAACATCGCCATTTCCCTGGGCACCCACAAGACCGCGAAGCTGGGCGTCGGTCAGGCGCCCAAAGTGGACAAGACCGTGGTGGAAGGATGAACTCACCGCAGCGCGTGCTGATCACTGGGGCGGCCGGGACCATCGGCCAGGCCCTGCGTGAGGGGCTGCGCGGCCACTTCCCGCTGCTGCGCCTGACCGACCTCCGTGACCTCAGCGAGGCGCAGGCCGGCGAGGAGATCGTCCAAGCCGACCTGACCCATTTCGATGAGGTTCTTGCCGCGATGCAAGGCGTCGACGCGGTGATCCACCTGGGCGCCATCGCTGACGAGCACACCTATGAACGCATCCGTGCGGTGAACATGGACGGCACCTATCACGTCCTGGAAGCGGCGCGGCAGGCTGGAGTGCGGCGCGTAGCCTTCGCGTCCAGTATCCACACGGTGGGCTTCTACCCCCGCAGCGAGACCATTTCCCCGGACGTGCCGGTGCGGCCCGACACCTATTACGGCGTCAGCAAGGTCTTCGGCGAGGCCCTGGGCCGCATGTACTGGGAGCGCTACGGGATGGAATTCGTCAGTGTGCGCATCTGCTCGTTCCAGCCGCAGCCTAAAGACCGCCGCCACCTGTCTACCTGGCTCTCGCCCCGGGACGCTACTCAGCTGTTCAGCCGGGCTGTCACGGCCCCGGACGTCGGCTACCTGACCGTGGCCGGCATCAGCGGCAACACCCGCCGCTGGATGTCGCCCGAAGGCTGGGACCGCCTGGACTATCAGCCTCAAGACGACGCCGAAGGCTATGCCAGTCAGGTCGAGCACCTGCACGGCGACCCGGACCACATCACCGAGCAGCGGCAGGGCGGGCTTTTCGTGGACCCGAACTACACCGGTCTGGCCAGCCAGGACCGATAAAGGAGCTCTCCCATGACTCAGACAACCACTGGTCCAATAGCCGACTCCAGCGCAGGCACACGTGTTCCCGGCGCTGTGACCGGGCAGCAGTTCCTCGACCGCCTGCGCCAGAACCCTCCAACCCTGTACATCGACGGCAAGCGTGTGGAGGACCCTACAACGCACCCGTCCACTGCCAACATGTGCCGCTCCCTGGCTGGCCTGTACGACCTCCAGCATCAGCCTGAGCTGCGCGACCTGCTCACGTACGAAGAAGGCGGCGTGCGTTACGCGACCTCCTTCATGGTGCCCCGCACGAAAGAGGACCTGGCCAAAATCGGCGAGGCCCACCGCGTGCGCGCGAACTACGGTCTGGGCTTCCTGGGCCGCGCGCCCGACTACATGAATGCCAACGTCATGGCCGCCGGGATGGGGGCCGAGTACTTCAGCACCTGCAGCGCCAGCATTGCCGGCGACCCGAAGCGCGACTTTGCCGCCAACATGCGCCGCTACTACGAGTACGTGCGCGACCACGACCTGTGCCTGACGCACGCCCTGACCAACCCTCAGGTCAACCGCGCTAAAATGGCCTCCGAGCTGCCCGACCCGTACATCGCGCTGGGTGTGGTCGAGGAGCGCGAAGAAGGCATTATCGTGCGCGGCGCGCGCATGATGGCCACCCTGCCCATCGCCGATGAGATCCTGATCTTCCCGTCCACGGTCCTGAAGGAAAATGCCGACAGGAGCCGCTACGCCATGGGTTTCGGTCTGCCCACCAACACGCCGGGCCTGAGTTTCCAGTGCCGCGAGCCCATCGACGTGGGCCGCGACCCCGAGGATCATCCGCTCTCCAGCCGTTTTGACGAACAGGACGCCTTCGTGATCTTCGACGATGTGCTTGTTCCCTGGGAACGCGTATTCCTGCTCTACGACGTGGAACTGGCCAACAAGGCCTACGCCGGCACGGACGCCGTGCTGCACATGGCTTACCAGGTGGTCAACCTCAAGGTCTCCAAGACCGAGACCTTTCTGGGCACCGCGCAGAGCATCGTCAACGCCATCGGCAGCGGTCAGTTCCAGCACGTACAGAGCAAGGTCGCTGAAATCATCATCATGCTGGAGATCATGAAGGCCCTGGAGGTGGCAGCCCGCGAGCAGGCCACGCTCAACAGCTACGGCGTGATGACCCCGGCCCGCGCTCCCCTGGACGCTGCACGCAACTATTACCCGGCCAACCACGCGCGTCTGCCGGAGCTGCTGCAGCTGCTGGGCGCCTCGGGCATCATCATGATGCCCAGCAAGGCCGACCGCGAAGGACCGCTGGGACCGCAGATCGCCAGGTTCCTGCAGGCCGGCAACGCCAGCGCCGACGAGCGCCTGAAGCTGTTCCGGCTGGCCTGGGACATGGCCATGAGCTCGTTCGCGGGCCGCCAGGAACTGTACGAGCGCTTCTTCTTCGGCGACCCGGTCCGCATGCACTCGGCACTGTATGAGGTCTACGACAGCAGCGAGGCCGTGGGCCGCATCCAGGCCTTCCTGAATCAGGGAGGCGCCGCGCGTGACTAAGCCTGACGTCATCCGCATCGCGCAGGCCATCTTCACGGTCTCGGACCTGGCCGCCAGCCGCGAGTTTTACGTTGATCTGCTGGGCATGAACATCCTGCACGAGGAAGGCAACGCCCTGTACCTGCGGGGCGTGGAGGACCGCGAGTGGACCCTGAAGCTCGAGCAGAGCCGCGGCCCCGAAGACCCGGTGCGCGTCCGTCAGCTGGGTTACCGGGTGCGCGGTGAGCAGAGCCTCGACGCCCTGATTGCCCTGGCAGCGCAGCAGAACCTGCCGTGGCGCTGGGAAGAGGAACTGGACCGGCCCCGCATGTTGCGGCTCCAGGATCCTTTCGGCATTCCGCTGAGCTTCTACCACGAGGTTGGCACGCACCCCTGGATGCTGCAGGAGTTCCACCGCCACCGCGGCCCGGGCCTGCAGCGTGTGGATCACGTCAACGTGATGGTTCCGGACGTGAAAGCGACCATGGACTGGTACCTGAACGAGCTGGATTTCCGACTGTCGGAATACACGGTAGACGAGCACGACGCCTACTGGGCCGCGTGGATCCAGCGCCGCGGAGGGGTCCACGACCTGGCCCTGACCAACGGGCCAGGACCGAGACTGCACCACTGGGCCTACTGGATGCCGGACGTGAACTCGATTATCCGCACCTGCGACATCCTGGCCGGCGCCCGGCAGCCTGAGCGCATTGAGCGCGGCCCAGGAAGGCACGGTATCTCCAACGCCTTTTTCCTGTACATCCGCGACCCGGACGGCCACCGCATCGAGCTGTATACCAGCGACTACATCACGGTGGACCCGGACTTTAAGCCGATCCGCTGGATGCGAGACGACCCCCGGCGCCAGACGCTGTGGGGCGCAAAGACGCCACTCAGCTGGTTTGAGGAAGCCTCGGTGATGGAAGCCTTCGGCGGCGGCCTTCAGGCCCATGAGGCCGGAGCCCTGACCGGTATTCCGGTCCATGTGATCTGATGGGAAGACCAGCATGATAGAGCTACCCCGAGTCATCCCCGAGACAGCCCTGATGGGCCTCGCCGCCGAACTGGAGGCCGCTGAATCCAGCGGTGTTCAGCTTTCGCCCTTCAGCGAACGCTTCCCCGGCATGACCGTCGCTGACGCCTACGCGGTTCAGCGCGCCTGGGTGGCCCTCAAAATTGAGGATGGCCGCCGGGTGGTGGGCCACAAGATCGGGCTGACGTCACGGGCCATGCAGATGGCCGTGCAGATCAATGAGCCGGACTACGGAGCGCTGCTCGACGACATGTTCTTCGAGCCGAATGGAGACATTCCCCTCTCACGCTTCGTGGAGCCGCGTGTGGAGGTCGAACTCGGCTTCCTGCTGGGCCGTGACCTGCAGGGGCCCCATGTGACGGTGTTCGACGTGCTGCGCGCCACCGAATACGTGACTCCGGCAGCGGAGATCATCGACGCCCGCATTGCCCGGGTCAGCCGGGAAACCGGGAAGCCGCGCCGCGTCATGGACACCATCAGCGACAATGCCGCCAACTCCGGTGTGATCATGGGCGGCCGGACTGTAGCGCCAGACGCTATCGATCTGCGCTGGGCTGCGGCGCTGTGCGTGCGCAACGGGGTCATTGAAGAAACCGGGGTGGCTGCCGGCGTGCTGGGACACCCAGCCCAGGGCATTGCCTGGCTGGCCAACCGTCTGGCCGCACACGGCGAAGGCCTGCGTGCCGGCGAGTTCGTGCTGGCCGGCTCGTTTACCCGTCCTGTGGATATTTCCAGCGGTGACGTGTTCACCTTTGATTACGGACCGCTGGGTGCCTTCTCGTGCCGCTTCGTCGGCACCCCCCGCGGTCAAGGAGGAGCCCATGTCTGAAAATCTGTTCAAGGCGGCGCTTGCAGGGGGCAAACCCCAGATCGGGCTGTGGCTGGCACTCGCTGACCCCTACAGTGCCGAGCTGTGTGCCGGAGCCGGGTTCGACTGGCTGGCCGTGGATGGGGAACATGCCCCGAACGATCTGCGATCGACCCTGTCCTGCCTGCAGGCGATCGCCCCGTATCCCTCGCACGCCGTGGTACGCCCGCCGGTCGGCAATGACGTGGTCATCAAACAGCTGCTCGACATCGGAGCGCAGACCCTGCTGATTCCCATGGTGGATACGCCCGAGCAGGCCCGCGCCCTGGTGGCCGCAACGCGCTATCCACCGCTGGGTGTTCGGGGCGTGGGCGCCGCACTGGCCCGTGCCAGCCGGTTCGGACGCGATGCGGGCTACCTCGGCGAAGCCAATGACGGTGTATGCCTGCTGCTTCAAGTTGAGTCCGTGGCTGGGCTTGAAGCCCTGGAAGCTATCGCTTCAGTGGCAGGCGTGGACGGGGTCTTTATCGGGCCAGCTGACCTCGCCGCCAGCATGGGGCATCTGGGGCTGCCGGGCCACCCGGAAGTCCAGGACGCGATCCGGGACGCGGCCCGCCGGATACGGGCCACCGGTCGCGCTGCTGGCATCCTGAGTACCGATGAGGCGCAGGCACGGACCTATCTGTCCTGGGGGTACAACTTTGTAGCCGTAGGCACGGATGTCACGCTGCTCTCGCGTTCAACAGCCGCGCTGGCTGCGGCCTTCAGAAGCTGACGAAAGGCCGCAGCCTACATGCTCCTCCCTGCCGGATACCCGTCCGGTCGAGCCGTGCTCAGCTGAAACTCACTGGGGCCAGGCGGCCTCCTTTTCCGCTGCAGGCGGCCTAAGATGCGGGCCGCCTGCAGCGTGTCCTCCTGTTGAATATGGCTCTTGGGCCCGAGAAGGGTCGGCACAGGCTCTGGAAGCCTGAGGACCGTCCCCCTTCTGGCGACCCCCGGGATTACCCCGCGCACGCTGACGGGCGACAGTCTAGGATGCAGGTGTGATCATTGCCTTCGTCAATCCCCTGGGAACCCTGCTGAGCCCGTTGGAAGACGGAGCGCCGGATTTCAGCGCGGGCCTGGGACAACTGCTTCAGCAAGCGGAACTGGTGCCAGTCACGGGGATGGACGAGGTGGAACTCCTGATGGTCCCGGCCTCGTTCACGTCGTGGCAGATTCTTCGTCACGGCGCCGTGGTGCTGACCCCTGACGGCGCAGAGGACCCGGCCTGGAGGCGCCTGACCCTGGAGACCCAGGCGGAGATCGCTGACGCGTTAACGCTGGCTCATCAGGCGGCGGTACATATCGGACAACTCGGGCAGCTTGACACGGAGGCCGAACTGCTCACGCACGGGGCTTACCCCCTGTTGCTCAAGGTGACGCATCCGCACCAGCTGCCGCTGGCGACGGACCAGTTGTTTCAGGAACTGCAGGCCTGGCTGGAAGAGAGTCCCTTCCGGTCCAAGCTGCGGATCACACAGTTGGGCACCGAGGTCCTGGTCCTGCCCCGTGACATCACACCGGAAAGTGCCGTGAACTATGTGCTGAGCCGCTGGGAAGGCACCATCACCCTGACCGTTGGCGTCAGTGTATACCCGACTGACCTGCCGTTTATGTCGCAGTGCGATCTTGCGCTGACACCTGGGGCGCCCCTGGCGGAACTTCAGGAGCGGGAACAGGAGCCGCAGGACGACTGACCTCTGGAGCGGGCTCCAGGACCGCCTGTGAGCTTATGCCTGGCGCCAGCACAGTGCACGCTCACAGGCGGCGACCTCCCACTCGGCAGCCAGGGACCGGGGGGCCTCCAGCCCCAGCCAGTACGCATGGTCCTCGGTGGCCTGTCGTGCGTGCCATTCTGGCATGGTCTCCAGGCGCGCAATAAGGCCAGTAAGTCCAGCTGCTGCGCGCGCCGCTTCTCCTGCGGCGTAAATGGCTCCCGCGCCAGCGTGCCGGCTGGCCTCGTCCCGCAGTTCCTGAACCTCAATGCGCAGGGTTTCAATCAAGTGCATAGTCCTCCCTCTACTCTGCACCTATAGAGAAGCGCTGGATTCCCCGCCCCGGGTGGGACCGGAAAGATGGGTACAGCCAGCGAAAGAACCTGACAGCAGCAGAAACCCAGATATAGGTACAGCCATCGCCAGTCAGGTTGACATCTTCTCCGGTCAGATGAAACCACCCGGATCACGGGCAGCCTTCCCGCATCCACAGAGGACTTAGCGTGCAAAATCGCCTGAGTTGTCCGGTAATGGAACGCCACTGATTTCTCAGAGCCAGGCCGAGACCTTGTCGCCCTGTAATACCACCACTGGACAGGCCGCATCTGGCAGAGTACGCGTAGATAAGTTGGCAATCCCGGACTTCTGAACCGCATGTCAAAGAAGCGACGTTTTCAAACTGCGGGTGACGCACTCAGGACGTCCTGGTTTACAGTGGCCAGGACCGAAAGCAGGTCGTCGGTGAATGCATCAAGTGTACCGTCCCTTTTTGCCTGCAGAGCGGCTCGCATGGTGCGGTCCGGATCAGGCTGGCCGACGATCAGGCCCATACGCAGCAGGCCGTATTCGCTGACACTCAGCCGGTCACGCAGCAGAAACTGAATGGTCTTCATGGCCTTCTCAACTTGCGCTTCCAGCGTTTCGGGCTCATGCATGGCCTCTTCCAGGGTGGGCATGCGAGCTGGCTGCGGAGCTGACGCTGGTGCGCGGCCAGGCGCCGAGACGGCTGTAGACGAGGGTTCCGGGTACTTGTCTTCCTGGTCACGAATGACATCCACGAGCAGCGCTGACCGGTTGCGCACGCGGTATCCGCTGTCGAGTAACCGCCGGAACTTCTGAAGCCGTTCCCGAATATGGTCCTCACCAAACTCCTCCATCAGCCGGCGGGCTACAGAGATCGAGACCTTATGGCCGACCAGCTCTGCCATCACTGGAGAGGACTGGAGATCCAGTTCGGCCTTGCGGCCCCCTACTTCGACAAAGCGGTAGGTGATGACCTGTTTTTTACCGCGCCCATCATACTCAACACTTTCAAGGTACTGACGCTCGATCAGTTCATCGTGGGCACCTTGCAACGTGGACCGGATCTTGTTGCTGCGCTGGTCAATGATCTTGCAGGCAGCAGCCCAGTCAATCAGGTTCACGCTGTACGTCATGCGAGGCGTACGTGGATCTTCAGGCGAGTAGCGCCGGGCATCCAGCAGGCGGTAGAGCGCCCTGGTCAGCGGACGATCCAGGCTGGTGAGAAACTCGATGTCCAATGGTTTGGTGTACTGCGAACGCACCGACCGCACGATAGGTTCAGCCAGGCGGATACGAAGAGCACTGCTGCGGCTGAGGTTCAGGTCCTCGTCTCCACTTGTAAATTCGAGGCCCTGGAGGTAGTTGAAGGTCACGGTGGTCCAGTTGCCGCGCCGGTGGTCCCGCCAGGCTTCCGACGCCGAATACGTGGCCGTACGGAGGCGGTACAGGGTCTGCTTCAGATTGGTGTAGTACCGGCCAGAGTCATCAAGACCCGCCCGCTTGAGAATCTGGTACGCCGTGGTATGAAGCAGTCCGTCGTCCGGGCACCCGGATTCCACGTACAGGTCCATGATGGCCGTGGCGATGTCACCGTCGAGACCGTGGGGCACGCCGCCGTACTTGGGCATGGCGTCGCAGGTCAGGGTCGCCGGCCGGCCGTCCACCTGAAATTCCACTGTCCAGGAGGAAAACGTGTCTGGGACGCGCTCCTGGATGCTGATGAGCCCCAGGCGCCCCACGTTGGCTTCGTCAATCCGAGTAATTTCGGTCAACGGTGTCGGTGAGCGTTTCACGTTCCGGGTTTTCCGTGCCAACGCCCAAGCCTCCAGTGTGGAATGGCCGCATGATACCGTTCCGCGTCCCTGGTGGCGATACCGGACAACTCAGGCGGTTTGCTGGGAATGCAGTACCGGACAACTCAGGCGATTTCGACTTTGAAGCCCTTAAATGCTGCTACTCAACGGCAAAACTCTCCAGATGTACGCCGCAGGAGCCGGCATCGGACAACTCAGGCGATTTGGTTCTTCCAAGTGCGTCCTATACCGGACAACTCAGGCGATAATACCGGACAACTCAGGCGAATCCCTTTCTATACATACCGGACAACTCAGGCGAATCCAGGAAATTAATACCGGACAACTCAGGCGAACATGGCTCTTCTATTACCGGACAACTCAGGCGATCGAGTGTTCAACTACCGGACAACTCAGGCGAAACTACCGGACAACTCAGGCGATTTAACCCGTCAGGTACCGGACAACTCAGGCGAAAAAGTGGGTTTTTCATCGTGTTTATCGGTATCGAGGCACTCCCCTTGATGATGATCATCATTCTTTTTATCTTTTAAAAGATCAATCAAAGAAGTCAACATCACTAAGGTTCAGACATATTGGTCAGGAGGGAACTCAGAGAAATCTGTGTTTCGCGGTCGTAACTTGTTTAGACTGTCCCCAAGGTCTGATTGAACTTTTTTGAACTTGTCTCCGGACATTTGCTCGTGGTGACGCTTCTCCCGGACGAGCGTGAACTGCACGTTCACGCTCGTGACACCAGAACCTCTCCCCTATTCGCTTTAGATGCGAGGAGTTCTGGGCACCTCATGCCCAGAACTCCTCGCACCCTCACGCTCGCGACACATCTCACTCCTCCAGCTTCCGCGCTGCGATCTGGAAGGCGGATATATCATTGTTAAGGCAGTGCAGCCCGAATGCCTCTTGCGATGAAAACACGGCCTGGCTCAGTCCAACGCATAAAAACCTTCGCGAAGAGAAGTGAGACTTAATCAGCTCCCTCTGCGGTGGCGAGTCCACCAACGTCAGCATCCGGCACTTCAGGAAAATGACATCCCAGTAACCAGGAATGGTGGGGTCAAACGCGGAAGGAAGCTTGGGGAAGCCTCGCCGCCCTACCGGACAGCCCGAATTGACATTCATCCAACCCATTTGAACCTGACTCTTTACCAGGCGCATCCGATGGCCTCCCCTCGTTGGTTGCTTTCGTTCTTTGGCTGGTCCTGGCCGGGCCATTCACGCCAGATCACACACATGGTCCCTCACCGGCTGGAGATCCGATCATCAGGGTCCATGGGGTAGCCATAGGGTGTGTGCTTCATTGGCCGGCAGGGTCATGAACCGGTCACTGAGCAGTTCGTTATCCACGCGGGTATTTTCTCGGAGGAGTGGACACTGTCAAATCCGTTTCCAGTGTAGGGATGGTGCCCATTCAGCCGTGATGAGTCTATAGTCGTCAACCAGGAGTGCCCATCGCCGGGGAGGCAAGACCTTGTACTGTAACGCGGGGCAGGGAAACGCGGGCGACTGTACCGCTGTTGCCTGAGTGCAGAAGAGTCGATCATACGAGCGAAATCTCTACGCCACTGATGATCGAGACCACGGCAATAAGCTCCATGCGGGCAAAGTAGAATTTGCGAACTCGTCCGTCCCATGACCACCGTGTTGCAATAGCTGAGGATCTGGAATGCTTCATGCCGGTGTGCCACACACGGCACCCTGAATGGGAAGGCCGATCAGTTAGCCTCGTCCACCTCGACAAGAATCCGGTGAAGTTCAGCTACTAACTTGTCAACCCGTGACTGTTGACGAGGACTGATGCGTTCAAGCAGCCTCTTTTGCCCTAAGGCGCGTGCCACAGCTTTGATCTGAGCTTCACGTTGAGTGTGTGGTGGCTTCTGTGCGTCATGCAAGGCTTGAACCGTAGCTCCATCCCTGGCGAGGGCGAGAAGGCGCCCTCGCTCTTCAGCGTCCCCAGCACCTCCTATAACCAGAGCTTTGCGGTAGTCCAGACCCCCGCGAACTGCCTCTTTCACATCTTCAGGCAGATTCAGGATCCGACCTTTGTTCCGCAGAAAGCTCTGCCATTTTTCACCGCCCAAGCGGCCAAATGCAGTATCCAGTTCCCTGACGCCATCCGGATCCTCTTCGGGTTTGTCCAGCAGGCGACGCAGGCGCGTCATCACTTGATCTTCCGGTATATCAAGCGCCAGCGCGGCAATCCGGCGCTTGGCCTCTACCTCTTCGAGAGGATTGAGATCCTCACGAATCAGATTCTCGACAGCACTGGCAGCAGCGGCCTGCTGGTCGTCGAGGTCCCGGACATATGCGGGAATAGTTGTGAGTCCTGCCAGTTGGGCAGCACGCCACCTTCTTTCTCCCGCTACAATTTCCAGCCCTGCTGGAGTCGTACGGACGAGAATCGGTTGTAAAACACCGTTTTCACGGATGCTATCAGCAAGTTCCCGTAGATTTCCCTCAGTAAAGGTCGTGCGGGGTTGATGTGGCGTGGGGGTCAGTTGGCGTACATCCAGCATGCGGAGTTGATCCTGGCTGACGAGATTTCCTGCACCTGCCGGCCCGAGGAGCGCATCAAGGGTCGCCGTGGCATCAAACTTTCGCTTAGCCATGGTGGACCTGCTTTTCCAGACCAGCAATTATTGCGATTTCGCGAGTCAGCGCCTGCACTTCTGCGGCCGCGGGACTATTCGGTGCATAAACAAGAATGGGCTCCCCTACCCCTGCACTGTCGTTCCATGTCGCAGGCCGGTAACTCAGGGGGGCAGCGAGCGGCTGAATCTGGCGTCGCAGCGCCTCCAACACCTCCCGGTCATGGGTATTGCGACCATCATAGAGTGTCGGCACAAACAGTCCGACCCGGAGATCAGGCCTGAGACGGCGGTAGGTGTTCAAAGCTGCCGCTACACCCGGGAGACCATTGAGCCCCTTGGCTCTGGTCGGAACCGGCACAATCAGCAGGTCAGCAGCCAGCGCAGCCAAAACCGCGAGCTTGCCGAGGCTGGGTGGGCTGTCCACGAGGACCACGTCATAGTCACCCTTCAGCTCTTCCAGGGCAAATCGAAGATTAAGAGTGGAACCCTCCTGAGCCATCATCTGCCCTTCTGAAAGAGCCAGGTGCAGATTGCTTGGAATGAGACGCATGCCGTGCACTATTTGAGGCGTGGGCAGTCGCGCCTCGCTGTTGATCGCCGTTTGAAAAGCAGTCTGGTTGTCAGTGACCATTGAGTGTCCCAGCCAGGTGCTGAGGTTTGCCTGAGGGTCAAGGTCTATGAGGAGTACACGGTAGCCTTCCATAGACAAGGCGTGACCGACGTTGAGGGCCAGACTCGTTTTGGCAGCCCCTCCAGCGTGGTTAAAGAAGGTAAGTGTGCGCATTTCCTGTGCAGCATACGTGGTCTGGCCTGCGGGCGTCTTCACGTGAAGACACGTCGCAGTGTCTGTCTTCACGTGAAGACGCCTCTGTCTTCAGGCTACTTCGGTCGACTTGGCCAAGTGCGTGGAAGTCAGCAGGAGAAACCAGAGCAGCAGGGTTCCATTCCAGCAAAATGCTCCTGTGGATAGCAGGATAAGACTGTAGGCCACTTCTCGTTCTTCCAGATACTCTTATACACAGTCGCAGCACTTGCTTTCAGTCATGGCGGCAATGGAGTCCAGCTCCAGGCGTTGTATGTCCGTGTATGGAGGTTTGGATAACCGCGGCGATCTCTCCCCC